>JBBRZQ010000018.1:0-49328 GCA_038236535.1 Actinomycetales bacterium
CCCGACAGCGCCATCACCTCGCTGACCCTGGTCTCGGCCCCGAGCGCAGTGTCGGCTCTGAGCCCGGTCTCGGCGCCGAGCGCGGCGTCGGCCCTGAGCACCGTCTCGGCCCCGAGCCCGGTATCCGCCCTGAGCCCGCTGTCCGCCCCCAGCGCCCCCTCAGCAGACTGACCCACCCGGATGGCACCCGGCTGGCCGAAGGAGACGTATCCCCGCCCATCGTGCAGATGGGCGGGTTATCTCACGCCTGCGGTCGGCGACCTGTCGCAGGGGCACTGCTCAGCGGATCGCCGACACACCTGGCCCACCAGGGGGAAGCAGCTGAACGAGAGGACCGCCGGGTACCAGGCCGCGCGCCCGCCTGACCAGGGGACACCTGGGCGAGGTTCTACGCACGCCCACGTCGACGGCGGGCAGGTCGCAAGCACCACCGCGGTGCGCAGCCGCGGTGAAGTGTCCGAACCAGCCGGTCAGGACCAGGGTCGCTATAGTCGCGACGATGGCGGAGGAAGCGGATGAGCCCACTGCCTGGCAGACCATCGGGGGCTTCGACGCTGAAGGCAGGCTGTGGGTGTTCGGTCTGTTCGGCCTCGGAGGAGCGGCTCTGGGCGCGGTGATTCCGTACCTTGCGCGGTTGGCGACCGAGCTTCCTTTTGTCCCGTTCGCGGGACCCCTCAAGCTTCTCGCTTCCTTCGACCAAGCCTGGCTGGTCTGGGGCCGCCCCGTGGTGGGGCTCGCAGCCGGCCTGGCATTCGCGGGCTGGGTGGTGTTGGGCACGCCAGTGCTGCAGCTGAGTCCGGCTGAGATCCGCGTGCAGCGACGGGGGCAGGTTGAGCGAGTGATCCAGCGCCGCAAGGTCGATGCGGTGTACCGGCGGGGCTCCAAGATCGTCATCGAGACCCAGCACGGACGGGAGCTCTTCAACGACGAGATCGAAGGCGACAAGGCCGTGACCAGAGGCGCCTTCGTCTCCCAAGGTTACCCCTGGGAGGGAGAACCTGAGTGAGTTTGCGGGGCCCGGCGGCCGGTCGCCGGAATGGAACGGATCAGGCGAGCGTGCGCTCGGACGAGCGAGTCGCCGCTGGCGCCAGCGGGCGCTGCGGGCGCAGGTAGATTGACAGGGTCACCACGAGGTAGGTGAGCCACACCCCGAGCTGAAGCCACGTTGTGATCGGGTCGAAGTGGAAGAACCCACCGAGCAGCGTGCCGAGGGGGCCGTGCTCGTCGATGCTGCCGCTGACGTCGAACGCGATGGACCCGCCGCCGGGAACGACGCCGGCCTCCTGCAGATCGCGGACACCATAGGCGAGCACCCCTGCGGCCACAACGATCAGCATGGCGCCCGTCCAGGTGAAGAACGTCGCGAGGTTGAGCCGCAGGGCTCCACGGAATACTGCCCAGCCGATGGCAGCGGCCGTGGCGATGCCGAGCAGGGCTCCGCCTAGCTGGGCTGCTGTCCCGTCCGAAGCTGAGGTCGAGGCCCACAAGAACATCGCCGTCTCGATACCCTCCCGCAGAACGGCCACGAAGGCCACCAGACCGAGGGCGCCGCCTCCTGACAAGAGGGCGCGTTCCAGGCGTCCGTGCAGCTCACCGCGCAGATCGCGCGCGGTCCGTCGCATCCAGAAGACCATCCAGGTCACCAGTGCGACCGCGATGATCGACATCGTGCCTGCGAAGGCGCCTTCGGCTGTATCGGACATTGAGCTCGACGTGATGGACAGGGCTGCGGCAAAGGCGAGCGAGATCAGAATCGCCGCGCCGGTGCCGGCCCAGATCGCTTTCACGCGGTGACGGTGGCCCGCCTTGACGACGTAGGCGACCAAGATGCCCACGATGAGGGATGCTTCAAGCCCCTCGCGCAGGCCGATGAGATAGTTCGCGAACATGTGTGTCCCTCGATTGGAAGTAAGGCTTACCTTACTTCATTGCCGAGAGCTCAGCATCCGGCAGCACTCAAGATCTCTCTATTCGCCCTGTGACCGGTCTGAGGGTCGCCTCACCCTTCGTCGGCGGAGCGGCAACGGTGGCAGCCTCGGGCGTGGCCTGTCGCCCGCGAAGACCAAGACGGCGACGCCAGACCGCGGTGCTGACCACTGTCGCCGCCAGGGCGTAGCCAGCGGTCGCACTGAGCGGAAACGAGCCGGCGCCGGCGTACGCGACGTACCCGGCGACCGCGACCGCCAGCCACTCGAGGCGCTGGGCCAGCACGGCGAGGGCGACGAGCGGCACGGCATACCAGGGGTAGCTCGGGGTGGTCACCAGCAGCAGTGAACCGAACAGCACGACAGCGGCGTGCTGGGGCGCGTCGGCTCTCGCCGTCCGAACGGCCCAGATGGCTACAGCGCCCATGACCACGAGCATCGCCGGGGTAAGCAGGTTGTCCGGCACGAACAGCCGCAGAACTCCCGCGCGGTCCCCTCCGCCCTCCTCCGACAGGTAGCCAGGCAGATAGCCGACCACCAGGGCGCCGGCGACCACCACGTGCGGCAGGTACGACGCGACGATGGTTCCGGCCGCGACCAACGGTGTCTGCCAAGAGCGTCGGATTCCGTTGTGGCGCAATGGCATGAAGGCCGGCAGCAGGACCAGTGGCGTGAGCTTGACCGAGGCCGCGGCGCCGAGCAGGAGGCCGGCGACGGCGGCCGAGGCCGCGCGCCCGCCTCGCGTCGACACGGCGAGGACGGCGCCGACGATGAACGCGGCACTGAGGATGTCGACGTGTCCGCCGTTGCCCGCCTCCAGGATCACGGTCGGGCACCAGGCCCACCAGAGGGTCTCGCGCGGGTTCCGGCCGCGGCGCAGGAGCCAGGCCGCGAGCTCGCCCGCCACCGCTGCCGCCAGCAACGCACCTCCGATCTGGATCCCGAGGGTTCCGGCCCTCCACGCAGTCACGGCAGCCACCACGGCGAACCAGAGCTGGGCCACCGGCGGATAGATGGTCGGGACCTGCGGGCGGTTGATCCTGGTGCGCTTGTCATCCCGAGCCCGGTTCAGGAGCCGGGCCCGGTCGGTGGGCAGGGTCAGGGTGGTGACCCCGGAAGGCTGCCCGGAGGTCAGCCCGGGGAACAGGACCGGGTCGCGCAGCCGGGCGAGGTGGTCGTCGAGCGGGACGTAACGGTAGGGCGAGGTGCCGGACAGCTGCACCCGCCCGTCCCAGACATAGCGCCAGGCGTCGCTGCTGGATTGCGGAGGCGTGAAGACACCCGGCAGCTGGACCGCCAGGGTCAGCAGCACCATCGTCAGGACCGGACGGCTCAGGCGCCCCCGATCCCGGGTCGCCCACACCGTGGTGGCCACGGTGATCAGCCAGAACACCAGGATGACGGCAACGAGCGCCCCCCGGCGATGGCCGGGACCACCGACCGACAGCACCGCGACGGAGGCGGCGGCGACGATCGCGGTGCCGCACAGCAGTCTGGTCACATCGCCCACTCTGCCCCGTCAGAGACAAGAACCCGGCCGAATCCGGGTCTCCTGCGCCATCCGTCAGGTCCCCGTAAGGCGCGACAGCCGTTCGGAAGCTCCGTTCCTGCCTAGCCTCGAAGTATGCGTCAACCGCCGGCCACCGAGGACTTTGCCTCGCCGATCCACCACGCCACGGTCGTGGCAAGGCTTGGGATCTGGCTGGGGGGCTGCGTTCCTCATCTGCTTCCTGACCGGCCTGGTCAGCCACCTCCACCCGCATCCGATCGGCTGGCTCCCGATACCGCCCAGCCCGGCGTGGGCGTACCGCGTCACCCAGGGACTGCACGTGGCTACCGGGGTGGCCTGCGTCCCCCTGCTGCTGGCCAAGATGTATGCCGCCTACCCCCGGCTCTTCGAGCGCCCGATGATCGGCTCACCGCTTCGGATGCTCGAGCGCGGCTCGATCGCCGTCCTGGTCGCATCCTCGTTGCTCCAGGACTTCACCGGCGTGGCCAACATCGCGCAGTGGTAGGTGTTCGGTTTCGGTTTCACCCAGGTCCACTTCGCGCTGGCATGGGTGAGCATCGGGGCTCGGCTGTGCATATCGCCGTCAAGCTGCCGGCCATCCGGCAGGCCCTCGCGCCAAGTGCTGACAACGTGGCGCCAGCGGTGGCTCTGGAACGGCGCTGGTTCCTGCGCGGAGCGTTGGGAGTCGCCGCGGGAGCGTCCTGCTGACGGTCGGCCAGACGCTTCGGCCGCTGGAACCGCTGGCATTGCTGGCGAAACGTCATCCCTCCAGTGCGCCGCAGGGGGTTCCGATCAACCGCACGGCGAACGCCGCCGGCATCGCAGCCGTGGTCTCCGAGGCGGCGTGGCGGTTGACTGTCACCGGGCCGTCCGGCTCGACGACCCTGTCGTATGCCGACCTGCTTGCTCTGCCGCACGTTGTCGTGGACCTGCCGATCACCTGCGTCGAGGGTTGGAGCGCCGGCGCCACCTGGGGCGGTGTACGGGTCCGGGATCTGGTGAGGCTGGTGGGTGGCAGCGACGAGTCTTTCGTCGGCGTCGAGTCGGCGGAACGGTCGGGTTCGTACCGCCGCACGACCCTGCCGACGGCCTACGCCCGGCACCCGGACACGCTGCTGGCGTTGACGATCAACGGGCAGCGGCTACCGCGCGACCATGGCTTTCCAGCCCGGATCATCGCGCCCAACCGACCCGGGGTACTCCAGACCAAATGGGTCAGGGCACTGACGGTGTCGCCGTGACGCGAGCTCGGATCGCACTGGCAGCAGTCGGTGTGGGGATCGGCCTGGTCGGCGCATACGCCTTCGTGACGGGTGTTCCGAGCGGTCAGTGGCTGCGAGTCCTGACCTGGCTGGGTGGTGCAGTCGTCGCGCATGACGTGTTCATCGCCCCGGCCGCGGTGCTGCTCGGCCTCGCAGTCTTCCGGGTTCTGCCTGCGCGGCTGCGACCACCGGCCCGCGTCTCGGCGCTTGCTGCTGCCTCGCTGGTGCTGATCGCCGTGCCGCTGCTGATGACCCGCTGACCCGACGTGGTCCCCGGCCAGCCCAGAGGTCCCAGGGGCTTCATCGGGTCCTGCGCAGAGCGATGAGCGGCCTCAGAGGAGCTTACGCAGGACGATGAACACCCGTCCGTCAACCCGCCACTCCTCAGCGGCAACGAATCCGAGGCGGCTGGCAAGGCGGACCAGCGGCCGCGAACCGACTCGCGCCCAGGGCATCGGGCTCGACGAGCGGCCGTCCACGCAGTGCAGCGTCAGTGAGAGGCGGCGGTCGGCTTCGTCGTCGGGATCTGCTTCGACCAGGGCGACGCCACCGGCCACCAGCAGGTCGTGACATCGTGACAGCAGAACCTCCGGATCCCCACCGATTCCGATGTTGCCGTCGGCGAGCAGGACTGTGCCCCAGCGGCCTTCGCCCGGGAGCCGATGCTCGACCGCACGCCGCAGGACCGATCCGCCGCGGGCCGCCGTCTGTGTCACGGCGCGAACAGAGATGTCGATACCGAGCGCGGGTGTCCCCTGGGCCGCCAGGGACTCGACCAGCCGTCCCGGGCCGCATCCGATGTCGAGCACTGGTCCTTCGCACCGTGACAGCAGCACCTCATCGGCAGGGGCTATCTGTTGCCAGTCGCCGACCGCCAGCCGTTCCAGACGCACGCCGTTGGCACCGTTGGCCTCGTGGACGAGCACCTCGGCACCGTTCAGCGCCTCGTCATACAGCGCGACCGGCGAGCAGGCGACCCTCGTGAGCCGCCGGTGCAGGCGGGCGAATCGGGTGTCCGGCGCCACCCGGGCCACGATGGCCGCATCGGCGGGGGTGTCGACGTCGCGCATCATGGGCAGCAGCCGAACCTGCAAGCCCAATGACTGCAGGCGTTCCAGCTGCAGCTGACCCGTGTGCGGCGTTGACATCGGCACCCCCTTGATCGCGTCAGGGTGAAAGCGGCGCAGGCCGATCGCCCAGTAGCCCCCATCGGGAGACAAGCCCAGAACGGCGTCCGCGTCGCCCCAGTCGAGACCAAGGTCCCGGGGCCGCAGCTGCGGGGTGTCCATGCCGACGAGCAGAGCCGGCCCCTCACCCCGGCCGGTCGGTCCTGGACCAGGGCTGCAGAGCGCCTCCTGGAAGGCATGGCTGATCCGCTCGTCGAGGCCGACGCCAGACTGAGCCCTGACGTCGACACCCGCCGGAACCCAGGAACGGCGCACTCCCTCCCAGGCAACCACCCGTCTGCTCGCCGGGGTGGCCACCACGGTATCGAGGGTGTCGCGCAGACAAGCCTGGGCAAGGGCGGCTGCCTGGGCCGGGGTGAAACCCGTGGTCAGCCGCGTCTTGACCTCACCGGCAACGGGTGACTTGGCCATCACGATGAGCGTGCCCGTGCCCTGGTTGACGACCTGAGTCGCGGGCCGCCTATTGACCGCATCGCCTTCTTGCGTTATGAGCTCAAGGTCGGTTTGCCTCACGAGCTCAGGATCCTGGTCATGTCGGCGACGGCCCGAACCGCACCGATGGGAGTGCCGGTCACCTTGGACCTGCCGGCGCGCGGGTGGTAGTCGACGTCGACCGAGGCGACAGCCCATCCCGCCTGCGTCGCACGGACCAGCGTCTCCAGCGGGTAGCCCGATCTGCGGTCCTCTATCTGAAGCGCCAGCAGCGGCGCTCGTCGCGCGAGCCGCATCGGGCCGAGGTCGGCCAGTCCGAGCCCGGTCCGTCGGCGCAGTCGCCGGCAGACCTCGCGGTTGGCGATCCTCAGATGCCACGGCCAGGCTGCGCGGCTGACCGGCCGTCGGCAGCCGACGACGATGTCAATCTCGTCGGTCATGGCCGTCTTCAGCAGCAGCAGCTGCCGGGGATCCAGGCTGGCGTCGGCGTCCATGATGGCGACGACGTCGGCAGTTGCCGCCTCGAGGCCGGCGTGACATGCCGAGCCATAGCCACGCTGCCAGACATCGACAACGCTGGCTCCCCAGGCCCTGGCGATGTCAGGGGACCCGTCGGTCGAGCCGTTGTCGGCCACGATCGGGCGAGCCCAGGACGGCATCCGGGCCAGGACCCAGGGCAGGGCCGCTGCCTCGTTGAGGCAGGGCAGGATGACGTCGATCGTGTCGGCTTTCACGCTTTCGAGGCTAGGGCCGACGGGACCCGCTCGGGCGGGTCAGCTGATGACGAAACCCTTACGGGTGGGCGCAGCAGCTGTTGGGGACCTCGCGACGGCTCGCCCTGGCCTTAGGCTCGGGGCATGGTCGCAAGGGTGCTCGTCGTCGAGGACGACTCGACGGTGTCCGGCGTGCTGTCCGTCTATCTGCGCAAGGCCGGGTTCGACCCACGGATCGCCGCCGACGGAGCCACTGCCCTGCAGGAGTGGACCCAGTGGAAGCCAGACGTGGTGATCCTCGATGTCATGCTGCCCGGGATGACAGGACTGGAAGTGTTGCAGCGCAGGCGCGCCGATGATGACGGCGCTGCAGTGATCATCTTGTCGGCACGCGGTGACGAGGAGGACCGGCTGCTCGGGCTGGAGGTGGGCGCCGACGACTACGTGGTCAAGCCCTTCAGCCCCCGGGAGGCCGTGCTCCGCGTCCAGGCACTGCTGCGGCGCTCAGAGCGGCTGGGCGCCAGCTCGATGCTGCCGCGCACCGTGGTTGTCGGGGAGCTGGCCGTCGATCTCCAGGCGCGTACGGCCCAGCTCCGCGGTGAGCCGCTGAGCCTGACCCATCGGGAGTTCGATCTGCTTGCCTACCTGATGGCCCATCGCGATGAGGCGTTCACCAAGGAGGCGTTGATGCGACGCGTCTGGGGATGGGACTTCGGCGACACCTCGACCGTGACGGTTCACGTACGCAGGCTCAGAGAGAAGATCGAGCTCGATGCCTCCGATCCCCGGCTCGTCGTGACGGTCCGCGGCACTGGCTACCGCTTTGACGGGCAGGGCCGCTCGTGAGCAGCGACATGCAGGTGATTCTCGCTCTGACGGCCGGGGCTGTTGTCTTCACCGGACTGCTGGGAGCATCGGTACTGCAGGCGATCCGTCGCCGTTCTCTGCTGCATTCCATCGTCGTGGCGTCCCTGGTGCCGGTTGCTGCGGTCTCTGCCGCTGTCGCGTTGAACGTCAACCGGATGGTGATCAGCCAGCACGACTCCACGGTCGTCTCCGTCGCTCTCGGGTTCTCCACCGTCCTGGCGGTCGCCCTGTCCTTCGTCCTCGGCCGTCGGGTGGCCTCGGGATCGCGGGAGCTGACCAAGGCGCTGCGCGGGCTGGCCGAAAGCCCGGGTACCGGTTCGTCTGCGCCGTCAACGGCGATCTCGGGCAACGGCAGATCGTCCGCACCTGCCGAGATCACCGCGCTGGCCACGGAGCTGGAGTCGACACGCGAGAGCCTGCGGCGCTCCCGAGAGCGCGAACGGTCCCTGGAACGGAGCCGCCGGGAGCTGGTGGCGTTCATGTCCCACGACCTGCGCACCCCGCTGGCCGGACTTCGCGCCCTCGCCGAAGGTCTTGAGGACGGTGTGATCGCTGACCAGGACGCGGCCCTGCGTCAGATGCGTCAGACCGTGGAGCGGATGAACGGTCTGGTCGGTGACCTGTTTGAGCTGTCCCGTCTCAACGCCGGACCGGCTCGTCCGACCCAGGCCCGAGGCCCGTTGAGCCTGGTCGAGCTGGCTTACGACGTCGTCGGTGAGGCTCGCGAGCATGCGCGGACTCGTCAGGTGGACCTGGTCCTTGATGTGGCCGACGACTCGGATCGCCTTGCGGTGCAGGGCAACGGCGATGAGCTGGCCAGGGCGCTGTCGAACCTGGTCGGCAATGCGGTCCGGCACACCCGCGAGCATGGGCAGGTGCGCGTCAGCGCCCGCCGGGCCTCTGACGGGCGGGCCCGGCTCGCGGTCACCGACGGATGCGGGGGAATCAAGGACGACGACCTGGCCCGGGTGTTCGATATCGGCTGGCGCGCAGAGCCCCAGCGAGGGACGAGCGACGCCGGGGCAGGGCTTGGGCTGGCCATCGCCCGTGGCGTGATCGAGGCGCACGCGGGCTCCATCTCGGTGGCCAACATCGACGGCGGCTGCCGTTTCGATGTCGAGCTCCCGGGGCAGGCCTAGCCGAAGGTCAGGCCGGCCACCCCTTCCGCCAGCGGAACCGTTGCGCGCCAGCCGAGCTCGTTCTGGATCCGCACGCTTGAGGCGGTGATGTGCCGGACGTCTCCGAGCCGGAAGTCGCCTGTCACGACCGGCTCGCCTCCGTTCCGGGAGATGGACAATGCACGCGCCAGCTGCCCGATGGTAGAGACCACCCCCGACCCGACGTTGTACGCGCGGTGCGTTCCCAGCCGGGCCTGACCACCGTCCCCGGCGTCGACGGCGAGCACGGTCGGGGCGGTCGGGGCGGTCGGAGCGTTGAGCGCGGTCGAGAAGGCGCGGGCCACGTCGCCGACATGGACGAAGTCCCGCCGCTGCCCACCGTCCTCGAACACCCTCGGTGCCACGCCCTGCGCCAGGGCAGAGCAGAAGATCGACGCGACACCGGCATACGCAGTGTTG
Source organism: Actinomycetales bacterium (assembly GCA_038236535.1). Taxonomy (GTDB): domain Bacteria; phylum Actinomycetota; class Actinomycetes; order Actinomycetales; family Dermatophilaceae; genus UBA4719. Next base: position 9,474 of record JBBRZQ010000018.1, read on the forward strand.
CGCGGCATGCCCGGTCCATAGACGTTGTGCAGCCGCAGCGAGATCGCTGAGCCGCCGCTCTCGCGTGCCCAGATCCCGCCAAGGTGCTCCTGGGCGACCTTGGACGCGGCATAGGTGTTGCGGGGGTCCATTGGTGAGTCCTCGCCCACCAGCCCCGGTGCCAGGTCCAACCCGCATCGGGGGCAAGAGGGCTCAAAATGCCCCTGTAGCAAGATTCTTCGCGTTCGAGGCGCTGGCGAGACAGGGCCGTGCACCTCGCACGTGTAGCGGCCCTCCCCGTACACGACCATCGAGCTCGCCTGGACGAACCGCACGATCCCAGCATCGGCCATGGCGCGAAGCAGGACGGCGGTCCCGAGGTCGTTGCTCGAGACGTAGTCGTCCATGTCGTCGATGCCAACCCCCAGACCGACCTTGGCGCCCAGATGAACCACGGCGTCGACCCCGCTCAGGGACTTCGCGACCACAGCGGCGTCTCGCAGGTCGCCGGTCAGGAGCTCGATACCGAGCGCGGCCAGACGTTGGCGGGCGGACTCGCCGTCGTCACGGTGCACGTCCGGGCGTAGCGAGTCCAGCGCAACGACGCGGTCCGCCGTGGGGATCAGCTCGTTGATGACCGCCCGTCCGATGAAGCCGGCTCCTCCGGTCACGAGTACGCGCATCACGCCACGCTGTCACACCGGCGCGCCCATCGGGAGCGGTCGCCGCTTGTGAAACCCTTACGGCGACAGGGCGCCGCGCTCGAGAGCCATCACGCACGTCGGGCTGCGGATATCGGCGGCCGCAGCACCGCCAGGCGGTCGAGCAGCGTCATTCACCGCGCGTCGTCGGCTTCGAGGATGGTCTTGAGTCGCGTCAGGTCCTTCTGGTTCGCCCGACGCATCGCCGCTGACATCACCGGGGCGGCCATCTTGCTGAACCCGCTGGGCTCGCCGGCGTTGCGTAGCGTCATCCGGGTGCCACCGCCTGGGGTGTCTTGCCAGGTATAGGTGGTTTCCATCGGGAACGGCCCCTCGGCGGTGCTCATCACGAACCGCTCGTTGGCAACCAGATCTCGTATCTCGTAGGTGTAGGCAATCTGCCGGCCGAGGAACCGTGCCACGAAAGCGATCCGTGAGCCGACGACAGCCGGGGGCGGAGTCTTCCACTGGACAGAGGTGATGTTGACGTACCAGCGTGTGGCGTTGCCGGGATCCGACACATAGGCGGCCACCACGGAGCGCGGGCGATCAATCTCGATCGAGGTCTCGACATCAACGGCCACGCAACCATGGTAGGACTCCGCAGTCCGGCAATGCTCCGGCTAGTAGTGTCCGAGGTGCTCGTGGTCCGGCCATTTGCCGTCGCCGGGCATATCGAGCCGGTCGGTCATCGGCAGTCGCCACCCAGGGGTCTGCGTGGGCTCACCCCAGTAGTCGGTGACGTGCGTGCCTTCACCGTTCTCCAGCTCACCGATAGTGACGTTTCGGTAGAGGCGTCCGTCTCCGTAGTTGCAGGTCCATTCGACGACGACGACATCGCCCAGGTGCAGACGCCTGCCGACCTCCAGCGTCAGCTCGGGGAAGTTCCCCTCGACATCGGCAACCAGCTTTCTGCTGCGAACGATCTCGCCCATCTGTGGCCACTGGCGCACGACATCTTCGGACAGAGGCACGCCGAGGATGTAGGCGACCCGGGTGGCGCCGTTCGAACTCTCCGGGATGGTGGGCATTCGCATCACACTCCTTCATATCGGGCCGAGGTGGGGGCCGACGATCCAGCGCCTGTGCCTGCCAGGTCCGGGCGGACCCCAGGAGAATTCTGGGTCAGCTCTCACCTAAAAGTCGACCCCACAGGCATGAGGAACAGCATCTCCACCGAGCCGGAGGTGGTGATGTGCAGAACGACAGACCTCGTCCCGCCAGCGGCTCAGGTGAGGGAGAAGGGCGGATAGCGGTCAGTGACCAAGAGGCTCGCGTACGCCTGGACACGTAGCCACCAGCGGGCCACGCCCACCACGAAATCGAAGAGGCCCCGCGGGTATTGACCGGTGATCAGGATCGCGAACCACGCGATGACGACCGCAAAGAAGGCGGCCACGGTCAGCACGAAGAGGACAACGACGTGCGGGATCACCAGCAGCCACTTCACCAGGGGCAGCCAGCGGCTCAGGTCACGTTCGACGTCCTCGGGATAGTCGATCTGCAGGTGGACGCTCTGCTCCTCGACCGTTGAGGGGTAGTTGTCGGTGAGGAGGACGAGGTAGGCGCCGATGCGGGTGCTGAAGCGAGTGAGCTCCAGGGCGAAGTCGAACCACCAGCGCGGGTAGCGCTGCCGGAAGACGATCATCAGCAGCGTGGCGATGAACAGGCCGGCGGTGATGCTACCGCTCGTCGTGCGTACCACTTCGCCGCTCTGGCTGTAGACCGTCTGGGTGGCACCAGAGGTGAGCACAGAGCTGACGATCGCGATCGGGATGATCAAGAACACGCGGAAAAGGGTGGTCACCCGGTCGTGCTGCTCCGGGTAGTCGACCTCTAGGCGCGCAGGATAGACCGACGTTGGCTGAACCGTCATTTTCCCCCCAGGATGAGTAGACCTGTATCAGCCTCCCGCGGCAGGAGACTCCTGGCTTCATGCTGGCGGCTATGTTCGGCGCGCGCAATCCGACAGGCCCTCCGTGAGGCCGATAGCTACCGTGGGAGAGCGCGGGCGCCAAGCCATGGATGCAGGACCGGCGGTCTTTGCAGGATGGGCCGCTCCAGCAGCCACCGAATCGCAGCATCAGGCCGCACGGATTCGCTAGAGTCCGCGTCTGAGGGCAGCAGTCCGGACAGGATACGGCCCGCCCGAAGTGGTTCGGATCTCAGAGGTGGAGAAGGCGACTCCTAAGGACGGCGAGGTGAGGGTCCTGGGGACTGAGCTTGCCGGGGTGGTCGAGGCGGTCGGCATCGGCGTCACGTCCTTCCTCGTCAATGGCGCCACCGGGGCCATCGGCTCAGCGGCGGTCCAGCTGTTGAAGAGCTTGGGTGCCAACGTGACTGCGGTCTGCGACACCGACAACATCGAGCTGGTCAGGGGCCTGGGCGCCGACCGGGTCATCGACTACACGAGCCAGGACTTCACCAGGGACGAGCAGACCTGCGACGTCGTCCTGGACACGGTTGGCAAGAGCTCCTTCGGCCCCTGCAGACGAGTCCTGAAGCCGGGCGAGATCTACATCTGGTCGGAGATGGGTCCGTTGGCCCAGAATCCCCGGCTCGCGCTTATCGCCCCGCTGCATCGCGGCAAGAAAGTTCTGGTCCCTTTCCCGAAGCGTGACCAGGAGATGGTGGGGCAGGTCAGGGAGCTGATCGAGTCCGGGAAGTTCACACCGGTTATCGACAGGACGTATCCGCTGGAGGAGATCGTCGAGGCCTACCGGTACGTCGAGACCGGGCAGAAGATCGGCAACGTCATCATCAGCCTCGAGCCTTCCGCTTAGGCTGCCGCCGGCTTCGCGACGATCGTGCCGAGTCGAGGCCGCGTCTGGTTGAGCTTTCGGACGACGTCTTGGATGTCAGGGCGACGGGCTGAAGTCTTTGACCAGCAGCCAGATGGCGAGAACCATTTCCTGGACGGCGATGGGCAGGAAGAGGAGGGTGTACCCGGTCACTGGTTTGTCGCTGAACAGCCCCAGCAGGCAGGCGGTCATCATCAGGATGGCCCCGGCGATACCCCAGCCTGACAGCCATCGCGGAACGAGTCGTGATCGGAAGAACACGACGTAGTACATCAGGGCGCCCACGCTGAAGGCGAACACCGCTACGAGACTGGAGTGGTCGCGAACGCCCAGGAATGAGTCGGCGATCGCATGAATCGGCCCGCGATTGGTGACCGGTGCTGTGGCGAGCTGCTGGCTCAGGGTCGAGATGGACAGCAGGCCCTCGACCGCTGCTGTGTAGAAGACCGCTTCGATGGTTCTGAAGACCACTGATCCCAGCGCCAGGGCGGGGTTGATCGTCTTCAGCAGTGGTTAGAGGGCGATGGCGATGCCGGCGCTGGTGCCTGCCGCGATCAGGTAGGCGAGTGCACTAGCTGCCATCTGGTGGGAATGGCTGGCGACCCCCGTCAGGTAGTCCGTCCCGGTGAGGGCGGGCAAGAGCGCAGCTGCGGCGACCGCGGCGACCGTGGCAATGATGAACAGCATTCCCGTTGCGATCGAGGTTCTTCGTGTTGATTCACCGTGAATTCCGCTCTTGGAGTGAGGAAGTGGTGGTATCGCCGCTTTGCCCGGCGGAGTGGGTGGTGGTCGCTCGCCCAGGGGAGTGGGCCATCTTTGAGAGGTGTCGCGAGCGGGCACGGCTCGCGACCGCAATACCGATGGCGATGGCGATCAGGACCGCCGCGACTGCGAAGGTGACCCGCATGCCGGTGGCAACAGCCTCGGGACGCGCCGTGGTGATGTCGGTCGTGGCCGTTGCGATGGCGAAGACGGCGCCCATGACGGAGGCCCCGGTGATCAGCCCGAGATTGCGCGAGAGGCTGAGCATGCCGGAGATGACGCCCCGCTGATCCGGGTGGACATCGGTCATGATGACGGTGTTGTTGGCGGCCTGGAACAGCGCGTAGCTGGAGGTGATGACGACGATGGGGGTGACGTAGCCGGCGACGCCGAACCTCGCCGGCATGATGGACAGGAGGGTAGATCCGCCGGCTATTCCGATAAGCCCGACGAGGGTCATCCGGTGTGCGCCAAAACGGTCCACCAGGCGGCCGGCCGGTACGCCGGTCAGCGCCGCGACCAGTGGGCCCGCCGACAGGACGAGCCCGACCAGAGCCACGCCCAGCCCGAGCCCGCGAAAGAGATAGAACGGCCCGACCACCAGGGTCGCCATCATCACCGTCGAGACGAGCGTGCTCATCGCCAGGCTCCCGCTCAGCACCGGATCGCGGAACAGCGCCATCCGGATCAGCGGCGATGCGGTTCTCGTCTGGACGACGACGAAGAGACCGGCACCACCGAGGGCAGCCAGCAGCAGAGCGATGTTGAGCGGACCGAGATGGCCATGGCCGATCGTCATGGCCAGCGCGTAGGCCGCCAGGGTCAGGGCGAGCAGCAGCGTGCCCGGCGTGTCGAAGCCCGCCCGGCTGGCCTTGGCCCTCTGGTGGTCGGCCGGCAGGTAGCGACGCGCGAGAGAGAAGTTGAGGACTCCCAGCGGAACATTGACCAGGAAGATGGTCCGCCAGCCGAACCCCGCGATCAGGACACCGCCGAGCGAGGGCCCCAGCGTGGTGCCGATCGCGGACATCGTGCCGAGCAGGCCCATCGCGCTACCGGTTCTTTCCTTCGGGACCGTCTCACCGACAAACGCCACTGTCAGGGCCAGCATGATGGCCGCGCCAAGGCCCTGCACCGCACGGGCGGCGATCAGCAGCGGGAGCGTGGGCGCCGCGCCGCACAGCAGCGAGGCCACCGTGAAGAGGCTGATTCCGGCCAGCAGCAGTCGCCGGCGGCCGATGATGTCACCTAAGCGTCCGACACTGACGATCAGGGTCGTGATGGCAAGAAGATAGGCAAGAACGATCCACTGGACCTGCTGGAAGGAGGCGCCGAACGCCGTGGCCAGCGTCGGCAAGCCGGCATTGGCGATGCTGGTGTCCAGCGAGGGCATCAGCATGGATAGCGACAGGGCGGCCAGCGCCCAGCGGACCGAGGGTGTCCGTTTCGCGGCCTCGTCTCTTTGCGCAGTCAGTGTCGTCATCATGAGCTCCGTTCTGAGGCGCCTGGGGCACGGCACTGCGGCAGGTGGTGTCCGGGCACGGAATCGTTGTGAGGGCTCATCGGCAAAGCGTGAACTGGCCGGGTAGGCGAGGACAACATCTGTTGCCGGTTCCGGGAATCGGCGGTGAAGTATCCGCCTTCATGCCTCACCACGCGGTTCTGGACGAGGTCGGCCCCGGCTCGGCGCTCGGCGCAACGCCTACTCTGGGGACGCCTGCCCGCCTCTGGGCTCAGGCGGGCGTCGTCGCCACCTGGGAGTTGCCGCGACGCTTCGACACTCTTGCCCGTCGGGCGTCCAGGGCTGCCATGACTGGCGTGGCTGAGATTCCGTGGATGATGATTGACCCGACTACGACGAGCGCGACCATCGCCCAGAGGCGGTCGCCGCCGGGGAAGCTGCCGTGCTCCAGCGCGTAGGTGACGTAGAAGAGGGAACCGACGCCGCGGACCCCGAAGAAGGCGATGACCGCACGCTCGCCCGGCCCGGTCTTGCCAGGGGTCAGAGCGATCCATCCGGAGAGAGGGCGGATCACCAGCAGGAAGGCGAGGGCAACGCCGACCTCGCGCCAGCCGAGGTCGGCGAGCAGACCCCGGGATACGGCCCCGCCCAGGAGAACGATGACGGCTACTGTGAGCACTCGCTCGATCTGCTCGACGAACGTGTGAAGCACCCCGTGATAGCCGTGCTCCCGTTCAGCCATCCGGATGGTGCACGCACAGATGAAGACGGCGATGAAACCGTAGCCCTGCGCAAGCTCAGCCATGCCGTAGGCGATGAAGGTGGCAGCCAGTGCGACGAAGCCCTCGGACTTCTCGGCCAGCTGTAGCTTCTCCGGCACCGTGGAGAAGAACAGCTTGCCGAAGAGCCAACCGACGGTCAGCCCGACCAGCAGCCCGACCGCGGGCCGCCAGAGAACGTCTACCAGCGCCCAGTGAAGCAGCCAGCCGCCCGGGGAGATCCCGGTCAGGCTGATCGCGATGGCGGCGTAGGTGAAGGGAAAAGCGAGCCCGTCGTTCAGGCCAGCCTCCGAGGTCAGGGCGAACCGCGCCTCGTCATCGGCCGCGTCGGGCTCGGTGACAGGTTCACTGACCTGGACCTCGCTCGCCAGGACCGGGTCCGTCGGAGCCAGCGCCGCGGCGAGCAGCACAGCGCTGGCCGCCCCGAGACCGAGCACGGACCAGCCGAGCGCCCCTACGGCCAGCATCGACAGCGCCATCGTGATCGTGAGCAGCCGCCATGTCGAGGACCACGTCCGCCATCCGATCGGCCGGTTCAGGGCCAGCCCGGCGCCCATCAAGGACACGATCACGCACACCTCGGTCAGGTGAACCGCGAAACCGCCGTATGCCTGGGGATCTGGGTCCGGCAGGCTCGGGACTAACGCAAAGCCGGCGATGCCGGCGGCGAGGAACACCATCGGCATCGAGATCGGCACATGACGCAGGACTCTGGGCAACAAGGCGGCTGCCAGGGTCGCCAGCCCCGCCGCCGCGAACAACGCTCCCGTGCCACTGGTGAACTCGGTCATCGCGCCACCCTATGGGACGGCGGACGTCCAAACGGCCTGGTAGCTGAAGGCGCGGCGTACCCACCATCGGGCCCGCCGCGTGGCCTTTAGAGCCCCGTCAGGCGGGTGGCCCGCCCGGTGACCTCGACGCCAGGAGCGGAGTCGCCGAGGTCGACGATCAGCCTGCTCGGCGCACCCATGTCCTGGCCCTGCACGATGATGACGCGGCCCGGGACCGGGACCAGGTGCAGCGCTCTGAGGTAGCCACCGAACGCCGCTGCGGCAGCGCCGGTGGCAGGGTCCTCGACGACACCGCCCGGTGGGAACGGGTTCCGGGCGTGAAACAGGGTGGGCGTCTCGGCCCAGAACAGATGCAGGGTCGTCCAGCCCTGCTCGGCCATCAGCAGTTCCAGCGCGGGGAAGTCGTAGTCCAGGTCCGCAAGTCGCCGACGCGTTGCGGCGGCCAGGATGAGGTGGTCGTTGCCGGCATAGGCGATGTGCGGCGGGTACCGGTCGTCCAGGTCATCGCGGTCCCAGCCCAGGAGGTCGAGGGCCCGGGACACCAGAGCGTCCGCGGCCGGCGCCGTGCGGGTGGGCACCGAGGTCAAGGTGGCGGTGTACCCGTCCGGGGTCTGCTGGGTTGCCACTGTCACCGGACCAGCGAGCGTGTCCAGGGTGATGGCGCCGGGCCCGATGCTCTCGGCGAGTGCGACGGCTGAGGCGATGGTGGCGTGTCCGCAGAACGCGACCTCGGCGCGGGGACTGAAATAGCGCATCCCGAACCTGGCGGACTGGCCGGTCGGGGTCAGGAACGCAGTCTCGGAGTACCCGACGTCGGCGGCGATCGCGAGCATGTCGGGGTCGCTGAGGCCGGTGGCGTCCAGGACCACTCCGGCCGGATTGCCGCCTAGTCCGTGGTCGGTGAAGGCTGCATACCGAAGGACATCCGCTGTCATGTGATCCATCGTCCACCACATCTGAGGCGGCGGCGGGAGGCTGGCTGCGCCTTGAGCCTCGGCGAGCAACGATTGGCGACCCCGGATACGCGGGAATCCGCCGATCTGGGCAGGGCGCTTGGCTAGAGTCCCCTTATGAAGGCAGCAGTTCAGGCCAGATACGGCCCGCCCGAAGTGGTTCGGGTCTGCGAGGTGGAGAAGCCGGCACCCAGGGACAACGAGGTGCTCGTCAAGGTTCATGCGACGACGGTGAACCGGACGGACTGCGCCTGCCGGGCCGCCAGGCCGTGGTTCTTGAGAATCTTCACCGGGCTCATCAGGCCGCGAGCGACGGTCCTGGGCAACGAGTTTGCCGGGGTGGTCGAGGCTGTTGGCAGTGGCGTGACGTCTTTCGAGGTCGGCGAGCGGGTGTTCGGGTACAACGAGGGCCCGTTCGGGGCTCATGCGGAGTACCTGTCGATTCCCGGGAACGGTTCGCTGGCGACCATCCCGGCGAAGCTGTCCTTCGAAGAGGCCGCTCCCAGCCTCGAGGGCTCGCACTATGCCCTCACGCACATCCGGGCGGCGAAAGTCCGGACCGGGCAGGACGTCCTGGTGTACGGCGCAACCGGGGCTATCGGCTCGGCGGCGGTCCAGCTGCTGAAGGGCCTGGGCGCCAGGGTGACCGCGGTCTGCGACACCGACAACATCGACCTGGTCAGGGGCCTGGGCGCCGACCGGGTCATCGACTACACGGCCGAGGACTTCACCAAGGACGAGCAGCGGTATGACGTGGTGCTGGACTCGGTCGGCAAGACCTCCTTCGGCGCCTGCAAACCACTGCTGAAGCCGGCCGGGATCTACATCTCCTCAGAGCTGGGCCCCTTTGCCCAGAACCCGTTGCTGGCGCTGGTAGCCCCGCTGCATACCGGCAAGAAGGTCTTGTTCCCCATCCCGAAGCATGACCAGGCGATGGTGGGCTATTTCAGGGAGCTGATCGAGTCCGGGACGTTCAGGCCGGTCATCGACCGGACCTATCCGCTGGACCAGATCGTCGAGGCCTACCGGTATGTCGAGACCGGGCGCAAGATCGGCAATGTCGTCATCAGCCTCGAGCGCCACGCGGAAACACCCTGACGGGAGGCAAGATCTCCCGGCGGCGGTCTGGTTCGCTCATGCCTGGACGAGGAGACGGTGGTCTTTCTTCGCGGTGTCAACGCTCTTCGAGGTCTTCACGCCGACCACGAGCAGGTATCCGACCATCCAGATCTCCGCGACGGCGCAGGGGAGTGCTGGGTGTCGAGCAGGAGCATCACCACGGAGTTGGAGCCCGCGGTGCCCAGAGCGCTCAGGTCAACCGCACCGGTTGCCGCCCGCAGACTCTCGAACTCGAAGACGGCGTTCAGGAGCATGACGCCGGTCCCGAGGGCGGCGAGCACCATCGTCGCGCGAGCCGCGGTCTTGTTCACGTCCTTCAGAAGCAGGTAGAGGGTCATTGCCAGGAAGATCCAGACCGTTCCCCCGATCAGCTCGGCGACGACGCCCATCCTGACGAGCCCGGGGCTCGCGACGACGTTAGACCGACCTCAACACCCAGCGCCGGGCCCCGTTGAGCAGGGAGCGCGTCCTGCGTGCCGCCCTCGTTCTTGCCGACCCGGGCGGGATCGAGTCGCTGACCATTCGCAGGCTCGGGCAGGAGCTCGGGGTCGAGGCGATGTCCCTCTACAACCACGTCGCGGGCAAGGAGGACATCCTGGACGGCATCACCGACCTCGTCTTCGGCGAGATCGCTCTGCCATCCGGCAGAGCCGGCTGGCAGACGGCCATGCGTCTTCGGGCGGTCTCGGCCCGCGAAGCTCTCCTGGCGCCATCCCTGGGCGAGCACCCTGATCCAGTCGCGGACCACGCTCGGTCCGGCGACCCTCCGACACCACGACTCGGTGATCGGAACCCTCCGGCGGGCAGGCTTCACGATCCACCAGGCCGCCCATGCCGACTCGGTCATGGACGGCTACATCTACGGGTTTGCCGGCATATCGCCGACTGGGCGACGACGGAGCCGGCGGGGGCTCTCGTCCCGCCTGATCTGCCCAGCCGAGGCGACAGCCTTCCCAACGACATTCACCCGCCGCAGATGAGAACGACCTCTGCCGCTGAGGTCAGGGGTGGAGGATCTTGTCCTTCTGCACCTCGAACTCGGCTTCGGTGAGCACGCCTTGCTCCTTCAGCGCGCCGAGGTCCTTGAGCTGGGCGATCTTGCTGTCCATGTCGCCGCCAGGCGCAGGCGGTGGTTCGGCCGGCGGGGCGTCATACTCTTCCTGGGCTTGTGCCTGCTGCTCCTGTGAGGCCCACCGGCCTTGCTGGCGGCGGGCCACCCTGCCGGACACCGCCGTCGCGGTGCCCGCGACCACGGCGGTTCGTGCGATACCGCGGATGAGACCTGGCATGGCTGTTCCTCTTCTCTGTTCCTGCTCCGGGTGGGGGTTGTCGTCAGCTGTTCGGCTCGGCGGCGTCGAGCGCGGCGAGCACTGCCTGGACGGGGATACGACCACTGGCGACGAGCTGGCCGCCTGAGCGACGGACCGCCGCCGCGAACGGCCCGGCCCAGACGTTCTCGTAGACCAGGATCCCCGCCGAGCTGCCGGGCTCGAGCACGCCGCCGGCCTCTTTGATGTCGTCATCGCCGAGCAGCCCGGACGATGCTCCCGCAAAGATGGACAGGTCGAGCTCACCGTCGCCGTCCAGGTCGTTCAGCTCAAGGGCGACAACTGACCCATCGAGCTCCTTTTGGACAAAGACAAGATCGAGGATGCGGACGAGTCCCCTGTCGACCAGGTCCACCAGCAGCGGGAACGCCTCTCCGGTCATCCGGCTGCCCGGAAACTCCACCACGAGGTAGTCAATCGGGCCCATCTCATCTAGATCCTCGACCATCTTCTGCACCTTCCGCGTTTGTCTTCGGTTGTCTTGAATGAAGTCTCAGACCTCGGTCGTCATGAGCGCCAGGCAACCCCGGGCTCTTGGTCACTCATCAGACACCCTGGCCACCGTGCGCGACTCATCCCGCGAGGGTGATTGGCGGTGCGATCACCCGGCAAGGATGAGGAGTCGAGGCGGCTCCGAGTCGATGACGTCAAGGCCGTGGTCAACGCAGGCCGATCCGGTCCTGCTGGGACGCTGACGACGTACGGCGTCCTCCATCAGTTCGACCGGGACAAGATCTACCCAACGATCCTTGAGGTCTTCACCGCCTACAGCTCCGAGCGGGGAGTCGACTGAGTATCGCCATCTCAGTTCCAGGCGGCCTGAAACCCGCTCAGATCTCCTTGGCCGCTTTCATCTCGCTGCCGTGCGCGATGATCGCGTAGATGACCAAGAAGTTCATCGCCAACAGGGTCAGCGACCAGAAGGGGTAGAGGTTGGCCCACGCGAAGTTCACCAGGGCGCTGATTGACACGACAACGACTCCGAGGAGCGCCATCATGGTGCCGGCGAAGGCAATCCAGCCGACCCATCCGGTGACCTCCGACTTTTCCGCGTACTGCCTCGGCACCGACACGCCGCCGGCCGACATCGACGTGCTGCTTGCCATGATGACCCCTTCAACGAAGGGATACTGCCCTGGAATGCCCTTGAAGCGTGGGCTCGAACTGTGCGCACGGCGTCTTCCGGGGCGGATGAATCATGCTGGCGGCACTGCTTAACGCCTGTCACTGGCTGCCATCCCCGCAGGTCCGACGACACCATGCGAAAGAGGGTCGAGGCGTCGGTGACCCTGCTCACGGACGGATGGCCACCCAGAGCTCCTCGGCCGGCCACCTGGTCGCCCACTCGGCCGACACGATCTCGTAGAAGGGATGGTCGGCGCCATCCGGGGGAGCAAAGATCTCGTGCATGGCCTCGACCACGAAGCCGGACCTGCGCAGCAACCGGATCCAGTCCCCGTGCGAGGGATGGAACTCGACCCCGCCTCCGGGCCAGCGCACCCGGTAGGCCTCACGCTGACCGCGCACCAGTCGTGCCCCGGCGACCCCTTCCTCAGCCGGGACGCACAGCGCCGATAGGTGGCTGTTGGTCAGGAAGACCAATCGTCCCCCCGGCCGCAGCAGCCGGGCCGCCTCTGGAAGCCAGCGCTCGGGGTCGCACCACGCAGCGGCTCCGTGCTCGCTGACCACGAGGTCACAGCATCCGCTGGCCAAAGGAACCCGCTCTGCATCCCCCTGGACCAGAGGGAACACCGGGCCGAGCTGGTCTTGCAGCCTTCGCGCGGTCGCCAGCTGCTCACCGGAGAGATCCACCGCCACCGTGCTGGCCCCGGCCCGGGCGAGCCATGCCGAGAAGTAGGCCGTGCCGCACGCCAGCTCCACCACGTCGAGATCGCGGACATCACCCAGTACGCCGAGATCTCGTTCCCGAACTGCGAAGAGCCCCCACACCACGTCCGCTCGGGTCCACATGTCCTCGGCCGCAGCATCGGTGAACCGTTCGTTCATCACCGCCCACAACGCCCGGTTCAGCGCTACCTCGGAGGCCCTGACGTCGGTCATCCGATCATGCTAGGCCGCACCATGGCATCTCTCGAACAGCGCCGGGGTCAGAGGCCGTCGATCTGTGCATCGTCGAGCGCCTTGTCCGCCAGGTGGCGACCGAGATCGATGAGCTCATTCGCGCGATGGAACTCCATGGTGCGACAGGCGTCCCTCGGCACGGTGACGAGCACATCAGGCGGGTGGGCGGCAAGGCGGAAGCGAGTGAGCGCCGCGGCGGCCGCGTCCAACGAGAGAGTCATCGTCTCCAGCATTCCGACGTCGGGCATAGCCGGCGCCTCGTCGCCCTCCTCGCCGGTCGCCGATGGGTGTTTTGCGGCGAATCGCTGTGCCAACGCGTTCATGGCATCGCTGCTCATGATTCCGGCCGCGTTGGCGCGAAGACGATCCCACCGATCCGCGCCGGGCAGCGGCTCGGCCGTCTCACGTGCTTGCGTCCCGCCGACCTGCCGTGTCCGCGGGCCCTGCAATGACACGGCGACGACCGCGTCGGCGTGTGAGGCCGCGGTCGCCGCGACCGGGACCGGGTTCAGGACCCCGCCATCCACCAGCAGCCGGCCGTTGACTGCCAGGGGCGTGATGGCGCCCGGTATGCCGATGGACGCGCGGATGGCCCGGTCCAGCGGCCCCTCGTCCAGCCAGATCTCTCGGCCGGCCAGCAGATCGACGGCCACGGCGGTGAACCGGACAGGCAGCTCCTCGATGCGTCGGTCACCGATCATGTTGACCATCGTGGCGATCACACGCTCGGCACGGATCATGCCGGCGGAGCCCGGCGACAGGTCGAGCTGACGCAGCACATCTCGCTGCGACAGCCCGCGCACCCATTGCGTGAAGGCGTCAAGCTCGCCCGCAGCCAGGGCGCCGCCCACGACGGCCCCCATGGAGGAGCCGGCGATCCCGACGATCTCGACGTCACGTTCCTGTAAGGCCTGGATCACGCCGATGTGTGCGTAGCCCCGCGCCCCACCGCTTCCGAGTGCCAGAGCAACGCGGACCGACATACCGCACCTCGTTTGATTGATCCTTCCGGGCGCCGGTGACAACGCTGCGTTCGCCTGCGCGGCGGCGGGTGACTCGCAACGGAGGCCACCGTGCGTTGGTCCACTTTACAGCGCCCGGGCCAGCTGGACTCAGCCTGCCGCAGCGCCTTGCCCCACGACGGCGGCGACCTACTGCCCGGCCTCAGCTGAACTGAGCCGCAGCAGGAGGCAGCTGCCGCAGATCCAGCTCACTACGCGGATACTCCGTGGTCGTTCTCGTCGAGGATCAGGTGGTGACCCATCCGGTCCCGTTTGGTGCGCCGGTAGGCGGCGTTGAAGGGGCCGGGCACCATGCTGAGCCCCTCGACGGCGACCACCTCGATGCCATGGTCGCGCATGGCGCTGACCTTCATCGGGTTGTTGGTCAGCAGACGCACCGACGTGAACGTCTGGGTGCTTCTCGGCCAGCTCGCGGAAGGGGCAGCGGTGCAGGCTGATGGCCCGGTGATCCGCGCTCAGCTCAGGAGCAAAGCCGATAGTTGCGCTCGCCTTCGGGCGCTTCTGTCGCCTGGTAGACCACCCGGGGTCGGCCCGGCCCGCTGGGAACCTCGGTCCGCCGGACGGCATACCCCGCCTTCACCAGCAGGTCGAGGTGGGAGCGCACGGTGTTCTGGTGCAGCCCGACGTGCTCGGCGACTTCGACGACCCCGAGGTCGTGGTCGCTGCAGCGCAGCAGGTCGAGGATCGCCATCTGGCTTGCACTAGCCAGGACCTGATGGTGGCTCAGGCCGGGGACCGGGGCATGAGCACAGTTTTCCTGACGGTAATCGTGGAAACAAGCGTGCACACCCTGTGGTGAGATGACCCACACCCCCGATTTTGGAGGTTTTACCGGTCCAGATGGTAAAAATGCCTGTACCTATTAAACCTGTTTGAACCGTGAATATGAAGTTTGGGTGGCCAAGGCATGAGCATGTTCTGCTTCCAGTGTCAGGAAACAACCAAGGGAACCGCCTGTGTGACCACGGGAATCTGCGGCAAGACCGACGAGGTCGCCCGGCTGCAAGACCTGCTGATCTACACGCTCAAAGGGATCGCGGTCCATGCGGCCGCAGCCCGGCAGCTGGGGGTGTCCGGCTCAGGGGTTGACGAGTTCATCATGGAGAGCCTGTTCAGCACCATCACGAACGCCAACTTCGACGCCAGGTACTTCGTCGCCCGGATCGAGGAAGGGCTCAACCTGCGTGAGGACCTCCGGAAGGACATCCTCAGAGCCGGTGGCACGATCCCGGCGCACCTGCATGACGCCACCACCTGGGTGACTCCGGTGGACGGGTTCGACAGCAAGGGGGCAATGGTCGGGGTCCTGGCCACGGACGATGAGGATGTTCGCTCGCTGCGAGAGCTGCTCACCTACGGCGTCAAGGGAATTGCCGCCTATGCCGAGCATGCGTACGCCCTGGAGTATGAGGACAAGGGCATCTTCGCGTTCATCGAGAAGGCCCTGGCCGCCACTCTCGACGACAACCTCAGCGTCGACGATCTGGTCGCGCTGGTCCTGGAGGCCGGGAAGTTCGGCGTTGACGTGATGGCCCTGCTCGACACGGCCAACACCACGTCCTACGGAGACCCCGAGCTGACCACCGTGAACATCGGGGTCCGGGCAAACCCGGGCATCCTGATCAGTGGTCACGATCTGAAAGACCTCGAAGAGCTGCTGGCACAGACCCAGGGAACGGGCGTCGACGTCTACACCCACGGCGAGATGCTCCCGGCCCACTATTACCCCTGCTTCAAGAAGTACGAGAACCTCGTCGGCAACTACGGCAACGCCTGGCACCGGCAGCACTCCGAGTTCGACTCCTTCAACGGCGTGGTCTTCCTGACGACCAACTGCCTGATCCCGCCGAAGGACAGCTACAAGGACCGGCTGTATACGACGGGTGTGGTCGGCTTCGACGGGGTCAAGCACATCGCCGACCGGGTCGACGGCCAGGCCAAGGACTTCTCGGCCCTGATCGCGCATGCCAAGACCTGCCCGCCACCCACCGAGATCGAGACGGGCGAGCTCGTCGGCGGGTTCGCCCACCATCAGGTCCTGGCCCTTGCCGACAAGGTCGTCGATGCCGTCAAGACCGGCGCGATCAAACAGTTCTTCGTCATGGCCGGCTGCGACGGCCGCAACAAGG
Organism: Actinomycetales bacterium; assembly: GCA_038236535.1. Classification (GTDB taxonomy): domain Bacteria; phylum Actinomycetota; class Actinomycetes; order Actinomycetales; family Dermatophilaceae; genus UBA4719. Next base: position 25,379 of record JBBRZQ010000018.1, read on the forward strand.
AGCGCGACTACTACGGTGACTTTGCCCAGGCCCTGCCGAGCGACACGGTGATCCTGACGGCGGGCTGCGCGAAGTACCGGTACAACAAGCTGGAGCTGGGAGACATCGGCGGCATCCCGCGGGTCCTTGATGCGGGACAGTGCAACGACTCCTACTCGCTGGTGGTGATCGCCCTGAAGCTCAAAGAGGTTTTCGGACTGGACGACATCAACCAGCTGCCGATCTCGTACAACATCGCCTGGTATGAGCAGAAGGCTGTCATCGTTCTGCTTGCCCTGCTGCACCTGGGCGTGAAGGACATTCACCTGGGGCCGACGCTGCCGGGTTTCCTGTCTCCTAACGTGGTCAAGGTCCTGGTGAGCAACTTCGGAATCGCCGGTATCACCACCGCCGAGAACGACCTCGCAGTGTTTCTGGCGTCCTAGCGGCCCCACTCGCAGCCACTGGCGATGAGGGACCTTGCGGAGCCTCGATCCGGTCGCGATTGGCTAACCGTGGGCAAGTTTAATACAGTATTTTCCGTGAAAACCAATTCGGGGTCGTATGTGGGGCCGCGGCCGGGGTATGGGCCGTTGCCGACGCCACAGGTGAGCCGCCGGAGGTCTCGTCTCTCGACCGCCCGGGCAGGCATCCTGGATGTCCTGGTCGACCAGCCGGAGCCCTGCACCGTTGTCGCGCTGTCGGCGCTGATCGGTCAGCACACCAACACGATTCGTGAGCATCTGGACAAGCTGCTGACTGCCGGACTGGTGGTCCGGACACGAGCGGATGTGGAGGGTCGCGGGCGTCCGGCCTGGCTTTACAGTGCAGCGCGCGAGGTCGGCTCCGACCAGGGCAATCGGGAGTATTCGGCTCTGGCGTCCGCTTTGGCCGCGCACATCGAGCGGACTAGTCCGCAACCAGGTGTTGACGCCATTGAGGCCGGCTGGGTGTGGGGTCAGGAGCTGGCGCGAGGGTCGCAGGTCAGCCAGGGACAGGGATCTGGCCGGGCGGCGCCCCGGAGCGCGGTGGCGGCCCGCCGCAAGGTGGTCGCCCTGCTTGATGAGCTGGGGTTTGCGCCGACAGCTGATGGGCGGGTCGGTGTGGTCAAGCTCCATCGTTGCCCCCTGCTTGAGGCAGCGCATCGGAATCCACAGGTGGTGTGCTCAGTCCACCTCGGCATGGTGCGTGGGGCTCTCGAGGAGCTGGGTGCGGACCCGGAGCGAACGGCAGAAAGCGCTCTGCTGCCTTTCTCGGAGCCCGGCGCCTGCCGTCTGGATCTGTTGCCTCGTTCCACCCCTGCCAGGTGACTGCCGCCTGGTCAGTCACCGCTGTTGTCAGCCCTTGGGCGGGCATCGCGCGAACCATTATTTAACACGGAAGATATGTAATAACCTGCGCAGAGGCTTCGCCGAAGTGGTGGTGGAGCAGGCTCCGGCTGGGGTACCCGGCTACGCCAGTGCATGTACTAGTTTTTGAACTTCCGGTTCACCGGGCGCTGACTCGTGGGATGCGATAGGACACGGTGGAGGGAAGTTCTGAATTCACGTTTGATGGCATATCTACAGGGGTTCCGATGAACGGTCCAGCTATCTCTAGTACTCAGAGTGGTTCCAGAAGCCGACAGCCCATGGTGATGCTCGCGCTGGCGACCATCGGCTTTGCGGTGAACTTCTGGGCCTGGGCACTGCTCAGTCCGCTGGGCCCGCGCTACAAAGAGTTGCTGGGGCTGTCGGGGTCCCAGCAGGCCCTGATCGTTGCGGTGCCGGTGATCGTCGGCGCGCTGGGCCGGATCCCGGTCGGGGCGCTGACTGACCGGTTCGGTGGCCGGGTGATGTTCCCGCTTATCTCACTGGCCACGGTGGTCCCGGTCCTGTTCATCGGCCTGGCCGGTCAGAAGTCCATGGCGACCCTGCTGATCGGCGGGTTCTTCCTCGGCATCGGTGGCACGGCCTTCGCGGTGGGTGTGCCGTTCGTGAGCGCCTGGTTCCCGCCCGAGCGGCGCGGACTGGCCATCGGCATCTTCGGGATCGGCATGGGCGGGACCGCGATCAGCGCGCTGACCACGGTGAAGCTGGTCAAGGCCCAGGGGGCCTCCGCGCCGTTCCTGATCACCGCAGGTGTCCTGGTCGTGTATGCCGCGCTCGCCTGGCTGGTCATGCGCGACGCCCCCGGGCGGTCGATCCCGACCGAGCCGCTGGCTGCGCGACTGGCTGCCACGTCGAAGCTGTCCATCACCTGGCAGGCCTGCATCCTTTATGCCGTGGCGTTCGGCGGCTACGTGGCGTTCTCGGTCTACCTTCCGGCGTACCTGCGGACCGCCTACGGGCTCGAGCAGGCCGATGCGGCCAACCGGATGGCTGGCTTCGTGATCGTGGCCGTCATCATGCGACCCGTCGGCGGGTGGTTCTCCGACCGGATCGGCCCGATCCCGGTGCTGACCGCGGTCTATGCCGTGCTGACCGCCGGGGCGATCGTGCAGTCCTTCACCCCGGCACTGATGCCGTTGGGCACCATCGCCTTCCTGAGCATGGCGGCCGCTCTCGGGGCCGGCAGCGGCGGCACCTTTGCCCTCGTTGGCAAGGTGGCTCCGGCCAGCAAGGTCGGGTCGGTGACGGGGCTGGTTGGCGCGGCTGGTGGCCTGGGCGGGTTCGTCCCGCCACTGGTCATGGGTGATGTCTACGGCAGGACCGGCTCTTACGGCTGGGGGCTGGGGCTGCTGGCCATCGTGGCGGCCGGGACCATGGTGTTCACCATGACCACCGTCCGGTCAGCTGCCCTGGCCCGGGCTGCGGACGCCAGCGGCTCCCCGACCCGGCCCGCTCCCCGGCCTGGAGTGAGCCCCAGTGTGTGAGGTTCACGGGTTCCGGGTGATGTCGGCCTGGCCGATATCAGCTAACGAGGGAGACCGCAGGTGAGCACGGATCAGTGGAAAGGTGCGTCCGGCGACGGGCTGGACGATGCGGTCACCCAGGCGTTGGTCCGCACCCGGAGGTTCTTCACCAAGGCTGAGGTCTCCCAGGACCTGCGCACCGTGCACCGCAGCGGCGGGCGCGAGGCGGACGCCTTCTACCGTGACCGGTGGTCGCACGACAAGGTGGTCCGGTCCACCCACGGCGTGAACTGCACCGGGTCCTGCTCGTGGAAGGTGTACGTCAAGGACGGCATCATCACCTGGGAGACCCAGCAGACCGACTACCCGTCCACCGGTCCCGACCGGCCGGAGTACGAGCCGCGTGGCTGTCCCAGAGGCGCCGCCTTCTCCTGGTACACGTACTCGCCGACGCGGGTGCGCTACCCGTACGTGCGCGGCGTGCTGCTGGAGATGTACCGCGAGGCCAAGGCCCGTCTCGGTGACCCCGTCCTGGCGTGGGCCGACGTCGTCGACGACCCGGTACGGTCCAAGCGTTACAAGAACGCGCGGGGCAAGGGCGGCCTGGTGCGCGCCACCTGGGAGGAGGCCACCGAGATGGTGGCCGCGGCCCACGTGCACACGATCAAGGAGCACGGACCGGACCGGATCGCCGGCTTCTCACCGATCCCGGCGATGTCGATGGTGTCCCACGGGGTCGGGTCGCGGTTCTACTCCCTGATCGGCGGCGCGATGCTGTCGTTCTACGACTGGTACGCGGACCTGCCTGTTGCCTCCCCACAGGTGTTCGGCGACCAGACCGACGTCCCGGAGTCGGGCGACTGGTGGGACGCCGGATACCTGATCATGTGGGGCTCGAACGTCCCGGTGACCCGCACCCCGGACGCGCACTGGATGACCGAGGCGCGCTACCGCGGCCAGAAGGTCATCGCCGTTTCTCCGGACTACGCGGACAACGTCAAGTTCGCCGACGAGTGGCTGGCCCCGGCGCCCGGCACCGACGGCGCGCTCGCGATGGCCATGGGGCACGTGATCCTCCAGGAGTTCTTCGTCGACCGAACGACGCCGTACTTCGACGGGTATGTGCGCCAGTACACCGACCTGCCGTTCCTGGTGACCCTGGAGAAGCAGGGCGACCACTACGTGCCGGCGAAGTTCCTGACCGCCGCCGACCTGGGCGATACGTCGGAGAACGCGCAGTTCAAGACCGTCCTGCTGGACGATGCCACCGGCCAGCCGGTGGTCCCGAACGGCTCTCTCGGCTTCCGTTACGGCTCCCAGGGTGAGGGCAGGTGGAACCTCGACCTTGGTGACACGGTGCCCAGCCTCAGCGCGGACGGCGCGGACTCGGGCGTTGCCGCAGTCGACCTGCCCCGCTTCGACTCCGTCGACGGTTCCGGCAAGGTTATCCAGCGGGGTGTGCCGACCCGGACGGTCGCAGGCCTGCTCGTGACCACTGTGTACGACCTGCTGCTGGCCCAGTACGGGGTCGGGCGCGATGGGCTGCCTGGCACCTGGGCCACCGGCTATGACGACGCCTCGAGCCCGTGCACCCCGGCGTGGCAGGAGACCATCACGGGTGTCCCGGCGGCGAAGGCGGAAAGGATCGGGCGCGAGTTCGCGGCCAACGCCGAGGAGTCCAAGGGTCGGTCGATGATCATCATGGGCGCCGGGGTCAACCACTGGTTCCACGCCGACACGATCTACCGTGCGTTCCTCACGCTGACCACCCTGTGCGGGACCCAGGGTGTCAACGGCGGCGGCTGGGCGCACTACGTCGGCCAGGAGAAGGTCCGCCCGCTGACCGGGTTCAACCAGTACGCCAATGCATTGGACTGGTCGCGTCCGCCTCGGCACATGATCCAGACCGCGTACTGGTACCTGCACAGCGACCAGTACCGCTACGACACCTTCAGCGCCGACGCACTGTCGTCGGCCCGGGCCGGGGGAGCGTTCTCCGGTATGGCGATGGTCGACGTGCTGGCGAAGTCCGCCCGGCTGGGCTGGATGCCGTCCTACCCCACGTTTGACCGCAGCTCCCTGTCGCTGGCCGATGATGCTCAGGCGGCGGGCGTCCCGGTTGACGAGTACGTGCCGGCGGCCCTGAAGGACGGCAGCCTGAAGTTTGCCGGCGAGGATCCGGATGCGCCGGAGAACTACCCGCGCCTGCTCACTGTGTGGCGCTCCAACCTGCTGGGCAGCTCTGGCAAGGGCAACGAGTACTTCCTCAAACACCTGCTCGGCACCGACCACTCGCTGCGCGCGACCGAGGCTGAAGCGGTCGACAGGCCAAGAGACGTGGCCTGGCGCGACGAGGCTCCGATCGGCAAGCTCGACCTGCTGCTCACCCTGGACTTCCGGATGACCAGCACCACGCTGTTCTCCGACATCGTGCTGCCGGCTGCGACCTGGTACGAGAAGTACGACCTCAGCAGCACCGACATGCACCCGTTCGTGCACTCGTTCAACCCCGCCATCGCACCTCCGTGGCAGACCCGCACCGACTTCGACGCGTTCCACACCATCGCGAAAGCGTTCTCGGCGATGGCCGCCGAACATCTCGGGGTCCGCAAGGACGTGGTGGCGGTGCCGCTGCTGCACGACACCCCCGATGCGATGGCCACCCCCTCGGGCCGGGTCCTGGACTGGAAGTTCGGCGAGTGTGAGCCGGTCCCCGGCAAGACGATGCCCAAGCTCGTCGTGGTCGAACGAGACTACGGGGCTGTCGCCGAGAAGCTCGGAGCGCTGGGGCCACTGGCCGACACGCTGGGGGCGACCACCAAGGGCATCACCTACGACCTCACCAAGCCGATCGAGTATCTCGGGCACAAGAACGGCCTGATCCGCGGCGGTGTGGCAGACGGCCGTCCCTCGCTGCAACGTGACATCCACGTGTGCGAAGCGATCCTGGCCCAGTCCGGGACCACCAACGGGCACCTGGCCACCGCCGGGTTCCGGATGCTGGAGAAGCGCACCGGTCGCCCGCTGGTCGATCTGGCCGCCGAGAACGAGGGCAGGCAGATCACCTTCGCCGACACCCAGTCGGCACCGGTCCCGGTCCTCACCTCTCCGGAGTGGTCGGGCTCGGAGACCGGTGGCCGGCGGTACTCCCCGTTCACGATCAACGTCGAGCGCCTCAAGCCCTGGCACACGCTGACCGGGCGGATGCACTTCTTCCTGGACCACGACTGGATCACCGAGCTCGGCGAACAGCTTCCCGTGTTCCGGCCGCCGCTGAACATGGCGGCGCTGTTCAACGAGCCGGAGGTCGGCGACACCGGCGAGCTCGGCATCACCGTGCGATACCTGACCCCGCACAGCAAGTGGTCCATCCACTCGGAGTACCAGGACAACCTGCTGATGCTCAGCCTGTCCCGCGGCGGTCCGGGGATCTGGATGAGCGAGAAGGACGCCGACAAGATTGGGGTCAAGGACAACGACTGGGTCGAGGCCGTCAACCGCAACGGCGTGGTGGTAGCGCGGGCGATCGTCTCCTACCGGATGCCGGAGGGAACGGTGTACATGTACCACGCGCAGGACCGCCTCATCGATGTCCCGAAGTCGCAGACCTCGGGAAAGCGGGGCGGGATCCACAACTCGCTGACCCGGATCCTGATGAAACCGAGCCATCTCATCGGCGGGTACGCGCAGCTGACCTTCGCCTTCAACTATCTCGGGCCGACAGGAAACCAGCGCGACGAGGTGACGATGATCCGTCGTCGCACCCAGGAGGTGCAGTACTGATGCGCGTCATGGCTCAGATGTCCATGGTGATGAACCTGGACAAGTGCATCGGGTGCCACACCTGCTCGGTCACCTGCAAGCAGGCGTGGACCAACCGGACCGGCACCGAGTACGTGTGGTTCAACAACGTCGAGACGCGCCCCGGGCAGGGCTACCCGCGCACCTATGAGGACCAGGACAGGTGGCGGGGGGGCTGGAAGCTGAACAAGCGCAGTCGGCTTCAGCTGAAGGCCGGCGGGCGGCTGCAGAACCTCTCGACCATCTTCTCCAGCCCCAGGATGCCCTCGCTGCAGGACTACTACGAGCCGTGGACCTACGACTACGAGACGCTGACGAACGCGCCGCTGCAGGAGCACAGCCCGGTCGCCCGCCCCATGTCGCTGATCACCGGCAAGGACATGAACATCACCTGGAGCGCGAACTGGGACGACGACCTGGGCGGGTCCCCGAACCTGAGCGCCGACCCGGTCCTGGCCAAGGTCTCGGCCACCGTGAAGCTCGCCTACGAGCAGACGTTCATGTTCTACCTGCCGCGGATCTGCGAGCACTGCCTGAACCCGGCCTGCGCCGCGTCCTGCCCGTCGGGGGCGATCTACAAACGCGAGGAGGACGGCATCGTCCTGGTTGATCAGGACAGGTGCCGCGGCTGGCGCAAGTGCATCACCGGCTGCCCGTACAAGAAGGTCTACTTCAACCACAAGACCGGCAAGGCCGAGAAGTGCACGTTCTGCTTCCCGCGGATCGAGGTCGGCCTGCCCACCGTCTGCGCCGAGACGTGCGTGGGTCGGCTCCGGTACATCGGCCTCATGCTGTATGACGCCGACAAGGTCCTGGAGGCCGCCTCCAGCGCCGACGACCACGATCTGTATGAGGCCCAGCGTGGGGTCTTCCTGGACCCGTTCGACCCTGTGGTGATCCGCGAGGCTGAGGCGGCCGGCATACCCAGGGACTGGGTCCTGTCGGCGCAGCGGTCACCGGTCTGGGCGCTGATCAACACCTTCAAGGTGGCCCTGCCGCTGCATCCGGAGTACCGCACGATGCCGATGGTCTGGTACATCCCGCCGCTGTCGCCGGTGGTCGACGTGGTCCAGGAGACCGGCCAGGACGCCGAGGCCGCCGGCAACCTGTTCGCCGCCATCGACACGCTGCGGATCCCGGTGGAGTACCTCGCAGAGCTGTTCACCGCCGGGGACACCGCGCCGGTGACCGAAGTGCTCAAGAAGCTCGCTGCCATGCGTTCGTACATGCGGGACATCACCATGGGCCGTCCCGGGGACCCGTCGATCCCGGAGGCGGTCGGCATGACCAGCGCAGAGATGGAGGCCATGTTCCGGCTCCTGGCGATCGCCAAGTACGACGAGCGGTACGTGATACCGACCGCGCACGCCGAACAGGCCCACCACCTCGAGGAGCTGGCCACCGAGTGCAGCCTGGACTACGAGGGCGGCCCCGGCGCGGGCGGCTCGGGACCCTTCGGGGAGGGGTCGGGCGGGAGAACGCCGCTCGCCGTGGCGACCTTCCGGGAGCTGAAGGTCCGGCAGACCTCGGACACCCCTGTCGATCCTTTGAACCCCGGCACCACCAAGGAGCCGAAGAAATGAGCCCGCTGCCCACCATGCGTATCGGCCGTCACGCGAAGGCCCAGGTCCTGGACCCCCGGCAACGCGCCATCGTGCACCGGGTGGCCGGGCTCGTTCTCGACTACCCCACCGTGGAGCTGATCGCCGGACTGCCGAGCCTTCGCGCTGCCGTCACCGATCTGCCAGAGCCGGCCCAGTCCGCCCTCACGGGGGTGGTGAACCACCTTGAGGGCACCCCGCTTCACCAGCTCACCGTCGACTACGTCGAGGCGTTCGACATGCGCCGGCGCGCCTGCCTCTACCTCACCTACTACGGCCATGGGGACACTCGGCAGCGCGGTCTGGCCCTGCTCAGCTTCAAAGCGGCCTACCGTGATGCCGGCCTGGAGCTGACTGACGAGGAGCTGCCGGACCACCTCTGCGTGCTGCTCGAGTTCGCCGCGACCCAGGACCCCGAGGCCGGCCTGCGGCTGCTCCTGGAACACCGCGCCGGGCTGGAGGTGCTGCGCCTCGCGCTGATCGATGCGGAGTCGCCGTACGCCGGCGCGCTCGTCGCGGTCTGCTCGACGCTCCCGCCGCTGGTCGGTGACGAGCGCGAGGCTGTTGCCCGGCTAGCAGCCGAGGGGCCGCCCGACGAGACGGTCGGCCTCGAACCGTACGCGCTGCCGGACGTCAGGGGGGACAAGCCATGACCACGACGCTCGACACGGTCCTGTGGGTGATCATCCCCTATGTCTGTCTCGCGATCTTCATCACCGGGCACCTGTGGCGGTACCGCTACGACAAGTTCGGCTGGACCACCCGCTCGTCCCAGCTCTACGAGAGCCGTCTGCTCCGCTGGGGCAGCCCCCTGTTCCACTTCGGCATCCTTGCCGTCTTCGCCGGTCACGTCATGGGCCTGGCCGTCCCGAAGAGCTGGACGGACGCGGCCGGGATCTCCGAGACGACCTACCATGCGATGGCTGTCGGCATCGGCCTGCTGGCGGGCCTGGCCACGGTGGTCGGCATGACAGCGTTAATCTACCGGCGGCGCACCACCAGTGCGGTGTTCGGCGCGACCACGCGCATGGACAAGCTGATGTACGTCGTCCTGGCTTCCGTGATCGTGCTCGGGATCTGGAACACGATAGGCAGCTCGGTGCTGAACCTCTACGGGCATTATGACTACCGAGAGGCCGTGTCCGTCTGGTTCCGCGGCATCTTCACCTTCCAGCTGCACCCCGAGCTGATGGCCGCCGCGCCCTTCTCCTTCCAGGCACACGGCATGGCCGCGATGCTGCTGTTCGCCCTGTGGCCTTTCACCCGCCTCGTGCATGTCTTCAGCGCGCCGCTGGGGTACCTGACCCGTCCGTACATCGTCTACCGCAGCCGTGACGACCAGCTCGGCAACCGCGCCCCACGCCGCGGATGGGAGAAGGTCAAATGATCTACGGTGCAGACGCACTGCAGCGCAGGACCGGAGGGTAGGCCGCGTCCCCCGGTATCTTCTGGCCATGCGGTCGGGGTGACCACCACCTCGGGCCTTCACCTCAGTGATCGCGGCCAGATGGCGAACCATGTCGGATGTTGTCGGTCACTGCGGCTACGGTTGTCATGACCGTTGAGACACCGCTTGAGGAGTGGACCTATGGGCGAGTCGGACCCAACGATGAAGCGCATCGGTCAGGGGATAGAGCTGAGTCAGCGTGGTGAGCGCAACGACGCGGGCCAGTTGTTTGCTCAGGTGTGGAGTGACATCGGCGGTGAGAACGGGGATCCGTTCCACAGATGCGCGCTCGCCCACTCGATGGCTGACGTGCAAGACGACGTGCAAGAGGAACTGATCTGGGACTTGAGAGCGTTGGCTGCCGCCGATCTGGTCACCGATGAGCGTGCGGCGCTGGCTGGCGTGCTGAGTCCGGTCGCCGCGTTCTATCCGTCGCTGCACCTCAATCTCGGCGAGTGCTACCGCAGGATCGGCGACCTTGACCTAGCCCGCGAGCACCTCAGGCGAGGCCTAGACGCTGTTGTGACCCTGGGGGACGACGGTTACGGCCGGATGATCAAGGGCGGCCTGGACCGCCTCGGGCAACGCCTCACATCAGTGTGACCGACCAAGGATCGGTGACCGGTCACCGATCCTTGGTCGGTGCGATTCCTCAGGCCAGGCCGTATGGCAGGTCCGGGTTGTCGGCGCTGATCTCCATGAGCCGGTTGTACTTGGCGACCCGTTCACCACGGGCGGGTGCCCCGGTCTTGAGCTGGCCGCATCCGGTGCCGACGGCGAGGTCGGCGATGAAGGAGTCGGGGGTCTCCCCGGAGCGGTGGGAGACCATCTGGGTGTATCCGGCGCGGTGGCAGATGGCCATGGCCTCCAGGGTCTCGCTGACAGTGCCGATCTGGTTCAGCTTGATCAGGGCGGAGTTGCAGATGCTGTCGGCGATGGCTGCGGTGATGATTGCGGGGTTGGTGCAGAAGTTGTCATCGCCGACGAGCTGCAGGCGGTCGCCGAGGCGGGCGGTCAGCTTCTGCCAGCCGTCGTGGTCTGACTCGCCGAGGCCGTCTTCGATGCTCCAGATCGGGTATCGCTCGATCATCGCTGCGTAGCGTTCGATCATGTCGTCGCTGGACAGCTTCTGGCCGTTCACGGTGTAGATGCCGTCCTGGCCGCGGAACTCCGAGGCTGCCGGGTCCAGGGCGATCGCGATACCGGAGCGTCCGGGGGTGTAGCCGGCGTCGGTGATCGCGGCGACTATCACCTCGAGGACTTCTTCTGGTTCGGCGAGCTGGGGGGCGAAGCCGCCCTCGTCGCCGAGGCCGGTGGCGTGGCCCGCGGCGGCGAGGCGTTTGCGCAGTGCGGCATACACCTCGGCTCCGGCGCGTACTGCCTCGGCGACGTTGCTGGCCCCGAGCGGGGAGATCATGAACTCCTGGAAGTCCAGGGCGTTGGGGGCGTGCGCACCACCGTTGAGGACGTTGAAGCATGGCACCGGGATCCGCGGCGGCGCTCCGAAGGAGGGGAGCCATTCGTGTAGCTGCTGTCCGCTGGAGGTTGCCAGGGCGCGGGCCAGAGCCATCGAGACCCCTACCGTGGCGTTCGCGCCCAGGCGTGCCTTGTTGGGGGTGCCGTCGGCGGCGACCATCGCCGCATCGACCGCGGCCAGGGACTCCCAGGCCTGTCCCCTGAGCAGGTCGGCGATCTCGCCGTTGACGTTTCCGACCGCGGTGAGCACCCCTATCCCACCGAAGCGGGTGGGGTTGCCGTCGCGAAGCTCGACCGCCTCCCGGGTGCCGGTGGAGGCCCCGGACGGGACCCCAGCGACGGCGATGGTCCCATCGGACAAGGTGAGGGTTGTCTGCAGGGTCGGGCGTGCGCGGGAGTCCAGGATCTCCAGGGCGGAGACGCCGGTGATTTCGAAGCTCATGTGAGTCAACCTTTCATTGGGGTGGTGTGGTGAGGCGGGGTCGACTGCGTGGGTGGAAGGTCGTGAACCCGCCCAGGACGCCTACGCCCAGGAACGGGCGGAGCAGACGCCGACTGCTCCACACCTCGGTGATCAGCACCATGAGGAACCCGATCGCCCACCGGCGGCGATGGCGGCCAGCACGGTGGCCTCGTGACGTCCGCGACGGGTCAGGCCCTGGCGTCGAGCATGGCGCAGATCGATATCGGGGTCGATCGGTTCGCGACCTGCCGAGTCTGTGGATTGTTGGTCGGGCACCGACGCGATCTCCCTATCTGGACCGGCTCGCCGAGGCATGGCGCAGCGAGGACTTCAGATAGGGACTGTTGGTCACTCCATCAGGAGTGACGGTTTGGGTACGGCGAGCCCCACCACCGATACACGCACCGAACTCTACACAGGGGGCCTCGTTGTGAGCCAGGGCGATGTCACGAGTTTGTCTGACGGCCTCACACGGGGCGCGCTGGCTGTTCGACCGGGCCGCTGTTTGCTGAGCCCTGGCTGTCCCAGTAACATATGTGCAGTTGTTCAGATATGGAGGAGGTCTTGGTGGACACGCGGATAGCCGACGAGACGGTGGTCGAGTGCGTCGAGAAGCTGGTCGACCCCGGCCGGGTGGGACGGGTCCGGGAGGCGATGCCCGCCGAGGATGACGTGGTGGATCTCGCGGATGTGTTCGCGCTGCTGGGTGAGCCTGGCCGGCTGCGGCTGCTTTTTGCCCTGGTTGAGGGTGGCGAGCTGTGCGTGTGCGACCTGGCGGCGACGGCTGGGATGAGTGAGAGCTCGGTGTCGCACGCGCTGCGACTGCTGCGGGCCCACCGGGTGGTGTCGGTCAGCCGGCGCGGGCGGATGGCGTTCTACAGCTTGGATGATGCGCACGTGCGCATGCTCCTGGACCTGGGCATGACCCACGCGGAGCACACCAGCGCGATTCACCCCGAAAGGGCGCAGGACCGGTCATGACCGTGAACGATCCTGCCGGTTCCGCCCCTGTGAAGCGGGTGGGTGATCCCGGGGGCCACAGTCATGGGGCGGGCCCTGGCGCGGACAAGGGCTACCTGGCTACCGCGTTGTCCCTGATCTTGGGGTTCATGGTCGTCGAGGTGGCTGTCGCGTTCTGGTCCGGGTCGCTGGCGTTGCTTTCGGACGCCGGGCACATGCTGACCGATGCGGGCGCCATCGCGATGTCGTTGTGGGCGATCCGGCTCGCCGCCCGCCCTGCCTCGGGACGATGGACGTTCGGGTGGAAGCGGGTCGAGATCCTCTCTGCCGCGATCAACGGGATCTCCTTGCTGGTCATCAGCTCCTTGGTCGCTTTCGAGGCGGTCAGCCGCCTCATCGAGCCGCATCCGGTGTCCGGGGGGCCGGTCCTGGTCGTCTCACTGCTGGGGGTGGTCATCAACCTGATCGCGGCGTGGGTCCTGGCCAAGGCCAACCGGTCCAGCCTGAATGTCGAAGGCGCCTACCAGCACATCCTGACCGATGCCTACGGCTTCATCGCCACGTTCGTCGCAGCGGTGATCATCATCTGGACCGGGTTCAACCGGGCGGATGCGATCGCGTCGCTGGTCGTGGTGGCCCTGATGCTGCATGCGGCCTGGGGGCTGCTGCGCGACTCCGGCCGGATCCTTCTCGAGACGGCCCCCACCGGTGTTGACCTTGACGAGATCCGGGCGCACCTGATGCGCAACGAGCACGTCAAAGATGTGCATGATCTGCACGTGTGGACAGTCACGTCGGACCTGCTGGCCCTGTCCGCGCACGTGGTCGTGGACGACGGGTGTTTCTACGACGGTCACACGGTTCAGATGCTGGATGAGAAGCAGCTATGCCTTGATGGCCACTTCGACGTCGAACACTCTACCTTCCAGTTCGAGCCCGCCGGCCACCTCGACCACGAGCAAGGCGCTCACCTATGACGATTGAGCGCCCGGGCGTCCCCGACCAGTACCCGGGGAACGCTGAGACCACCACCAGTGCCGGTGCCTTGGCGGACTCATGTGGCTCGGCTGCGCCCCCGCAGGGTCGCGATGCGCAGTGGCAGAGGGCGGCTCGCGCCGCCCGGGCGTTGTCCTGGGTATCGCTGGTGTGGATGACCGGCGAAGGCGTCCTGGGTCTGGTCGCCGGTGTTGAGGCCGGGTCGATCTCCCTGGTCGGGTGGGCTCTGGGCTCGGCCATCGAGGGCCTGGCGTCGGTCATCGTCATCTGGCGCTTCACCGGCGCCCGGACCCTGTCGGAGACCTCCGAGGCCCGGGCGGGCCAAGCGGTCGCCGTGTCGTTCTTCCTGCTCGCCCCCTACATCGCCATCCAGGCCACCCGCGACCTGCTTACCGGCCACCACAGCCAGGCCAGCACTCTGGGCATCGTTGTGACCGCGGCCAGTCTCGTGGTGATGCCCGTGCTGGGCCTCGCCAAACAGCGCCTCGGCAGAATCCTCGACTCGGGCGCGACAGCCGGTGAGGGGATCCAGAACCTGCTGTGCGCCGCACAGGCCGCCGCGGTCTTGGTGGGGCTCGCGCTGACCGCTGCGCTGGGTTGGTGGTGGCTCGACCCCATCATCGGGCTCGCGCTAGCCGCTGTCGCTGTCCACGAAGGTGTGGAGGCCTGGCGCGGCGAGGACTGTTGCTAGCCACCTCGCGGCTGCGACTGGTGGAACTGAGAACGCCGAAGTGACGTCGCAAGCGGGTGACCTCCAGCGGGAGTTGGCACGGTCTGGACTCTGGGCAATCCACAGCCGGCTCACAGTTCTCGCTTACGGTGGTCTCAGCCGCTGGTGAGACCGTTTCGTCAGGCGAGGAACCAACCTCGTCCTGACGAAGGGGATGACTGTGCGCCTCAGGCCACATGCCTTCACGAGGCGGCACACGATTATCGGGGCCGTCATCGTGCTGCTTGTCGTGGGTGGTGGAGGAGCCTGGGTTGTGATGCGTCCCACCTCCTCGACCGCGGCCGCCCCGACGGTGGTCAGCGTGACGACCAGCACCATCCGTCAGAGCGTGTCGGCCACCGGGACCCTTGAGCCGGCCCACCGGGCGGATCTGACGTTCGCGGTGAGCGGGACGGTCACCTCGCTGCCGGTTGTGGTCGGTGACACGGTCAGGGCCGGCGCGGTTCTTGCCACGGTCGACACGTCGAGCCTGGAGACCGCGGTGACCTCGGCCCAGGCCAGTGTCGGCGCCACCCAGGACCAGCTGACTGCTCAACAGGACGCCGGGTCCTCGGCGGTGCAGATCGCGTCCACCCAGGCACAGCTCGCAGACGCTCAGGCCAAGCTCGCAGATTCTGAGACAGCCCTGGCTGCGGCGTCGATGACCTCACCGATTGCCGGCACCGTGGCGCAGGTCAACATCGCGGTAGGCGACAAGGTGGGAGGCACTGCTTCGGCAAGCTCACCGTCCGCGTCCGGTAGTGCCGGCTCCTCGTCCTCTTCCGCCGGCGCTGCCTCAGCTTCGTCGACCGCTCAGGTCGTGGTGATCTCCACGACCTCATGGGTGGTCACTGCAAGTGTTGGCAGCGCGGACCTCCCCCAGCTGAAGAAGGGGCTGCAAACCGAGATCACCCCTTCCGGCAGCGCGACCAAGATCTTCGGGACCGTGAAGTCCGTTGGCATCATTGCCTCGTCGTCGTCCAGCGGCAGCGCCACCTTCCCGGTAACGGTCACCGTCACGGGAAGCCCCAAGGGCCTGTATGCCGGTGGCGCGGCGGACGTCTCCATCATCGTCAGGCAGGTGGAGAACGTGCTCAGCGTGCCGACCAACGCGGTGCACACCGAAGGCGGCAAGACCGTCGTGCACCAGATGAAGGACGGCGCACAGGTGAGTACCCCGGTGAAGGTCGGCACGACCTACGGCGCGGTGACCCAGATCCTGAGCGGGCTCAAGGCCGGCGACAAGGTGGTCGGCACGACCTTCCGGCTCGGCGGCAACCGGCCCTCCGGAGGCACCGGAACGCGACAAGGGGGCGGCTCAGGCCCCGGCGGCACCGGCGGCGTTGATGGTCCGCCCCCCGGGTTCGGCGGAGCCGGCGGATGACCGTCATGCCGATTCCTTATGAAGGCAACTCCCCGATCCTGAGGCTGGTGGATGTCGGCAAGACGTACGCCGCCGGTTCTGTCGAGGTCGAGGCCCTGCACGGGATCTCCATGGAGGTGGCCCGCGGTGAGTACGTGGCCATCATGGGGCCGTCGGGCTCTGGCAAGTCGACCCTGATGCACATCCTGGGCTGTCTGGATGTGCCGACCACGGGCAGCTACGAACTGGCCGGCGAGGACGTCGCCGCGATGAGCGAGGACGCCCTCGCCCATGTGCGGAACCGTCAGATCGGGTTCGTGTTCCAGCAGTTCAACCTGTTGCCGGCGCTGTCGGCCTGGCGCAATGTCGAGCTGCCGCTGTGCTATTCGGGGGTTGGTCGGTCCGAGCGCAAGAAGCGCGCCATGCAGGCGCTTGAGCGGGTGGGTCTGGGAGACAGGGTCAGCCACCGGCCGGGTGAGCTCTCCGGTGGTCAGCAGCAGCGGGTCGCCGTGGCACGGGCTCTGGTCACCGACCCGGCCCTCATCCTGGCCGACGAGCCGACGGGCAACCTCGACTCGCACTCCAGCGCGGACGTTCTGCAGCTCTTCGCCGAGCTGCACGAGCAGGGCCGCACCATCGTGATCATCACCCACGAACGCGAGGTGGCCGAGTCGGCCCAGCGCGCTGTGAGGATCCTGGACGGACAGATCGACTCTGCTTTCTCCGCGTCGCTGATGAGCCTGCGATGACCTGGGGCGAGACGTTCCGCACCGCCCTGGAGGCCATCAGTTCCCGGAGGATGCGTTCGTCGCTGACCATGCTCGGCATCCTGATCGGCATCGCGGCGGTGATGCTCACGGTCGGGCTCGGCCAGGGCGCACAGGCCCAGGTCAGGAACCAGATCAACCAGCTCGGCAGCAACCTGCTTATCGTCTCCCCGGGCAGCACGACGACCAGCAGCGGTATCCGCGGCGGGCGCGGATCCGCCTCGACGCTGACCACGCGGGACGCTGTGGCACTGGCCAGCCCGGTCGTGGCCCCTGATATCGCCAGGGTGGCACCGGTGGTCACCGGGTCGCAGTCGCTGACGGCGGGCACGACGAACTGGACGACGAATGTTGTTGGCACGACTCCGGACTGGCTCCCGGTGCGAGCCCGGAGCCTGACGCAGGGGCGGTTCTTCAACGCGACCGAGCTCAACGACGCGGCAGCAGTGACCGTGCTCGGCGCGACCACCGCCACTGAGCTCTTCGGCGGCCGCGACGCACTGGGACAGAGCGTGACCATCAACGGCACGGCATTCACCGTCATCGGGCTGCTGAACACCGCCGGCTCCTCGACCACGACCGACGACGATGACCAGGCACTGGTCCCGCAGACGACCTACAGCAGCCGGGTCGCCAGCAGTGGCAACGCCACCGGCATCTCGACTCTGTACATCCAGGCCAGGTCCACCGACTCGCTGTCTGCGGCATACCAGGAGGCGAACAAGGCACTGATGGGCACCCACGGGGTAACGGCGACCGCCGCGGACTTCACCATCAGCAGCCAGCAGTCCCTGCTGACCACCGCCACGGCCACCGACAAGACCCTGACCGTGCTGCTGGCCGGGATCGCGGCGATCTCGTTGCTGGTGGGCGGGATCGGCGTCATGAACATCATGCTGGTCTCGGTCACCGAACGGATTCGTGAGATCGGGCTGCGCAAAGCCCTGGGCGCCACGCCCCGGGTCGTGCGCCGCCAGTTCCTGGTCGAGGCCAGCACCCTCGGCCTGGCCGGCGGCGTGCTCGGCATTGCCCTCGGCCTGGTCGGTGCCCAGGTCCTGCCTCGATTTATCGACCAGCCAGTGACCATCCCACCGTTTGTCGGACTCGGCGCACTGGGAATCGCCCTGGCCATCGGCATCGTGGCCGGGGTCTATCCCGCCAGCCGCGCAGCCCGCCTTGCCCCCATCGACGCCTTGAGAAGTGAGTAGAGAGATGACCGTCAACAGGATCGCCGCCGGAGCGGCAGTGTGCTGCGCCGTGTTGTTCGTCAGCGCGTGCGGCGGCACCTCGGCAACAGGTGGCGCCTCAACACCGGCCAGCCCCGCGCTCGTTGCTCGAGATTGGTATTCCGGGGTGTTCCATCCTGGTACCAGTGTCTGCGCGAATTGGTACAGCGAGGTGCGCCATCTTGGCAGTCTGATCTGATGGTTGACTTCACAGAACTACTCAACAAAGCCGATGACAGCCAGCATCATGACCCCTTGACACCGATCACCCACATGATGGCGCGTACAGGGCGAGTTGAAGTTCGGTCAAGGATCCCGTGCGGCGAGGGTAATGCGCGACACCGGTGAGGTCAGTGCCGCCGGCCCTTGCGTTGGTGGAACAGCGCGACACTCGTGCGAGCGATCCTCTTACCGAGTCGTGCGCGCGGCGGCAAGCACGTCGTCGCACACTGCAGGGATCCCGGCCTCGTCCGCAGCGCGCTGAGTAAGCACGACGACGGTGAGATCTAGTGACGGCACGTTCGACCACGTCGTTCCGTGGCCGCCCTCCCAGGTGTAGCGGCCGTCGCCGAGCACAGACAGCCCGTAACCCCAGCCGCGGCCGTCCAGGAAGCTGAAGCCAGGCCAGACGTTCACCTGTTGCGCTGCGGTCAGCTGATCACGGGTCATCTCAGCGACAGTTGCCGACTGCAAGACGGGGCTACCGCCGCGGATCAGCATCCGGCCGAACCTGACCATGTCTTCGACTGAGGACAGCAGACCGGCGCCGCCGTCGGGGAACGCCGGCGGGTGCGCCCACTGTCCCTTCGGCGGGTCGCTCACTTCCAGATGACCGTCCCGATTCTCGTAGGCGGTCGCGAGCCGAGCGGTATCGCTCGTGTGGAATCCGGTGTCCTTCATTCCGAGCGGCCCGAAGAGTCGCTCGCGCAGAACTTCCTCGAACCCGTCCCCGGCAGCCCGTGACGCCAACACTCCCAGCACCTGCGAGCCAGAATGGTAGAGCCACCGCTCGCCCGGCTGCGCCAGCAGCGGCAACTCACCAAGTCGTGCCATCCAGGTGTCAGGGTCCGGCGTGGCCTCTGGTTGTGGCGGCCCGAAAGTCGAAAGCTGCCGCTGCAGTGCTGCGGTGAGGATCGGCCACGGCTCAGGTGCCATGAACATGGCACCCTGCATCCCGAATCCCCAGGTGAAAGTCAGTAGGTCACGCACCGTGATCGGGCGCTGGGCCGGGACCGTCTCATCCAGTGGCCCGTCCGGGCTGCGCAGGACCCGGCGGTCAGCGAGTTCGGGCAGCAGGTCATCGACCGATTGGTCGAGCTTCAGTATGCCGTCATCGACCAGGCTGAGAACGACCGCAGCCGTCATCGGCTTGGTATTCGACGAGATCCGAAACAGTGTGTCGCGGCGCATCGGTGCCCCGCCGATCGCCATCACGCCGGCCGTCGCAACATGTACCGCCTCACCACGTGCCACAGCCGCTACGACGCCAGGTACCTGCCCCTGTTGAACGGCATTCTCGACGATCTCATCGATCCGCGCGAGGACAGCGTGATCAAGCCCATCGAGGTTGTTCATCACGGCAGACTATGGCCACGACCGGCCTGGATCGACTCATGCGCGTACACCACAAAGTGACAAACGCACTGCGAGCAACCGCAGAGGGATCGTTGCGGACACATCTGACCCGCGTCGGATCGGTCTCCCGGCGTCTGCCAGTCCACGGACTTGATGTTGACGTATCACTCCGGCGCGTTGTCCGGGTTTGACACATTGATGGCTACGACCATTCGCGGGCATTCGATATCGATCGAGGTTTCGACGTCAACGGCCACGCGACGATAATGGGCCGAAATGGCCCGATGGGCCCTCATTGTTGCCACCGTCGACCCGCCGACTCGCCGGGTTGAATCTTCTCCCGCAACTCCTCGCTCTGGTGCCGGCCGGCCATCGGAACGGGTGACGGCACGGACGGGTGAGGTGAGCAGGTAACAATGGAGCCGTGATGTTGTTTCGTATCCGTTGGAGCACTCCTGCTGACCTGCCGGCTTTGACGGAGGTGTTCGCCAGGGCGTCGCTGTCCAATGAAGGTGACCGCGAAGCTCTCCTGGCCCACCCAGAGGCGCTGGTGTTGGAAGGAGACGGCATCGCCGAAGGGCTCACCAGAGTCGCTACCAACGGTGATGACATCGTGGGTTTCGCCACCGCAGTCCTTGTTGATGACGTCCTTGAGCTTCAGGACCTGTTCGTTGATCCGGACTGGATGAGGCATGGGATTGGCCATGACCTCGTGCGGGACGCCGCCGCGTTCGCTGCGGAGCGCGGTTTTGAGGCTATTGCCGTGACGGCGAACCCGCACGCTTATTCCTTCTACGACGCACTTGGCTTCGTGGCTGACGGTGAGATTCACACCGCCTTCGGACCAGGGCAACGCATGCATCTTGTGGTTCACCGGGAGCGTTCATGAGCGGTGCAGACGCATGAGCTCAACGACGGCACCCGACCGCAACCGCTGAGGTTCGACGAACCAGGACAACAGCGCCGGATAGACCCGACCGCCCGAGTCCACGGCGCCGTACAGGGGTACGGCGCCGCAGACGTAGTGGTGTTAGAGCGCGACGATGCCTTCGCCACCGACGGCGTTGGCCACGGTGACGGACCCGATCCTTGTGAGCGAGCCGTCGGCGTTGACGGCGAACGCGTCGACGATTCCGTTAGCGCCGGTCTGGGTGTAGAGGTAGCGCCCGTCAGGTGTGGCTGATGAGTCCACGGTTCCCGGGTCGGTCACCGTGGCGCCAAGGTTGGTGAGCTGCCCAGTCGGGCTGGACGTGTAGCCGCTGAGGGAGCCGAACCCGGGTGTGCCGTTTCCACCGGCGTTACCCGCGAAGAGGTATGCCCCGGCCGGCTCGACCCAGCACGTGGCTTTCTGGGTGCTGCCAACCGAGTCGATCTGGGTGAGGGTCCCTGTAGCGTTCAGGCGGAATGTGACCAGGGAGTTCGTCCCCGCCTCGGCAACGACCAGGTGACCGGCCCTGTCGAAGGTGACCGCGAACGGCACCGCGCCCGGCTGGGTGTTGACCACTGGTGCCGCGGACGGCCGGCCGGACGGGCCGATGCCGAAGACGTCGATGGCGTTGGTGTTGGCCTTCGTCGTGACGATGAGCTGGCTGCCGTCGGGGGAGAAGGCGACCTGGCCGGGGGTGTGGGTGAACTGTGGGGTGGCCGTGGGGTCCAGGCCTAGCGTCCTGTTCCATCCTGTGATCGGGATGAGCCGGCCGCGGGCGTTGACGTAGCCCTGTATAGATCCGCCGCCCAGGGCGTTGAGCACGTAGACGGCGTCGTCGTGCACGGTAATGCTGACCGGGAACGACCCCCGTGAGCTGATCACCTGTCGCAACCGGAGCCGGTCGCCGTCGACGGCGAACACCGTTACCGAGTTGCTGCCTGCGTTCACGGCATACAGCTCCCGGTGGCGGCGGTCGTAGGTGAGCGAGCCTTGGGAGGCCAGGTGGTCCACGACGGAACCGTCGAGCTTGCCACCGAGCCCGCCGGTCTCATAGGTCCTGGCAAGGCTGAGCGCCCCAGACCTCGAACGGTGGTATGCGGCGATCTGGTTGCCGGCGAGGTTGTCGTTCTGGATGAACACGACATGGCCAGCGCCATCGTTGTGTTCGTTGCTCGTCGTTGCGCTGGCAGGAACGGTGAACGCAACGGCCGCGATGGTGGCCGCCCCGGCCACCGAGGCAAGACGGGTGAGGTTCCTCATGGGAGTTCTTCCTTCTGGGTTGTCTTCACTGACACCTGGTGAGTCCCGGCCCACAGGGGGCCGTTACATCCAGAGGTCCTGCAAAGCCGCTGCGTTCGCGTTTCGTAAGGTCCGGCGGTCCCCGTTGAAAGCGCCCGCCCTGCACTCTTTGGGTATGCCCCGCGATGAGGACAAAGCTCTTCTCGAGCAGTTGCGTGCCGGTGAAGAGCAGGCATACGTCGTGCTGGTGAAGCGTTACCACGTGCGGCTCACCCGGCTTGCGCTGACTTTTGTGCCCAGCCCGGAGATGGCCGAAGACGTAGCCCAGGAGACCTGGCTCGCCGTGATCCGGGGCGTCGGACAGTTCGAAGGCCGTTCCTCCTTGCGCACCTGGCTCTTCCAGATCTGCGCGAACCGGGCCCGCTCTTTGGCCTCACGCGAACAACGCCTCGCCTCAAGCGGGCGCCCAGAGCTCGCCCTTGACTCGGGTCGGTCTGGCTCTGGAGCCGGCTGGTCGTCCCCCTCCCAGCACTGGGCCGATGCCGTGGATGACCGCCTTGAGGCAGACGAGCTGGCCGTTCACGTTCTGCGCGCGATCGAGGAGCTGCCCGAGCTCCAGCGCCAGGTCGTCACCCTGCGCGATATTGAAGGACTCCCGAGCTTGCAGGTCTGCGAGGCACTTTCCCTGAGCGAGCCCAACCAACGCGTCCTGCTGCACCGCGGCAGGTCCCGGATCCGGTGCTCGTTGGATGAGGCGATGCAGCGATGAGCCCCGGGCACAATATGGATGCACTCGTATTCAGGCAGGCATCGCTTTCGTGCAAGGAGGTCAATCCGGATTCCATCGGGCGTTGCTCAGGCCGGGGTGTGCAGTCGACATGCCGCAGCCGGGCAGGCTCACGAGCCTCGCCCAGGACATCGTAGGCTAGCTCGACCAGGCTCACCGGGCTGCGCGCCGGTGCGCGCCGAGCCGGTCCGGCATTGAGCCGTGACAGCTCAAAAAGATCACCTAACAGACCGTTCATTCGCTCGACGGTCTGGCGCATCTGACGCAGGGCTGCGTCTTGATCCTCTATCACGCCGTCATCGAGGCCCTCGGCCAGTGCCCTGAGATCGGCCAGTGGGTTCGTAGGTCATGTGACATGAAAGCCACCAGCTCACGTCGGTTCTGCTCCAACGATCGTTCCCGCTCTCGCGGCCCGTGGTCGAGCACGAGCACTCGGTCGGCAGGATGCTAGACCCTGGACTCAGCGGTGCGGCTGGACGAAGTCGAACCGCTCCCCCTTGTCCCAGGCGGTGCGCGAGTTGCCGTACGCCGGGATGCCGCCTGCCTGCACGAGCATCCGTGCCAGATGCATCAGGTTCCATGTCATGAACGTCGTGTTGCGGTTGGTGAAGTCGTTCTCGGGGCCACCCGAGCCCTCGTCCAGGTAGGACGCGCCCGGCCCGACCTCCCCGATCCATCCGGCGTCGGCCTGCGGCGGGATGACGTACCCCACGTGCTGCAGGCTGTACAGGATGTTCATCGTGCAGTGCTTGACGCCATCCTCGTTGCCGGTGATCAGCGCCCCTCCGACCCGCCCGTAGAACGTGTACTGGCCCTGCTCGTTGTGCTCACCCGAATGTGCGTAGAGGCGCTCGATGACCTTCTTGGTCATGCTGGAGTTGTCGCCTAGCCAGATCGGCCCTGCGACAACCAGGATGTGTGCCGCACTGACCCGCTGCCAGATCTGCGGCCACTCGTCGCTGGCCCACCCGTGCTGGGTCATGTCGGGATAGACACCGGTCGCGATGTCATGGTCGATCGTTCGCAGCACCTCGACCTCGACCCCGTGTTTGCGCATGATCGAGGCGCTCACCTCGATCAGTCCTTCGGTGTTGGAGATCTCGGGCGAGCGCTTGAGCGTGCCGTTGATGTACATCGCCTTGAGGCCAGTGAAGTCCCAGTTCCGCTCGGTGTCAGCCATGGCAGGCACGCTACCGAGCGAGGGCCGGTGACGAGACCTCGCCGCGCCCGAGAATACTTTGCCCGTTGCCCTACTCGTGGACTCGGCCGCCTGCTTGGTCGAACGCGGTGCAGACATCATCGGAAATATCAAGATCGGCAACCTGAATCGCGGACCGAGATGGACGAGGTAGGAGGCCCGTGGAAACGTCAGGAGCAGTTACGGGCCAGAGGTACTGAGCGAATGATCAATCTCAGCTACTCGGAATCGATCCGCGGGGCATACCCGGCGCCACGGCCCGGGCCTCGACCGGCGCAAACGCCGTTGACCTGGTCGGTCATCCGCCCGGTGAGCGAGCTCTTCATCGTGTCAGCCTGAGCCTGTGTCATGGTTCCAGCCTTCACTGCGGCGTCGTGGGACTGGGTGATTCCCATTTCGCCGGCGCGACCGCCCATTCCGCCCATGCCACCCCTGCCGCCCATGGGCGGTTGGCTGTCGAGGGTGCCGGCCACCTTGTCGGCCTGCGCCTGGGTGAGGGTGCCATCGGTGACGAGGCCTTACCAAACCCACAGTCAGCATCGACCGCTGACCAAACCCACAGTCAGCATCGACCGCTGACCAAACCCACAGTCAGCATCGAC
>JBBRZQ010000019.1:0-48890 GCA_038236535.1 Actinomycetales bacterium
CCAACAGACCCCCACCACGACCCGACGATGACTATTTGATGATGACTACTTGATCCCGGCTGCCGTGCACGCACTCGCAGTGGCGCCCGCACACAGGGCCGAGGCCTTGACCGCGCCGTCCTTGACGACCGTTGCGTTCATGTTCTCCGGGGTGACCCAGATCGGCGTGGTGTAGACGGAGGTGATGTTCTTCTTCAGCACCGTGTCCTGAGTCGTCGCGTTGGCCAGCGTGGCCGGCGGCGTCACACCAGCCCGCAGGAACAGGGCAAGCGCGGCGGCTGCCTGTGCCTCCAGGTAGATCGGCTTGTAGACCGTGCCGCACTGGTAGCCGCCGAGGACGTTCTGCAGGCCCGGGAGCGAGGCGTCCTGACCGGTGGTCGGGAACGTCTTCGCCGGGATCTTGTTCTTCTTCAGGACCGCGATGACGGCGTTCGCGTTGTCGTCGTTCGGCGTGATGACCGAGTTGATGTTCGGGTGAGCAGTGAACTGCTGCTCAAACGTCGTGGCGGCAATCGACGGGGTCCAGGTACCGGCCGGCTCGCCGACCTTTATCCAGGACTTGTCAGCGAACTTCGGGTCGATGACGCTGTGGTATCCCTGCGCGAAGAGCTTCGCGTTGTTGTCCGAGGGGTCACCGTTCATGACCAGGACGTTCGGCGTCGCCACCTTCCAGGCCGTGTTGCAGGCCACGGCGCCATCGCCGATCAGCTTGCCGACCTTGACGTTGTCGAAGCTGACGTAGTACCGGTCAGCAGGCCCACCGGTGACCAGACGGTCGTAGTCGATGACCTTCACGCCCGCAGCCTTGGCCTTCGACTCGATCGCCGCGCCGCTACCAGGGTCCAGCGGGTCGACCAGCAGGACGGACGCTCCGGCATTGATGTCGGCCTCGGCCTGGGTCTGCATGGTGGACGCGCTGCCGTTGGCGTTGTCGATCTTGAAGTCCTTCGAGGACAGACCAGCAGTCTCGAAGGCCTTCTTCAGGTAGGGCGCGTCGTACTGGACGTACCGGGTCGAGGTCGTCGTATCCGGCAGAAGCACCCCGATCAGCCCCTTGCCCTGTGCAGCCAGTCCGGTCAGCTGCTTCATCAGCGCGAAGTCAGCCGTGAAGTCCGCCGCGTTGATCTGCGGCACCGCGCCCTTCGCTGCCGCGGTCGTCGCCGTCGGGGTTGAGGTTGACGAACTACATGCCGAGACCGAGGCCACCAGCCCCAACGACACGAACGCGCTCAGAAGAGCGACGGATTTGCGTGTGGTTCCCATCGATAGTTCCTTCCATTGGTGACTCACCCTGTGACCCACGTCCTTCGAATCGTTCCACCGTCGTATTCATTCGTAAGCCCAAGGAAGCCTTGTTATCAAAGTGTGATGAGCAATAAAGGCGACGCATCAGCAGACCAACAGGCCGCTACGTCAACGACGATCAGTGAGCGACGATCAGTGACCTTTGTGGGTCCCACCCTGGGATGGAACGTTCCCAGTCCCGGACCCCGCTGTCAACGGTTTGTGCCATCGCCACGCGGAGATACCTCTGATGAGATACCTGGCTGAATCAGGCAGCTGAGATCCGGCTGCCAGGTCCAGGACAGCCCTTGCCTACCCGACACGTCGGTGGTGCACTGGTCTTACCGGGCGCGGGGGCGCCCGGAGATCAGAGGTTGAAGGTCGCCATGAATACCGGAGAACGGACTCGGTCGGGTTCCCAGCGTCGACAGTTTCGGGCGGCGCTCAGCGCAGGACTCTTGGCGGGGGCGACGTTGGCCGCCTCTTCGACCGGCTCGGCGGCGGCGTTGACCATCCCGTCGCCCGGCACGTTCGCCGGTCCCGGGTTTGACACCTGTGAGGCGCCGGCCTCGGACGTGATGACGGCCTGGCTGCACAACAGCGGAGACCTCAGCACGTCGCCCTACAGCGCGGTCGGCATCTACATCGGTGGCAACAACCGCGCCTGCCCCACCCAGGCGAACCTGACGCCCACCTGGGTCAACGACCAGCGTTCCGCAGGCTGGCACCTGTTGCCCATCTACATGGGTTCGCAGCCCTACTGCACCACCTCGTCCAAGGTCCACCGGTTCACCGGAGCCGACGCGGCCAGCACCGCACGGACAGAGGCCGACGACGCCGTGGCGCGGGCCCGGGCGCTCGGCCTGGCTGCCGGAAGCACGATCTTCAGCGACATCGAGGCGTACAGCACCACCGGCGTGGACAGCATCAGTCATGTTGCCTGTAGTCCCGCGGTCATCACGGCCGTGCTGACATACCAGAGCCAGTGGACCGCGCGACTGCATGACCTCGGCTTCTTCTCAGGCTTCTACAGCAGCCTCGGTTCGGGTGTTCGTGACCAGGTCGCGGTGTACGGCTCGACCGACTATGTCCGTCCCGACTACCTGTGGTTCGCCCGCTACGACGGCATCGCCAACGTGCTGGACCGCACCGTCCCCCAGATCCTTCCCGACTCGTACTGGTTGCACCACCGGATCAAGCAGTACCGGTCGCCGACCGCTCCGCCTCCGGCCATCCTGACCGAGACCTACGGTGGCAAGACCGTGTCTGTGGACCGCGACCAGCTCGACGTCACCCCGGTCCCGGCCACCGCCTTCGGCGACTTCCAGGGCAACGGGTGGTCGGACCTGATCACCCGGCAGACGTCGACCGGCGCGCTCTACCTCTACCCGGGCAACGGGACCAAGTTCGGCGCCCGCTCGCAGATCGGCGTCGGCTGGAATGGGATGAGCGTGATCACCCGCCTGGGCGACTTCAACAGGGACGGTCACGAAGACCTCATCGCCCGCGACAGCGCCGGAGCGCTCTGGCTCTACCCGGGCACCGGCGCAGGCTTCGGCCGACGCCTCAGTCTCGGCGTCAGGTGGAACGGCATGCGCGAGATCACCGCGGCGGGAGACCTGAACAGTGACGGTTACCCCGACCTTCTCGCGGTCCAGGCCTCGACCGGATACCTGTTCCTCTACCCTGGCAACGGAACGGGGCTCGCTCGCTCGATCCGGCTCGGGAGTGGCTGGAACGCCATGAGCGAGCTGACCGGTGTCGGCGACTTCAACCGGGACGGCCGGCTCGATCTGGTGGCCCGAACGACGGCAACCGGCGACCTCTGGCTGTACAAGGGGACAGGCACCAGCCTGGGTTCCCGGGTGCTGCTGGGCACTGGCTGGAACACCATGCGCGACCTGACAGGGCTCGGCGACTTCGACCGGGACGGTTTCAACGACCTGGTCGCGGTCGAGAGTGCCACCGGAAAGCTGTTCAGGTATCCCGGGCGCGGCACGTCGGTCGGGGCGCGGCTGCTGGTCGGCAGTGGCTGGACCACCGCGTTGAAGCCGCTGCTTTGAGGCTCATCAACGGCGCAGCGGCGGGACTTCTCGGCGGCGGCCCCAGCGACCGATCGCGATGACTGGTGGCGACATCCGTCACGCCTGCGCGGTCGCGACCTCCCTTACCGCTGCGGCCACGGCAGGGGCCACGCTGGCGTCGAAGACGCTGGGCACGATGTAGCTGGAGTTGAGCTGCTCCGGCAGGACCTTGTCAGCGATGGCATGAGCCGCCGCGATCAGCATCTCGTCGGTGAAGTCCGAGACGCCGGCGTCGAGCAGGCCTCGGAAGAAGCCGGGAAAGACCAGCACGTTGTTGATCTGGTTCGGGTAGTCGGAGCGACCGGTGGCGACCACCGCGGCATGCTTGCTCGCCTCCACCGGGTCCACCTCGGACACCGGGTTGGCCAGTGCGAACACGATGGCGTCGTCGGCCATGGCGGCGATGTCTTCGCCGTTGAGCAGGTTCGGGGCCGAGACGCCGATGAAGACGTCCGCGCCGACCAGGACCTCCTTGAGGGTGCCGACCACGTTGGCGGTGTTGGTGTGCTCGGCGATCCAGGTGCGGAACTGGTCCATGTCCTTCTGGCCGGAGTGCACCGCGCCGCCGCGCCCGCAGCCGATGATGTTGCCGGCGCCCTGGGCCAGCAACAGCTGGATGATCGCGTTCCCGGCGGCTCCCACGCCGGACACCACGATGCGGACGTCCTCGATGCGCTTGTCGACGACCTTCAGCGCGTTCGTCAGGGCGGCGAGCACCACGATGGCGGTGCCGTGCTGGTCATCGTGGAAGACGGGGATGTCAAGGAGCTCGCGCAGGCGGGCCTCGATCTCGAAGCAGCGGGGGGCCGAGATGTCCTCCAGGTTGATGCCGCCGTACACGGGGGCCATCGCCCGGACGATCTCGATCAGGGTGTCGGTGTCCTGGGTGTCCAGGCAGACCGGCCAGGCGTCGACGCCGCCGAACTGCTTGAACAGGGCTGCTTTGCCCTCCATCACGGGCAGCGCGGCGGCTGCCCCGATGTTGCCCAGGCCCAGCACGGCCGAGCCGTCGGTGACCACGGCGACAGTGTTCCGCTTGATGGTCAGGTGCCGCGCGTCCTCGGGGTGCTCGGCGATGGCCAGGCAGACCCGGGCCACACCGGGGGTGTAGGCACGGGAGAGGTCGTCCCGGTGCTTGAGCGGGACCTTGGGGTTGACCTCGATCTTGCCGCCGAGGTGCATCAGGAACGTTCGGTCGCTCACCTTGCGCACCTTGGCGCCGGGGATCTGCGCGATGGCCTTGGTGATCACGTCGGCGTGCTCCTCGCCAGAGGTGTCACAGGTGACGTCGACGACCATCCGGTCGGTCTGGCTCTCGACGACGTCCAGGGCGGTCAGTGCGCCCCCGGCCGAGCCGACGGCGCTGGTCAGCGCGGCTGTAGCGGTTGCCCCCGCGGGCACCTCGACGCGGACGGTGATGGAGTAACCGGGACTGGTAGAAGGCATGACATCTCCTGGGCGCGACGGTGTGGTTGGGGGCATCCTAACTATGCACCGTGGGGTCGCTGGCCAGGGCCAGGGTTCCTGCGATGGTCAGCACGAACCCGACGGCTGCGACCAGGGCGAAACCAGGTCGGGTGGCATCACCCAGAAAGGCCAGCCCGATGCCCGCCGGGACGATCGTCTCGACCGCGAACGTCAGGGCTGTGACACTGGTGACCGAACCGCGCTGCAGGGCGGTGGTGAACAGCAGCATGCCGAGCCCGCCCAGCGCCAGGATCGCCCACAGGCCGGGATCGCCCAGCACCCGCCAGAGCGGGCTGGGCAGGGTCAGGCTGCGTGCCGAGACGGCGACCACGGTGAAGGCGAGCCCTGCCAGCATGGCAAGGGCGTGCGCGCTCCAGGGCGCCTTGCTCCGGCCGACGAGCGCACCCGCGGAGCCCAGGGCGAGCACTGACAAGAACAGCCCCCATCGCACGCCCAGTGCCAGCGGGGTCCCCGCTTCCGGCTGGGCCGAGGAGGCCAGGAGCAGCAGGCCTGCGCCGAGAACGACCAGCGAGGCGATCTCACGACGGCCCAGCCGGACCCCGATGGCGGATGCGATGACGGCAGTGACCCCGACACTGGCGGCGACGGCAGACTGCACGAGGAAGAGGGGCATCGTCCGAAGGGCGACCAGTGAGGCCACGAACGCCGTCAGGTCAAGAGCGAGGCCTGACAGGTACGGGACCGAGCGCGCGAGGCGCACCAGCAGGCGCGGATCCAGGCCGGAGCCTGACTCGGCGTTGCGAGCGGCAACGCTCTGCAGGACCGAGGCGGCGCCATAGCCCAGTGCTGCGATCAGCGCACACACCAGGCCCAGAACCATGTGAGCAGTCTGCCTTATGGTGGCCGCATGCCCTCCAAACGCTTGCCGCACAGAGGTTTCAGCCGGATGGGCCTCGTGCTGATGTCGGCCATCTCAGTGGCCATGGCCGGCGCCTGCACCCCTGTTGACACCATTTCGGCACCCCACAGCGCCGCGGGTTCAGGTGATGCCGGCGGCCAGGGGAACACCTCCGGCGCGGGTGGTTCGGCCGAGGTCGCGCTCGCCCGGCTCGCGGTCAAGGGACGGGCGCCGAAGACCGGCTATGACCGCGCGCTCTTCGGCCAGGCCTGGGCCGATGTCGACCGCAACGGCTGCGACACCCGCAACGACATCCTGCACCGTGACCTCAAGCCGTCCGTGGTCAAGACAGGCACCCACGGCTGCATCATCCTGTCGGGCACCCTGCACGACCCCTACACCGGCAGGACCATTGGCTTCGTGCGTGGCTCGAGCACGAGCAGCGCCGTCCAGATCGACCATGTCGTGGCGCTGTCCGACGCCTGGCAGAAGGGGGCCCAGCAGCTGACCCCGGCGGCCCGGAAGGCCCTGGCGAACGACCCGCTGAACCTGCTGGCCGTCGACGGGCCCACCAACCAGCAGAAGAGCGACGGCGACGCGGCCAGCTGGCTGCCACCCAGCAAGTCCTACCGCTGCCCGTATGCCGCCAGGCAGGTGGCCGTGAAGGTCAGGTACGGCCTCTGGGTGACCGGTGCCGAGCGCGACGCGCTGGCCCGGATCCTGGCCACCTGTCCGTCCCAGAGGCTGCCCGCTGCCATCGGTCGCTGACCCGGGTTGGTGATCTGAGCCTTGCCGGACTCGTCGCTGACGTTGGTGCTAGAGAGCCACGTGGCCAACCAGCGAACCGATACCGTAGGTCACGGCCATCGCCACTGATCCGCCGATCACATTGCGCCAGAAGGGCCGTGCCAGCGGGGACTTGCCGAGCCAGCCTGACACCACGCCCGTCACGCCGAGCGCCACCAGCACCGAGGCCACGGTGACCGGCACCCGCAGGGCGGCCGGCGGCAGGGTGATCGCGAGCAGTGGCAACAGGGCGCCGAGGGTGAATGCCACCATCGAGGCGAAGGCGGCGTGCCACGGGCTGGTCAGGTTGTCGGGGTTGATGCCCAGCTCCACCTCGGCGTGCGCCGCGAGGGCGTCCACGGCTGTCAGCTGTTGCGCCACCTCGGCCGCCAGGTCGGGCGAAAGCCCTTTTGCCGCATACATGCCGGTGAGCTCTTCGAGCTCTTCGTCGGGGGAGTCGCGCAACTCGCCGCGTTCCTTCTCCAGCAGTGCCTTCTCGGTGTCGCGCTGCGAGCTGACCGAGACGTACTCACCCACCGCCATGCTCATCGCACCGGCAGCCAGGCCCGCGATCCCGGCAGTCAGGATCGCGCTGCTCTTCGTTGTCGCGCCCGCCACGCCCAGCACGATGCCTGCGGTCGACACGATGCCGTCGTTGCCCCCCAGCACCCCGGCTCGCAGCCAGTTCAGCCTCAGCGCGATGTTGCCCTTGTGCGGTTCGTCGTGATCCAGGGCCTGTTCGCTCATCCGGGTTGCACCGCCGTGGCACCCAGCCGGGTCGCCGCCGCCGCGATCCGGTGGGCCAGCTCGACGTCGAGCTGGGTCAGCCCGCCCGCGGAATGCGTCGACAGCCTCCAGTGGGTGACCTTCCAGCGCAGGTCCACGTCCGGGTGGTGGCCCATCTGCTCGGCTTCGTCGCCGGCCTCCACGATCAGCTGAACGGCAGCGGGGAAGTCGGGGGCGTCATAGGAGGCCACGAGGCTGTTGCCGTCGCGCCGCCACCCTGGCAGGTCACCCAGCTGCCGGGTGATCTCCTCATCGGTCGACAGTCGGCTCATGGCTCCACCCTGACAACCTCCGACCGCCTTGTCGAGCGGGGGCGCGATGGTCTCACCGTGCGGAGGATCGGCCGGGGGGGCAGACTGTCCGCGATCATGGATACCTTTGCCAGCCCCCCGGTCCAGGTCGTTGGCGCGGCGATCGTGGACGACCTCACCCGGCCCACCACGTTGCTCACCGGACGTCGCACGGAGCCTCCCGCGCTCGCCGGCTGGTGGGAGCTGCCTGGTGGCAAGGTCGAGCCGGGGGAGGTGCCAGCGGAGGCGCTGCGCCGCGAGGTCCTTGAGGAGCTGGGGGTCGAGGTCGAGCTGGGTGCCCTGCTGGAAGGCCCGGTGGCCGGTGGCTGGCTGCTCGGCGACCGGTATGTCATGCGGGTGTGGATGGCCCGGATCACCCAGGGAGCGCCGCGTCCCCTGGAGGACCACGACCTGCTCCGGGTGCTCACCAAGGCCGAGCTGTATGACGTGGGCTGGCTTCCGGGTGACCTGCCGGTCATCGCAGCGGTAGCGGCCCTGATGAGCTGACCCGCGGCTCGCCCTGATGGGTCTGGCCCGGTCATGGGTGTTGGCCTGACCGGGGCGTGCAGCAGCCCTCAACCGGTGCGTGGTCATTGGCGCACTCAATTGCTGAGAGAATTGTCCCATGCCCATGCAAACCCGCGGTGACATCCGCAACGTTGCCATCGTCGCCCACGTAGACCACGGAAAGACCACGCTTGTCGACGCCATGCTCTGGCAGTCCGGCGCTTTCGGTGCCCACCAGCACGTGGACGAGCGTGCCATGGACTCCGGTGACCTCGAGCGCGAGAAGGGCATCACGATCCTCGCCAAGAACACCGCGGTGCGCTACAGGGGTCCGGCCGCCGTGAAGACCGGCCACCCTGACGGTGTCACCGTCAACATCATCGACACCCCCGGCCACGCCGACTTCGGTGGCGAGGTCGAGCGGGGCCTGTCCATGGTCGACGGGGTCGTCCTGCTGGTCGACGCCTCCGAGGGGCCGCTGCCGCAGACCCGCTTCGTCCTGCGAAAGGCGCTCGCCGCCAAGCTGCCGGTCATCCTGTGCATCAACAAGGTTGACCGTCCGGACTCGCGGATCGCCACCGTGGTCGACGAGACCTATGAGCTGTTCATGGACCTGCTCGATGACGCCTCCATGGCAACGGGGCTGCTGGACTTCCCGATCGTCTATGCCTCGGCCCGGGCCGGCCGCGCGTCGCTGACCCGCCCGGAAGACGGGGGTATGCCGGACGAGGCCACCCTCGAGGCGCTGTTCGCAGCGATCCTGGAGACCATCCCGGCGCCTGTGTATGACGACGAGGCCCCGCTGCAGGCCCATGTCACCAACCTGGATGCCTCGCCCTTCCTCGGCCGTCTGGCCCTGTGCCGGGTGTACAACGGCACCATCAAGAAGGGCCAGCAGGCCGCCTGGTGCCGAGCCGACGGAACCGTCGAACGGGTCAAGATCACCGAGCTGCTGATGACCGAGGCGCTGGAGCGAAAGCCTGTTGACAGTGCCGGCCCCGGCGACATCATCGCGCTGGCCGGCATCCCCGAGATCACCATCGGCGAGACCCTGGCCGACCCCGAGAACCCGATCCCGCTGCCGATGATCACTGTCGACGAGCCGGCGATCTCGATGACGATCGGCACCAACACCTCTCCGCTGGTCGGCCGGACCAAGGGCACCAAGGTCACCGCGCGCCTGATCAAGGACCGGATCGACCGCGAGCTTGTCGGCAACGTCTCGATCCGGGTCCTGCCCACCGAGAGCCCCAACTCCTGGGAGGTGCAGGGTCGTGGCGAGCTGGCGCTGGCCATCCTCGTCGAGCAGATGCGCCGCGAGGGCTACGAGATGACCGTGGGCAAGCCGCAGGTCGTCACCCGCGTGATGGACGGCAAGATTCACGAGCCGTTCGAACGCCTGACCATCGACGCCCCCGAGGAGTATCTCGGCGCGATCACCCAGCTGCTGGCGGTCCGCAAGGGCCGGATGGAGCAGATGACCAACCACGGCACCGGCTGGGTGCGGATGGAGTTCGTCGTTCCCTCCCGCGGCCTGATCGGCTTCCGGACCGAGTTCCTCACCGACACCCGTGGGACCGGCATCGCCAACCACGTCTTCGAGGACTACGAGCCGTGGGTGGGTGAGCTCAAGACCCGGCAGAACGGCTCATTGGTGGCCGACCGCACTGGTCAGGCGACGTCGTACGCGATGTTCAACCTGCAGGAGCGGGGCGCGATGTTCCTGGAGCCGACGACCGAGGTCTACGAGGGGATGATCGTCGGTGAGAACTCCCGGGTGGAGGACATGGACGTCAACATCTGCAAGGAGCGCAAGCTCACCAACGTGCGCTCGGCGACCTCCGAGGTTCTGGAGCGCCTGGTCCCGTCCCGCAAGCTGAGTCTCGAGCAGGCCCTTGAGTTCTGCCGCGAGGACGAGTGTGTCGAGGTCACCCCGGTCGCCGTCCGCATCCGCAAGCTGGTGCTTCAACAGCATGAGCGGGCCCGCACCGCCGCACGGGCCAAGACGGCGGCGAAGTCCTGACCGTGCCCCGGTAGCGCCAAGGACGAAGAGCCCCCGGAACCTCAGGTTCCGGGGGCTTCTTGTACCCCATGGGGCCAGTGACCTTTCGGGACAATCGAACCCTTTACGGTCACAATTCGGCGACGGAAGCCCGGAGTCCCGGCGGAGCGCGTCCAACCTGTCCTAGGGTGGCGGGCATACGAAAGACCAGAGCCCGTTGCGGGGTGCGCACGCCGGCTCGGTCTGACAAGCCAAGGTAAGGGGTCTCCTATATGGCATTTATGGCTGGAAAGCTGGAGGCCAATGTCCTTCTTGACCAGGCATCTCTTTCTGAGACCCCTCCCGAGAGCCCCGGGGGACCCAGGAAGATCGTGGGGCGCTCGCCCTGGCAGATCGCTCGTTCCCGGTTGCGCCGGGACAAGGTGTCGATGGTGTGTCTCGTCATCGTGTGCTTCTACGTGGTCGTGGCCGTCACGGCCCCGATCCTCCAGCACTTTGGCGTGATCGATCCCTACGCGCCTCATGGCAAGCTCCTCAACGTTGCTGACGGAATGCCGGCGGGGGACTGGGGCGGCATCAGCACGACACACCCGTTCGGGGTGGAACCGCAGACCGGCCGGGACGTCCTCTCACGGATCGTCGGGGGCATCACCCAGTCGATGCTCATCGCCTCCATGGCCACCCTGTTCAGCCTCGTCCTCGGCTCGGTGATCGGGATCATCAGCGGCTACACCGGAAAGTGGGTCGACTTCTGGCTCGGCCGCTTCATCGACCTGGTGCTCGCCTTCCCGCAGCTGCTCATGCTGCTGGCCTTGTCCGTGGTGCTGATCCAGAAGATCACCTCGCTGGGAGTTCCGGCCGGTGCGCCCTCGCAGATCGTCTACCTGATCGTCGTTCTCGGTTTCTTCGGGTTCCCCTTCTTCGCACGGATCATCCGCGGACAGGTTCTCTCGCTGCGTGAGCGCGAGTTCGTCGAGGCCTCCCGCTCACTCGG
Source organism: Actinomycetales bacterium (assembly GCA_038236535.1). Taxonomy (GTDB): domain Bacteria; phylum Actinomycetota; class Actinomycetes; order Actinomycetales; family Dermatophilaceae; genus UBA4719. Next base: position 11,060 of record JBBRZQ010000019.1, read on the forward strand.
GGCCCGCGGCTATCGGATCTGGTTCACCGAGCTGCTGCCGAACCTGTGGGCGCCGATTCTCGTGTACGGGACGCTCATCTTCCCGACCAACGTGAGCGCCGAGGCGGCTCTGTCATTCCTGGGTGTCGGCGTTCCTGCCCCCACTCCGACGCTCGGCAACATTCTCACCGACGCAGTGACCTTCCTAGCCTCGGACCCGGTCTTCTTCTGGCTTCCCGCGCTCGCGATCTTCTTGCTGGTGCTGAGCGCGAACCTTCTCGGAGACGGCCTGCGCGACGCCCTTGATCCCAAGTCCGACCGCGGCTAGGCACCCGATGAACAGCAGCCACGTTGCCTGGCAGCCCAAGAGTCTCCGTCAACGACCGTTGATGAGAAGAGCACCGCACACCGCGGTGGATTGATGAACAGGAGAGCGGCATGATGCGCAGAAAACAAGGCATTGCAGCCATCGCCTTCGGCGGTGTGGTTGCCCTTACCGCAGCGGGCTGCGGTGGTGCCTCGACACCGAGTAGCAGCGGATCGGCTGGTGCCTCCGCTGCCAAGCCGGGCGGGACGCTCTACTACCTGACCAAGCGTGCGGCCGAGCACCTGGACCCCCAGCGGACCTACATCGGGCGTGACATCTCGAACGAGGCCCGGATGGTCTATCGGACGCTGACCAGCTACCCGGTCGCCGCCGGCAAGGCGGGGACAAAGCTGGCCGCTGACCTCGCGACCGACACAGGCACCGCTTCCGACGGTGGTAAGACCTGGAAGTTCACGCTCAAGGACGGCGTGAAGTGGCAGGACGGCACGGACATCACCTGCGCCGACGTCAAGTACGGCGTCTCCCGCACGTTCGCCACCGATGTCATCACCGGTGGCCCGAACTACGCCCTGCAGTTCCTCGACGTTCCGACCGACCCCAAGGGCGGCTCCGTCTACAAGGGTCCCTACGCCAAGGACGTCGCCGGACAGGCACTGTACGACAAGGCTGTCAGCTGCGAGGGCAAGACGATCACCTTCAAGCTGAGCAAGCCGGTTGGTGACTTCAACTACACCGTCACGATGCCCGCCTTCGCTCCCTACAAGGCAAGTCAGGACAAGGGTGACAAGTCCAACTTCGCCGTCTTCTCCTCCGGCCCGTACAAGCTGGACGGGGTCTGGACCAAGGGCACGGGTGGCACGTTCATCCGGAACCCCAGCTGGAGCGCCAGCACAGACACCATCCGCAAGGCGCTTCCGGACAAGATCGTGTTCACCGAGGGTCTGACCGACGAGGTCATCGCCCAGCGGCTGATCAGCGACCAGGGCAACGACAAGTTCGCGGTTACTGACCGCAACATCCCGCCGGCCATGCGCCCGACGGTCAAGGCCAACGCGACGATGAAGACCCGGTCCGAGAACGTGGACGCCCCGTACGTCGACTACCTGGTTCCGAACTTCAAGAAGATGACCAACCCCAAGGTTCGTGAGGCCCTGGTCATGTCCACCGACAAGAACGGCTGGGTCGCCGCCAACGGCGGCACCGACGCCGGCAAGGTGGCGCAGTCGATCATCAGCCCGTCGGTCCTCGGATACAAGCAGTTCAACGCGTTCAACGCTCCTGACTCAGGTGACCCGGCGAAGTCCAAGGCCCTGCTCGCTGAGGCCGGAGTGAAGATTCCCTACCCGATCACGCTCACCTACAGCGGTGGCACCCCGACCGGTCAGAAGAGCGCAGCTGCTCTGAAGGCGGGCTGGGAGGCCGGCGGCTTCAAGGTCGCGCTGAACGAGCTGACCGACACGTACTACGACGTCATCCAGAACCCCGCCAACGCCGACAAGTACGACGTGACGTGGGGCGGCTGGGGTGCTGACTGGCCGTCGGCTTCGACCGACATCCCGCCGCTGTTCGACAGCCGGGTCAACCTGACCGCCGCTTCCAACGGCCAGGACTACGGCTACTACAAGAGCGACGCGGTCAACAAGGCGATCGATGAGGCGTATGCCACCACCGATCTGACCAAGCAGGCCGCAATGTGGGGCGACATCGACGAGACTATTGCCAAGGAAGTTGGCTACATCCCGTTGCGTACCCAGAAGTTCTTCCTCGCCTGGGGCTCGGGTGTCAAGGGCTTCATCGACAACCCGGCAGTCAGCAACTACCCGGACCTCGGCAGCATCGGGGTTCAGTAGGAACGGTCCGTTCCCCGGGCGGCCACGCGAGGGTGCGTGGCCGCCCCGGGGTGGGCCCGGAGTCCTTGTTCAGCGCAGGCCCCGGCCGCGGACAGTGATAGCCGGTAATCCTGCTCGACAAAGAAGGTGAGGTGGTGTCGCCGCTCCGGTGGTGACCGCACATGCTGTACTACATCATTCGGCGCATCATCGCCGCGTTCCTGATGCTCGTGGTCATCAGCATCGTCACCTTCGGTATCTTCTATGCCGGTCCCACCGACCCGGCTCGCCTGACCTGCGGCAAGAACTGCACACCGGCCTCGATCGAGGCCAACCGCCGCTCCCTGGGCCTGGACAAGCCGGTCACCGTCCAGTACGCCAACTTCGTCAAGGGTCTGGTATCGGCCCGCGACTTCCCGGACGACCCGGTCTTCATCAAGAACAACCCGGACAAGGTCACCCACTGTCCCGCGCCCTGCCTCGGCTACTCGCCGCTGCAGACCAAGCTGGTCACCGACGTCGTCAAGGAACGGCTGCCGGTCACCCTGTCCATCTCCCTGGGCGCCTTCGTGATCTGGATCATCGTCGGTGTCGGCCTCGGTATCATCGCCGCTCTCAAACGCGGCCACTGGCAGGATCGCGGCATCGTCGCCATCTCCCTGGTCTTCTACTCGTTCCCGGCGTTCTTCATCGCGTTGCTGATGTACAACTACCTCGCGACGCAGTGGCAGGTACTGCCACCGCCCGGCTACACCTCCATCTTCCAGGATCCCGCAGCCTGGTTCTCGGGGCTGATCCTGCCGTGGCTCTCCCTGGCAGCGCTGTTCGCCGCCGGCTATGTGCGACTGACCCGCGCCTACATTCTCGAGACCATGGGTGAGGACTATCTGCGTACCGCCCGTGCCAAGGGCCTGAACGAGCGGACCGTCATCTTCAAACACACCCTCCGGGCTGCCCTGACCCCGATCGTCACGGTTGCCGGGCTCGACCTCGGCGGGCTCTTCGCCGGGGCCGCCATCACCGAGACGGTCTTCAACTTCCAGGGTCTCGGCCGGGCCGTGGTGACGTCGGTATCGGTGTTCGACCTGCCAGTCATCGTCGCCCTGGTTCTTGTCGCTGCGTTCTTCATCGTGATGGCCAACCTTGTCGTCGACGTGCTCTACGGCGTGATCGATCCGAGGGTCCGCCTTGCCTGACACGACCCCTGAGACACGCCTGACCACCCCTGAGGGAACACCACTGACAGTGCGCACGTCAGTGACTCCGGCCGGCGAAAGGAACGCCAGTGAGCAGTGACACCCTGTCCGCCAGCGATACCACAACGGTTGGCACCAGGCACCCGTTCCTGCAGGTTCGGGACCTGCACGTCCACTTCCCGACCGACGACGGTCTGGTCAAGGCCGTCGACGGCCTCGACTTCACGCTCGAGCGTGGCAAGACCATCGGCATCGTCGGCGAGTCGGGCTCTGGGAAGTCCGTGTCCAGCCTCGCCATCATGGGCCTGCACCGGGGCTCGAAGGCCAAGCTGTCAGGTCAGATCCTGCTCGATGACGAGGACCTGCTCACCGTCTCGGACCAGCGGATCCGCTCGCTGCGCGGCAACCAGATGGCCATGGTGTTCCAGGACCCGCTGTCGGCCCTACACCCGTACTACTCGATCGGCAACCAGATTATCGAGGCCTACCGGATCCACAACTCGGTGGGCAAGCAGGTGGCCAGGACCCGGGCCATAGAGATGCTTGACCGGGTCGGCATCCCGAACCCGAACCGCCGAGTCGACCAGTTCCCGCACGAGTTCTCGGGCGGGATGCGCCAGCGGGCGATGATCGCCATGGCCCTGGTCAACGACCCCAAGCTGCTCATCGCCGACGAACCGACCACCGCGCTCGACGTCACGATCCAGGCCCAGATCCTGGACCTGATGAAGGACCTCCAGAAGGAGTTCGGTTCTGCGATCATCATCATCACCCACGACCTCGGGGTGGTCGCCAACGTGGCTGACGACATCATCGTGATGTATGCCGGTAAGTGCGTCGAGAAGGGCAACGTCGACGAGGTGTTCTACAGCCCGCAGCATCCGTACACCTGGGGCCTGCTGGCCTCGATGCCACGCCTGGACAAGGTTCGCAGCGACCGCCTCGACCCCATCCCGGGCAATCCGCCGTCGTTGATCAACCTGCCTTCGGGGTGTGCCTTCAACCCCCGTTGTGCGCATCGCGCGGAGGTTGAGGGAGATCTCTGCCGCACCGAGGTTCCTGATCTGCGCGAGGCCCGGCCGGGTCAGAGCGCGCGCTGTCACATTGACGCAGCGCGGCGAGCCGACATCTACGCCGAGATCTCCGGACCGGAGCAGATCCCGGTGGTCGACGACATCCCTGCCCTGGATGAGGTTCCCGTGCTGGAGGAGCCCCCGGTCCAGGACCAGGTCACCGTTCAGGACGACCCTGTCCAGGACCCGACCGCAGAGCAGAGGCCGTGATGGAGGAACCCATGAGCGTCGTCGCCGACACCCCGGCTGACCGGACGGTCGACCGCGCCCACCCCGAGACCATTCTGCGGATCACGGATCTGTGCAAGTACTTCCCGCAACGTAAGCCTGGCATCATCTCCCGGCTGGACGCCCCGGTGAGGGCAGTCGACGGGATCAGCCTGGATATCGGTCGTGGCGAGACTGTCGGGCTGGTGGGCGAGTCAGGCTGTGGCAAGTCGACGGCGGGGCGCACCCTGCTGCGGCTGCTCGAGCCGACCAGCGGCACCATCGAGTTTGAGGGCAAGGACGTGACCCACGTCAAGGGCAGGGAGCTCCGGCGTCTTCGCCGCGAGATGCAGATGATCTTCCAGGACCCGTTCGGCTCACTGAACCCGCGGCATACGGTGGGCAAGATCGTGGCAGCGCCCTACGCTATCCAGGGCATCAAGCCAGAGGGGGGCGTCCGCAAGGCGGTCCAAGAGCTGATGGAGCGGGTGGGCCTGAACCCCGAGCACTACAACCGTTATCCCCACGAGTTCTCCGGCGGACAGCGTCAGCGGATCGGGGTCGCCCGGGCGATCGCCCTGCAACCACAGCTGATCGTCTGCGACGAGCCGGTCTCCGCGCTGGACGTCTCGATCCAGGCGCAGGTCATCAACCTGCTCGAGGACATCCAGGACGAGCAGAAGCTCGCCTACATCTTCGTCGCCCATGACCTGTCGGTGGTCCGGCATATCTCCGACCGGGTCATCGTGATGTACCTGGGCAAGATCATGGAGGAGGCCGACCGGGACACCTTGTACGCCAAGCCTCAACATCCCTACACACACGCGCTGTTGTCGGCGGTGCCAGTGCCGGATCCGCGCCGTTCAGCCTCACGGGAGAGGGTCCTGCTGCACGGTGACCTGCCCAGTCCGCAGCATCCACCGTCGGGTTGCGTGTTCCGGACCCGGTGCCCCAAAGCAGAGGATATCTGTGCCGCCGAGCTGCCGCCGCGCGTCGAGGTCGCTCCCGGGCACCATGTTTCCTGTCACTTTCCCGAGGAGCGTACGCTCATCTAGCGTCGAGAGGGGTCGGCCACGAGCGCCACCGGCCGGCCACCCAGAGGAGTCACCACCAGATGCGCGCTACCAGATGCTGCCCCGCGATCATCGTCGGGCTGGCTCTCACCATGGTGACCACGTCCTGCACGTCGGGGACCGCTTCCACCGTGGACCTCACTGCTGCCTCGGTGGGGCCGGCAGCAGAGGGGACTCTGTACATCGTGCGTCAGGGCCCCGTCGGTGCCTGGGACCCGCAACGTCTCAATGCCGGGGCAGACATGGCGTTTGCAGGGCGGGTGTTCCAGCGGACCCTGACGGCCTGGGCGCCGGCGACCCAGCCGAACTCGCTGCCGGCTCTTGCCCCCGACCTTGCCACGGACACTGGCACGGTCACTGCCGGGGGCAGGTCGTGGGCCTTCACCCTGCGCAAGGGCGTCACCTGGCAGGACGGCCGGCCGGTCACCTGCGCCGACGTGAAGTACGGGATATCGCGCACCTACGCGACCGCTCAGATCACGGGTGGCCTGACCTACGCGCTCGACTTCCTGGACGTGCCCTACAAGCCGGACGGTTCCAGCGTCTATGCGGGCCCGTATCTGAAGACCGGTCAGCCGGCCTACGACAAAGCCGTCTCCTGCGTGGGCCAGACCATCACGTTCAAGCTGGCCAGACCCGTGCCGGACTTCAACCAGGTGGTGGCGCTGTCATCTTTCGCGCCGGTGCGTGCCGACCAGGATGCCGCCGCCCGGCCGTCAACCAGCATCTTCTCCAACGGTCCCTACAAGCTCAAGGCGCCCTGGCAGCCGGGGAAGGGCGCGACCTTCGTGCGCAACCCGCAATGGCACCCGGCCACCGACCAGATCCGCAAGGCGCGTCCGGAGCAGCTGATCTATCAGGACGGGATCCCGCTCGAGACGGTGTTCAGCAAGATCATGACCAACAACGGGTCGGACGCCTTCGCGGTGACAGCAGACTCCGCGCCTCAGGTGTTGCAGAACGATATCCTCTCCAACCCCGAGATCACCGCCCGGTCGTCGAACCCGCGAGGGCCCTTCGTGGACTATCTGCTGCCGAACTTCAGCCGGCCGGCGATGGTCAACCGCAAGGCCAGGCAGGCGCTGGCGGTGGCTACCAACCGCGAGTCCTACGTCAATGCGCTGGGCGGAGCCTCGGCGGCAGAGCCGACCTTCGCGATGATCAACAAGTCCCTGCCGGCCTACCTCGACTTCAACCCCCTGAGGGTCCCGGCTCACGGTGACCCGGTCAGGGCCCGTACCCTGCTGCAGGCCTCGGGCCTGAGCCTGCCGGTCAAGATCACCGTCGCCTACCGGAAGGGCCCCCTGATGGACACCGCCATGGTGGCTCTGAAGCGAGGCTGGGAGGAAGCCGGGTTCGCGGTCAGCCTGGCGGCCATCGAGAAGGACTACTTCACGAAGATCGCCTCGGTCCCCACCAGCCGCAACTTCGACGTGATGTGGGCTGTCGGCTCCGCCGAGTGGCCTTCCGGTTCCAGCGTGATCCCCTCGCTGTTCGACAGCCGGCTCAACCTCAGCGCCGCCTCCTCGGGCCAGGACTACGGCCGGTTCGCCAGCGCCGGCTTCAGCGCCAAGATCGATGCCGCCGCGAGGATCCCGGATGCGTCCCGCCGCGAGAAGGCCTGGGGTGCCCTTGACAAGGATGTCGCCGCCAACGTGATAGCCATTGCCCTGACCAACTCGAAGTCCGTCTTCGTGCGCGGCGCCGAGGTCAGGGACTACATCGACAACCAAGCCCTCTCTGGCTCGGTCGACCTGGCGACAGTGTCGGTACGGTGAACGGGCACCTCACCACGGTGCCCCGGGCCGATGCGATCGGGGGCGCGAGACTTCTGTTCGTCCATGCCCACCCCGATGACGAGACTCTGGCGACCGGGCTGGCCATGGCGACCTATGCCTCGCGCGGTTATGACGTTCACCTGCTGACCTGCACTCTGGGTGAGGAGGGCGAGGTGATCCCGCCGTCTCTGGCTCATCTGGGCGCAGACCGCGATGACGCCCTCGGGCCCTGGCGTCGCGGGGAGCTTCGCGCGGCCATGTCGGTCCTGGGGGTCACCCACTCGGTCCTGGGGGAGGATCCGGAGAGCGGCGCTGCCTCGCGATATCGTGACTCGGGGATGGCCGGCACCGCGAGCGCCGAGCGTCCGGATGCCTTCGTCAGGGCCGATCTTGGGGAGGCCACCGACCTGGTTGCCGCTCATATCAGGGCCGTTCGGCCGGACGTGGTGGTGACCTACGACGAGCGCGGCGGATATGACCACCCGGACCATATCCAGACCCATCGGGTGACGATGGCCGCCCTCGCCCTGCTTGCCGCTGAGGCCGAAGAGGTCGGAGGGGCCGCGCCGGTTGCCTTCTGCATCCTCACACCGGAGAGCTGGGCCGCCCAGGATCGCGCCTGGCTCCATGACAAGGTGGCGGCTGAAGGCTCGAATCTCGTGGTGGCTGAAGGCTCGGATGTCACTGCCTCGAATGTCAGTGAATCGGATGTCACTGCCTCGAATGTCATTGTCCTGCAGCAGGATGAGCCATATCCACCCTCTGTCGTCCCGGACGAGGCTGTCACTCACGTTGTGGAGGAGCCGACCATGGTCGCCATACAGAGCAGGGCGCTGGCCCGGCATGCGACCCAGGTCATCGTCCATGAGGGGTACTACACGTTGTCCAACCAGGTCGCGTCCCGGCTCAGCGGTCGTGAGGGATTCGCGCAGTTCGACCCGGTCGCCGGGCACCTCGTGCCGGCTCCGCCCGGTGCCGCGCGCTTGCGCGGCCTGTTGAACCAGGGCCGTCCGGATGCCTCCGGGGGGCACTCGTGAGCCCCGTCGATCCGGTCGGCGGGGACGTGGCTCTGCCGGACGCTGACCGCTTTCGCCGCGCGATGGGCCGCTTCGCCACGGGGGTGGTCGTGCTGACCACGCGGAGCCGCGACATCGACATGGCGATGACAGCCAGTGCGCTGACCTCGGTGTCGCTGGAGCCGATGCTGCTCCTGGTCTGCGTCGAACGTGAGGCTCGGTTCCACGACGCGGTGATCGAGTCGGGGTGCTGGGGCGTCAGCGTGCTGTCGACCAGCGACAGACCAGCCGCTGACTGGCTGGCGACCAGGGGGAGGCCGTTGCACGGGCAGCTGGATCGCCTTGCGCATCATCATGGCCCGCAGACCGGGGTCGCCCTGCTGGATGCCGCGCTGGCCACGTTCGAGTGCCGCACCACGGCGGTCTACCCGGCCGGCGACCACAGCATCGTGGTCGGCGAAGCAGTTTCGGTCACCGACGCAGACCATCCAGGCGATGCGCTGGTCTACTACCGCGGACGGTACGGGGCACTGGCGTGACAGGTAAGGACACTGTGCAGATGCTTCGAGGCCGTGCGACGCAGCTGCTCGGTCACCGGACGGCGATGGGCATCGCGGTCGCCTTGGTCGTGCTGGCGGCCCTGTATGGCGGCCTCGCGACCTTCATGTCCGGCCATGTGGCGTCCCAGTCCACGGTGGATGGCATCGACATCGGGGGCATGTCATCGCGTGAGGCCACGGTCACCCTGGAGCATGGGCTGGCCGGCAGGGCGCCGAGACCTGTGCATCTCATGGTCTCGTCCCGTTCCGTCAGGATCCAGCCGGAAGCCGCAGGTCTGAAGGTGGACGTCGCGGCCACCATGGACGGACTGACCGGGTTCACCCTGAACCCGCTGCGGATGTGGTCGCACCTGACCCAGGCGGCACGGCTGCCCTTCGCCCTGCAGATCGACCGCGCCAAGCTCACCGCGGCCGTCACCCGGGCGGCCGGCGTCCTGGACAAGCCGGTCAGGCAGGGCTCGATCGCCTTCGCGGACGGTACGGCCACCTCGGTCCTGCCAGTGGCTGGGACGGTGGTGAAGGTGCCCGAGACGGTGGACGCAGTGGCATCCGCCTGGCCCCAGCGCCAGAACGTCCAGGCAGTCGTCACGGTGACTCAGCCCAAGGTCTCGGCCGCCGAGATCAGGCGCGCCACCAAAGAGCTCGCGATCCCCGCGATGTCAGCCCCGGTGACCATCCTGGCGGGCTCTCCGGCGGCCCCGACAGTCGTTCTGCAGCCCAGGCAGTATGCCTCCTCGCTGTCTGTCACGGTCGACACCGCAGGCCGGGTCGTGCTCAGAGTCAACCCTGCCACCTTGCTGGCGACGATCCGGAAGGTCAGCCCCCGGGCCGAACATCGGCCGGTGGACGCCACGGTGCGGCTGGTCGCCGGACGGCCCCGGGTGGTGCCTGCGGTGGCCGGCAGCAAGCTCGATGGCCGGGCCGTGTCGGCCGCCTTCCTGCCGGCCCTGACCTCGACCTCGCGCACCGCCACGGTCGGTCTGGTTCCCGCCGTGCCCACGGTGACCACGGCAATGGCTCAGAGGTGGCAGATCACCGAGCCCATCTCGGCCTTCACCACGCAGTTCCCGGTCAACCCGCCGCGGACCAACAACATCAAGACGGCTGTCGCGACGCTGAACGGCACGCTGGTCCCTCCCGGCGAGCAGTTCAGCCTCAACGCCACCCTGGGTCAGCGGACGCCCGCCAAGGGCTATGCCAAGGCCCCGGTCATCTACGGCGGGCGTCTGGTCAGCGACTACGGCGGCGGTGTCTCGCAGGTCTCGACGACGACGTTCAACGCCGCCTTCTTCGCCGGCGTCAGGATCACCGAGCACACCGCGCACTCCTTCTACATCGCCCGATACCCCGAAGGCCGCGAGGCCACGGTGTCCTGGCCGGACGTCGACCAGAAGTGGACCAACGACACCGGGTTCGGCATCCTCATCCAGGCCTCGGTGAGCGGGGACAACCTCACGGTGACGCTGTGGGGGACCAAGACGCGAGACGTCGCGGCGGTCAAGGGGTCACGACGCAACATCAGGGCACCCAAGGTCATCGTCGATGCCAAACCTGGTTGCGTGCCCCAGATGCCGACGCCCGGCTTCGACGTCACCGTCACCCAGATCTTCAGGAAGAACGGAGCCCAGGTCAAGACGGTGCGCTTCACCACCCACTACATCCCTGAGGACTCCGTGACGTGCACGGCCCCGCCGGCCGCCTAGGCACTCACCGGCCGAGGTAGCAGTACTCGTGGTGGGTGCTGAAGCCGAGCCGTTCGTACAGGCCCCGTGCGGGCAGGCTGGCCGTGAGGACCTGCAGGTACACCGACCGTATGCCGCGTGCCCGGGTCGCGTCGGCGAGGGCTCCCATCAGCTGCAGCCCGACGCCGGTGTGCCTGCGCTCAGGCGCCACGTGCAGGGCGAACACCCCGGCCCAACCCTGTGAGAACGCGACACGCGCGACGCCGATGACCTCGCCGGCTACCTCCAGCGAGGCGAACAGCTGGTCCGGCGAGCCGCACATCACGGCCCGGGCCGTGGAGCGCGCGGTGGTAACGGCGTGGCCACCACTGGCGGTCCAGGCGTCCCACCAGGCGGCCGAGGGGTCGGGCTCGAGTCGTACGAGGGCGCCCGAGGGGTGGCGGAGCTCGGCTGGCAGTGCCCGGGTGGCTGCGGTCAGCACCGCGGTGCTGTTGAACCGCTGGTAGCGGCGGGACACCAGCTCACGGCCGAGCGGGTCGTTATCGACAGCGAAGCCCTCAGGGCCGAAGAGAGCGAAGTGGGTCCGAAGCTCCCGCCGGCCATACCAGCGTTCGCAGTGGTCGACCGCCTCCGCCAGTGACATACCCGGGTCGCCAAGCGGCAGCACCGAGTTCGCCCTCCCGGTGAAGCCGGACCCCGCCCTCAGGAGCCAGTCGCCGAGCTCGGCCCGCTCGAGGGGAGGCCATCCCTCGACCATGGTCTGCTCGAGGTCGTGCATCGAGATGGCGAGGTGCGGGGCGCCTCGCCGCACCGGCTTGGGCGGCACCTCCTTGGCAACCACGACCGCGGCCCGGCTGATGACTTCCGCTCCCCGCCGGGTGCGGACTGAGACGGTGTCCGCATCGATGGCGACAATCTCGCCGAGAGCGTCCGTGAGGCCGTGGTCGATCCGGTGGCGGACCACCGCCCGCATTCCGGGGCGGAGTTCGTCGACAGGGTCTGAGTCGGTCATGGAGGGTCTTTCGTTTCTCTCGATGGTTTGGTTCGCTCGCGTGCTGGCCCCGCGTACAATCTTGATCTGCGGACTGGTCATACTTAATATCGTCCGCAGCCCGCGCTTCAGGAGGACCATTCACTATGACCTACGTCATCGCTCAGCCTTGTGTCGACGTCAAGGACAAGGCTTGTATCGAGGAGTGCCCGGTCGACTGCATCTACGAAGGTGAGCGTTCGCTCTACATTCACCCGGACGAATGCGTCGACTGTGGTGCCTGCGAGCCGGTCTGCCCCGTCGAGGCGATCTTCTACGAGGACGACACCCCCGAGCAGTGGAAAGACTTCTACAAGGCCAACGTCGAGTTCTTCGACGACCTGGGAAGCCCCGGCGGCGCCGCCAAGCTTGGCAAGATCCCGAAGGACCACCCCCTGGTTGCTGCCCTGCCGCCGCAGAAGGCTGCCGAGTAGGCCCGACTGGCCGTACGACTCCGGGCTATGAAACCGACAAGCGCGATGGATAGCCTCCCGGACTTTCCATGGGACTCGCTCGCTCCTTTCAAGGACCGGGCGAGTTCTCATGCCGGGGGGCTGGTTGACCTGTCCGTGGGGACGCCCGTCGATCCGACCCCTGAGGTGGTCAGGGCCGCCCTCGTGGCGGCGGCCGATGCCCACGGTTACCCGCAGACCTGGGGCACGCCGGCCCTTCGGGAGTCTGTTGCCTCGTGGTTTGCCCGGCGTCGTGGTGTTCCGGACGTGAACCCCGACGGTGTCCTGCCGACGGTGGGCAGCAAGGAGCTGGTGGCCTGGCTGCCCACCCTGCTCGGTGCCGGTCCCGGCGATGTGGTCGCCTTTCCCGATCTTGCCTACCCGACCTATGACGTGGGCGCTCGCCTGGCGGGCGCCTCGCCGCAACCGAGGTCCAGCCTCAGCGGCAACGAGCTGACCGAGGATGCGCTCAGTGGTGGGGTGACGCCCAGACTTCTGTGGGTCAACAGCCCCAGCAACCCCACCGGGCGGGTGCTTGACGTCAAGGACCTCGCCACCGTGGTGCGCTGGGCCCGGCAGCACGGGGTCGTGGTGGCCAGTGACGAGTGCTATGCCGAGCTCGACTGGCGCTCCGATGACCGGTCAGCGACGGCGGAGGGGCGGACTCCGCCCGGGCTCCCGGCCCCGGGATCCGTCCCGAGCATCCTCGACCCAAGGGTGTGTGACGGAACTCACGAAGGTCTGCTGGCGGTCTACTCGCTGAGCAAACAGAGCAACATGGCCGGCTACCGGGCTGCCTTCGTGGCCGGGGATCCCGTGCTCGTCGGACGGCTGCTGGAGATCCGCAAGCACGCCGGGATGATGGTCCCCTGGCCGGTTCAGGAGGCAATGGTCGCAGCCCTCGCGGACGACCTTCAGGTGGCCCGGCAGAAGGCCCGCTACGGCACCCGGAGGGCACAGCTCAGGGCAGCCCTGGAGAACGCCGGATACCGGATTGAGCACTCAGAAGCGGGTCTTTACCTGTGGACCACCAGGAATGGTGATGGCCCGGATCAGCAGAGGCGCCCGGATTCGGCGACCGGAGCCGGTCCTGCCTGGTCCATGGTTTCCGGGCTGGCGGACCTGGGCATCCTGGTAGCGCCGGGCACCTTCTATGGCGCGGCGGGGGGCCACCATGTGCGTATCGGCCTGACCGCGACCGACGAACGCATCGCGACCGCGGTGAAGCGACTGGCAGGCTCTGGACACGCCTGCTGATCGTGTCCGAGACTTGATTGGATACGCGGACCACCAATTGCTGGAGTAGCCTCACCGAATCTGCATGACCTGGCAATGGAGCCGGGATACAAGGAGGTCACTATGAGTATCGACACGAGTAATGACACGGCTGATGCGGTCCTGCGCACCGGTGACCAAGAGGTTTCCTGCCCGTTGCTGCACGCCACCGAGGGCAGTGATGCCTACGATGTCTCGCAGCTGCTCAAAGAGACCGGCCGGGTCACCCTGGACCCCGGCTTCGTCAACACCGCCTCCTGCCGCTCCTCGATCACCTACATCGACGGTGATGCGGGGATCCTTCGCTACCGCGGCTACCCGATCGAGCAGCTGGCCGAGAACTCCACCTTCCTGGAGACCTCGCACCTGCTCATCTACGGCGAGCTGCCCAGCGCCGCTGAGCTGGCCGAGTTCGACGCCAAGATCCGGCGTCACACGCTGCTGCACGAAGACCTGCGGAGCTTCTTCCAGGGCTTTCCGCGGGACGCCCACCCGATGCCCGTCCTGTCCTCGGCGGTCTCGGCGCTCTCGACGTTCTACCAGGACAGCCTTGACCCGTTCGACCCCGAGCAGGTCGACCTGTCCACGATCCGGCTCATGGCCAAGCTGCCGACCATCGCGGCGTACGCCTACAAGAAGAGCATGGGCCAGCCGTTCCTCTACCCCGACAACTCGCTGTCGCTGGTGGAGAACTTCCTGCGGCTGACCTTCGGCTTCCCGGCCGAGCCCTACGACTTCGACCCGATCAAGGTCAAGGCCCTCGACCAGCTGCTGATCCTGCACGCCGATCACGAGCAGAACTGCTCCACCTCGACCGTGCGTCTGGTCGGCTCGTCCCATGCCAACCTGTTCGCGTCCGTCTCGGCTGGCATCAACGCGCTGTTCGGGCCGCTGCATGGTGGCGCGAACCAGGCCGTGCTCACGATGCTCGAGCAGATCCAGGCTGACGGCGGCGACGTCGACGAGTTTGTGCGCAAGGTCAAGAACAAGGAGGGCGGGGCCAAGCTCATGGGCTTCGGCCACCGCGTCTACAAGAACTACGACCCTCGTGCAGCCATCATCAAGAAGACGGCCGACCAGCTCCTCGAGAGTCTGGGCCAGCGCGACGAGCTGCTCGACATCGCCTTCAAGCTCGAGCAGCTGGCGCTGTCGGACGACTATTTCATCGAGCGCAAGCTCTACCCGAACGTGGACTTCTACACCGGCCTGATCTACCGGGCGATGGGCTTCCCACCGAAGATGTTCACCGTGCTGTTCGCTCTGGGCCGGCTGCCGGGCTGGATCGCCCAGTGGCGCGAGATGATCGAGGACCCCGACCTCAAGATCGCCCGCCCGCGTCAGCTCTACGTGGGGCCGACCGAGCGCAAGTACGTTCACGTCGGCCGGCGCTGACGGCCTCAGCGACAGCAGCAAGACGCTGGCGCAGTGCAGTAAGGCACGCTGAACAACGCAACGAAGCGCCCGTCACTCCCAAGTGGACGTGCCGGGCGCTTCTGCTGCCTTCATCCGTCTGGTCCCGGTCGCCTGTTCTCCCTCTGCTGAGCACTGTCTCCACGTTCTGCGCTCACAGGTCAGCCACTGCTGCCAGCCAGTCCAGGATCGGCGGCACCACAGAGGCGTATCCGTCCAGTGAGTGTCCGACGTTCTGGACGAGATACGGCTGTATGCCGGGGACGTTTCGCTCGCGGGCCAGGAACCGCTGGGCCTGTGGAAACGACTGCGGGTCGGTGTTCGAGCTCATCACCAGGAGGTGCACCCGGGCCGGCGGGTGGTGCTCGATCAGCCAGGTGGGGGAGCTCTCGTTCGCGAGGGCTGGGTACTGCTTCAGGAGCTGACCCAGATTGCCGTTGCTCGGGCCCGGACCAGGCAGGTAGTAGCCCTCCACCGAGGCGGCCGCGGCAAAGCGCGCGGGTTCGCGAAGGTGCAACAACGAGGCGCAGTAGCCACCGGTGGACCAGCCCATCACGCTCCAGCGTCGGCCGTCGCTGGAGACGCGCAGTGTCGAGGTAGCCCAGTTCCGCACATCCTGGCTGAGCCAGGTGAACGCCTGGGGGCCTCCGGGGTAGTCCGTGCACTCAGTCTCGACAGGCATCGCCACGTTCATCTCGGGAAACACCGCGACGAAGGGCGCCACCCGGCCGCTGCGGATCTCCTGGCTTGCCACGGTGGCGAAGTTGAGACGCCCGACGACGAACGGTATGCGTACCTCAGCCCCGCCCAGCACCATCACCACGGGGAAGCGGACCTTGGCGTACCGGCGGTCGTGGTACTGCGGAGGCAGCCAGGTCATCACAGTCGAGAAGACGCCCGACTGCCGGCCGTTGAGGGTGATCCGCTCGTAGCGTCCGATCTCGGAGGCCGGCCCAGAGGTCAGCGGCGGGACCTTTCGACTGGTGCCCACCACGGCGTTCAGCCCCAGACGCGTCCCCGCGCTGACCACCGGTGGTGCCGTCGGGGTTCCCCAGAGCGATGACCAGGTGGGGTAGAAGCCATAGTCCCGGTTGACGCTCACGGCGACCGCAGTGACGGCGGTCGCCTGAGCCAGCAGGACCCCGACCACGAACACCGCGGGAGCCCAGTGTGAGCGCCGGGGTGCCTGACGCCACAGGATGAGCAGCCCCAGGGGGAGGGCGACGGCCAGACCGGCGCACAGACCCAGGAATCGCAGTGATGTGAGGGGCACGGGCTCTCCCTTCGGTGCCAGGGCGCTCAGAGATGTGGCGTCAAAAACCCTATGTCACACCGAACGCTCAAAACCGGGTGATTCTCACCGAGGTTGCCGCAATGGGCCTGGCTGCGGTGTCCCACGACCACGCGCTTTCACCACGCGCCCTGGTCCAGGTGCGGTTGCCCACGGTCACCGAGGTGATGCCGTCGACCTCGGCGTGCGCCACCGCCCAGGAACCCGCAGCCCAGGCCTGCTGGGTGTTGCGGCCGGTCACCAGCACCTCGCGCCCCGCGACAGTGGCGGTCACCCCCATCTCGGCGGTGAGGTCAGCGGCAATGACCGGCGCGGCGGTGCTGGCAGTGGCCCCGTCCAGCCGGCAGCCGAAGCCGCCGGGGGAGTGGCCGGCCAGCGTCGAGGCGAGGATGCGCCCCTCCTCCTCGTGGTCTGCATAGGCCTGCGGGAACCCGCTGTGCTGGACCTCCTGGGCCACCTGGGTGATGACCATGGCCTGGTAGCCGTCGACCTTGATCAGCGCGTCGTAGAACTTGTTGGTCGCGTGCACCGGGTCCAGGACCTCGTCCACGGTGCCCCATCCCTGGCTCGGTCGCTGCTGGAACAGTCCGAGCGAGTCACGGTCTCCGTACTTGAGGTTGCGCAGCTTTGACTCGACGATCGCGGTCGCGTTGGCGATCGTGGCGGCCCGGGCGGGCAGGCCGCGTTTAAGGGCGATCGCGGTGATCGTGGCCGCGTTGGCACTCTGTTCGGGGCTGAAGGTGACGCTGCGTCCCAGCGCCGTGGCGCGGCATGACGGTTCACCGAAGTTCGTCTTGATGGTGGTGAAGGCGATGTAGCCGGCGCCGCCCACCATGATGAGGATGAGCGGCAGAACGATCCGGCCGACCCAGCGCCGCCGGCGCCGGCCACGACGGATCGACTGGCGGGCGATCCGCGGCTCAGTGGTTGGCATGGAGGGCAGAGTTCAGGGCGATGCCGGCGCCGGAGCGGGAACGGGCCTCGACGGTGCCGGTGACGGAGTTACGGATGAACAGCATCCCCGAGCTGCCGGAGAGCTCTCGGGCCTTGAGCACTCGTCCGTCCTGCAAGGTCACCTTGGTGCCCGCCGTGACGTAGAGGCCGGCCTCCACGATGCAGTCATCACCGAGCGAGATACCGATCCCCGACTCGGCGCCCAGCAGACAGCGCTCACCGATGCTGATCTTTTCCTTGCCACCCCCGGACAGCGTTCCCATGATCGAGGCCCCGCCGCCGATGTCCGAGCCGTCGCCGACCACGACGCCCGCCACGATGCGGCCCTCGACCATGGAGGTCCCCAGAGTTCCGGCGTTGAAGTTGACGAAGCCCTCGTGCATCACGGTGGTGCCACTGGCGAGGTGGGCGCCCAGCCGCACCCGGGAGGCGTCGGCGATCCGGACGCCGCTGGGGACCACGTAGTCCGTCATCCGGGGGAACTTGTCGATGCTGAAGACCTGGACCGGGCCGGAGTCGCGCAGGCGCATCCGGGTGCGCTCGAAGTCCTCCACGGGGCAGGGCCCGACGTTGGTCCATACGACGTTGTTGAGGACTCCGAAGATCCCGTCAAGGTTGAGCGTGTTGGGCCGGACCAGGCAGTGCGAGAGCAGGTGCAGACGCAGGTAGGCGTCCGAGGGGGTCGCAGGCGCGGCATCGAGATCGATGGCGACATGGACCACCTGGACCCGCACATCCCGGCGCGGGTCATCCTTGGCAGCCGCCGCGAGCTCAGCCGGGGGGCCGTACGGGTCCTCCAGGTCAGCGGGTCCCAGGGCAGGGGACGGGTACCAGGTATCGAGGACCTGCCCGCTGTTCGTCACCGTGGCCAGTCCGTATCCCCACGCGCTGCGCTCGCTCGTCATGGTCACCAGACTAGGTGAGGGTCCTGTGTGCGTTGACCCCCGCCGGATACCCTGCCTCTCATGTCCTCCACCAAGTCATCCACGCCCCGTCTTGATCTGGGAACCGATGTCGTCACCCTGACAGCTGCCCTGTGCGATATCGAGTCTGTCAGCGGCCACGAGGCGGATATCGCCGACGCGGTTGAGGCCGCCCTGCGCCCGCTGGCCCACCTTGAGGTGATCCGGGACGGCAATGCCGTTGTTGCCCGTACCCATCTGGGCAGGGGCGAGCGCGTCGTGCTGGCGGGTCATCTGGATACGGTGCCGCTGACCGACCCGCCGAACCTGCCGACGCGCCGTGAGGGCGGCGATCTTGTCGGTCGCGGGACCTGTGACATGAAGGGCGGGGTGGCTGTCCAGCTGCGCCTTGCCGCCCTGTTGCCCGAGCCGAACCGCGACCTCACCTACGTGTTCTACGACTGTGAGGAGATCGAGGCCGAGCTCAACGGCCTGGCCCGGCTGGGACATCGCCGCCCGGACCTGCTGGAGGCCGACTTCGCGGTGCTGCTCGAGCCGACGGACGGCGTGATCGAGGGCGGCTGCAACGGCACCCTGCGGGTAGAGGTCACCGTCACCGGCAGAGCAGCACACTCGGCACGTCCCTGGAACGGCCAGAACGCCGTCCATGAGGCGTTGACCGTGCTGGGCCGGCTGGTGGCCTATGAACCACAGACCATCACGGTGGACGGGCTCGACTACCGGGAGGCGCTCAGCGCGGTCGGCATCCGGGGAGGGAGCGCCGGCAACGTCATCCCCGATGAGTGTGTGGTCACCGTCAACTACCGGTTCGCCCCGGACAAGTCCGGCGCGCAGGCCCTGGCCCATGTCCACGAGCTGTTCGACGGGTATGCCATCAAGGTCACCGATATCGCGGACGGCGCCAGGCCGGGGCTGCACCTGCCGGCGGCTGGCGCCTTCGTGGAGGCGTTGGGGGTGCCGGTTTTCGCCAAGCAGGGATGGACGGACGTGGCGCGGTTCTCCGAGCTGTCGATCCCGGCGGTCAACTTCGGGCCTGGTGACCCGAACTGGGCTCACCACGATCAGGAACACTGCCCGGTGCACCAGCTGGTGGGCGCCGAGGCAGCATTGTTGCGCTGGCTGGCTCCAGCACCGGCATAGGTTGGTGTCGTGACCGAGAAGAGCTACGACTACCTCACCGGCCCCGTCACGCTGCGTCGCAGCCAGGTGCCACCGACCACCACCGACCAGCGGTTGCTGGACAACGCCGGGCCGGCCGACTGGCTGCACGCCGACCCCTGGCGGGTCCTGAGGATCCAGAGCGAGTTCGTCGAGGGGTTTGGCGCGCTCGCCGAACTCGGCCCGGCAGTGAGCGTCTTCGGTTCCGCGCGCACCAAAGCGCTTGACCCGAACTACGCCCTGGGCGTTGCGGTCGGCCAGGCCCTGGTGCAGGCCGGTTATGCCGTCATCACCGGCGGCGGCCCCGGCGCCATGGAGGCCGCCAACAAGGGCGCTCTTGAGGCCGGCGGCACCTCGGTGGGTCTCGGTATCGAGCTGCCGTTCGAGCAGGGACTGAACCGCTATGTCGACCTCGGCGTCAACTTCCGGTACTTCTTCGCACGCAAGACCATGTTCGTCAAGTACGCGCAGGGATTCATCGTCCTGCCCGGGGGCTTCGGCACCCTGGACGAGCTCTTCGAGGCGGTGACACTGGTGCAGACCCGCAAGGTCACCTCGTTCCCGCTCGTGCTGATGGGCACGGCGTACTGGGGTGGCCTGCTGACCTGGCTGCGCGAGACCGCCGCGGCCAGCGGAACGATCACCTTGGCAGACATCGACCTCCTGCACGTCACCGACGACGTCGACGAAGCCGTGCGCATCATCGTCAACGGCGACAACGACACGGCTGCCAAGCGCCCCGAGTAGGGCCTGGCCAGCAGCCCGGCCCTACTCGGGGCCAGGCCCCCTACGCGAGCGCCCGCCTGGCCAGTGCGGGGATGCCGGTGCGCAGGGCGGTGACCATGTCCAGGACCTGCCGGGTCTGGGCGACGTCGTGCGCCCGCACCATCCGCACGCCCTCCCAGGCGGCGACGGCGGTGGTCGCGATGGTTCCGGTGAGGCGGTCGGACTTGGGCCCGTCCAGCCCCAGGGCCTCGGCGATGAACTTCTTGTTGGATACCGCCAGCAGTACCGGCCATCCGGTCTCGACCAGCGCACTGACCTGCCCGGTGACCTGGAGCGAGTGGTACGTGTTCTTGCCGAAGTCCTGCGCCGCGTCGATCAGCAGGCCGTCCCTGCGTACGCCGGCAGTGATGGCCGCCTCGGCCTGGCGGCTCAGATCGGCGACCGTCTCGGAGACCACGTCCTGGTAGCGGACCCGGTGCGGGTCGGTGCGCGGTGGATGGCCACCGGTGTGCGCGCACAGGTACCCCGCACCATGGGCCGCGGCCACGGCGGCGAGCTCGGGGTCGTGACCTGCCCAGGCGTCGTTGATCAGGTCTGCCCCGGCGTCACAGGCCGCATCTGCCACCTCGGCCCGCCAGGTATCCACGCTGATCACCAGGTCCGGGTACCTCTCACGCACGGCTGCGATGAAGGAGACCACCCTGCCCAGCTCTTCGGCAGCGCTGACCTCGGGCCCCGGGCCTGCCTTGACCCCGCCGACGTCGACCGCGTCGGCTCCGTCGGCGACGGCGCGGGACACCGCGGCAAGGGCGACCTCGTCATCGAGATATCGGCCGGCGTCATAGAAGGAGTCAGGGGTCCGGTTGATGATGGCCAGCAGACCAGTCTGCCCTGGCGAGAACGTCCGGCCGCGCAGGCGAAGGTCGCGACCGCAGGAAACAAGGCGAGGCATGACACGATCATGTCGTGATCTTGATTTTTGTGCTCATCGTCGTGCTGCTGATCGGCCTGACCACCGCTGCGGTGTTGGGCAAGATAGGTGGTTTCATGGCCGACCCCACGTCCAGCCGGTCCTTCGTCGGCATCTCGGACGGTCCGCTGTCCGTCGACGAGATGGCGCACCTGCGTTTCGACCAGGCACTGCGGGGATACCGCATGGATGAGGTCGATGAGGTGATCGACGCTCTCAGCGCACGGGTCCGCGAGCTGGAGTCGCAGGTTGCCACCCTGGCCGGCGCCGGAGACTCGTCGTCAGCACCCGTGGAACCGCCCGAGGTCAGCAGCGCCTCGTCCCCAGGGCCGGCGCACCCGCCCGAGGCCGGCAGTGCCTCGTCGGCGGTGGTCGCCGACCCGCCCGAGGCCGGCAGCGAGCCACGGGAGTAGCGGCCGCCGATGGGGACTTTCATGATCGAGCGGACCGTCGCCGCACCGCCGGCTCAGGTGTGGGATGTGGTCACCGACTGGGCGGGCCATGCACGCTGGATACCGCTGACCACCATGCGGCTGGACCCGGGGCCCACCGAGGTCGGCTGGTCCTTTGCCGGGCTGACCGGCGTGGGTCGTCTGCGCTTCTCCGATGCCATGCGGATCACCGCATGGTCTCCTCCGGCCGAGGCCGGAACCGGCACCTTTCGGCTGGTCAAGGTCGGGCGTCTGCTGGCCGGCTGGGCCGAGGTGACGGTGCTGCCTGTCGCGGGGGGACGGCAGACGCGACTGCTGTGGCAGGAGAACATCGTGATCCGGCCGACCTTCCTCGGCAGGTTGCTGGCCCCCCTGACAGACCGCATCAACAGGGTGTTGTTCGGCCGGGTCGTCGACGCGATGGCCGCCGAGGCCGTGCGGGCCTCGGGGCCTGACGGCCCGGGTCCCCACACCTCGGATCGAGAGTGAGCAGCCCCGGCCTCGTGGTTGACGACCAGGGCGTGGCGCGCTGCTGGTGGGCGGCCGCTACGCCCGAGTACGTCGCCTACCACGACGACGAGTGGGGTGTCCCGGTTCACGGTGAGAGCGCGCTGTATGAGCGGTTGACCCTCGAGGCGTTCCAGTCCGGTCTGTCCTGGCTGACGATCCTGCGCAAGCGCGAGGGATTCCGGGCGGCGTTCTGCGGGTTCGAGGCCGAGGCTGTGGCTGCCTTCGGTGAGCGCGACGTCGAACGGCTGATGGCCGATCCGGCCATCGTTCGAAACCGGCTGAAGATCAGGGCTGCGGTCACCAACGCCCTGGCAGTGCTGCGACTGCGCGATCAGGGCGGGCTCGATCAGCTGGTCTGGTCCTTCGCGCCGCCGCTGCGGCCTCGTCCGCGCGCCTCCGCCGATGTTCCGGCGACCACCGCCGAGTCCACAGCGCTGGCCAAGGCCCTGAAGCAGCACGGTGTGGTCTTCGTCGGTCCCACCACCGCGTATGCCGGGATGCAGGCCTGCGGGCTGGTGAACGACCATCTGGCCGGTTGTCACCGGGGTGGCGGATGAGACGCAGCTTCATTGTCAGGGTGCTGGCGATCTGGGCGCTCTGCCGCGGTTTCTCACTGATCCTGGTGGCCATCGTCGCCCGATACCAGGCACCGGTGAACTGGACCGGCCCGCACCCGGACTACTTCTCGATGACGGTCCTCTGGGATGGTTTCTGGTACCGCCAGATCGCCGAGGTGGGCTACCCGGCTGCGTTGCCGGTGGACGTGGTCACCGGCGCGGTCCAGGAGAACGCCTGGGCGTTCTACCCTGCCTTCCCGATGTCGTCCCGGGTGCTGATGAACATCACCGGGCTGGGGTTCCCGGTGATCGGCTCCAGCCTGGCCCTGCTCCTGGGTTTCGGCGCCGCGGTCATGATGGGGCTGTTGCTTCGCGATCGGGTGGGACCAACGGTGGCTCTGGCCGCAGTCGCGGTCTACGCCGCCTGCCCGGTGTCACCGTCCTTCCAGATCGCCTACACCGAGAGTCTGGCGATTCTGCTCCTGTGTGGCTTCCTGTGGGCTATCAGCAAGGAAAGCTGGCTCATCGCGGCCGCCCTGGCCCTGCTGATCGGCCTGACCAGGGCAATGGCGTTGCCGCTGGCCGTGGTGGCGCTGGTGGCGGTGTTCGTGCGCTGGCGCCGTCGTGACCAGGACCCGATCACCGCCCGCGAGGGATGGTCGGGCCTGGCGGCGCTGGGCTCCTGCGGTGCCGCCGGGCTGTTGTGGCCGCTGATCGTCAGCATCGGGGCTGGTTCCCCGCTGGCCTACACCGACACGATGGGCGCCTGGTCGGTTGGCGGCTCGGTCGCGCTGCTCAGGCCCTGGCTGGAGTATGTGGCGGAGCCCTGGAACGCGGTCATGGTCGCCGTGGCACTGCTGATCATCGTCGCGATGACCATCGGCCCGTGGGCGGAGCGCCTCGGGACCGAGCTGCGGGTCTGGACCCTGGCCTATACCGCCTACCTGATCCTGGTGGATGCTCCGTCGACCAGCCTGTTCCGGCATCTCCTGCCACTGTTCCCGCTCATCGTGGTGCTGGTCGGCGGTGGCTGGCGGGACCGGGCACCTCGCTTGCTCGGGTGGCGGACCGGGCTTCTTGTCGTCGCCGGCCTGGCCGGTCAGGTGTGGTGGGTCTGGGCGCTGCTGCGCTTCGTCCCGCCAGTGGACTACCCGCCGTAATGGCATTTCCGAGAGGCGTTCGATGAAGCACTGCGACACTGGTGTCGTGGACCGGATCGAGACGGTGAACGGCACTGGGCCTGACGCGGCAGCTGTCCGGGCTGTGCCTCTGCCCCAGCCTGCCTGGGAGCGGGCGCTTCCTTGGGTGATGGCGCTGGTATTCGCCGCGATCTACTCGGTGTTCGCTCTTGCCCGGTTCGAGCGGCCGACGGCCGGATCGTTCGACCTGGGCATCTTCGAGCAGGCGATCCGGCACTATGCCCACCTGCAGGCGCCGATCGTCGACCTCGAGGGCGCCGGTCACAACTACCTGGGCGACCACTGGAACCCCGCCATCGCCGTCTTTGCGCCGTTCTACCGGCTCTTCCCAGGGCCTCAGACACTGCTTCTGGGCCAGGCGGTGCTGATCGCCCTGGCAGTGGCGCCGATCACCCGGGCGGGGATGCGTCATCTGGGCCGCTGGTCCGGGATCGCGGTGGGACTGGCGTTCGGCCTGTCCTACGGCATCCAGGGTGGCCTGAACTTCGAGATCCACGGAGTGTGCCTGGCGGTGCCCCTGCTGGCGTTCGCGCTCGAGGCTTATCTCGCGGGTCGCTGGAAGGCCGTGGCAGCCTGGTCGGCTCCGCTGGTCCTGGTGCAGGAGGACCTTGGGCTGACTGTCTTCATGCTTGGGCTGGTTCTCGTGCTGGTCGGGGCCCGGCGCTGGGGCGCGGGCCTGGCAGCCTTCGGCCTCGCCTCGTTCGCCCTCACCATGACGGTGCTGATTCCTCACTTCAGCGACGGGGACAAGCAGTCGCGGCTGGCAGAGCTGGCGGCACAGCCGGGCGGGTCCCTGCTGCAGCGCACTCTCGGGATGCCCCTGGATGTGGTGACGTCGGTACCCAAGGCCACCACGGTCCTGCTGCTGCTCGCCGTGACGGTCTTCATCGCCACCCAGTCGCCGCTGCTGGTCATCGTGCTGCCGACCCTGGCCTGGCGCTTCATCGTGAACGACCAGACATTTTGGGGGCAGGGGTTCCACTACGACCTGATGCTCATGCCCATCGTCTTTGCCGCCCTGATCGACGGCGTTCGTCGAGCACGTCGCGACAGCTGGCGTCCGTTGCGCGAGTATGCCCGCGCGGCACCGTTGCTTGCGCTGCTGGTGGCCCTGTTCCTTTGCACTCGTTACCAGTTCCGCGATCTGGTCAATCCGGTTGCCTTCTCGCCGGCACCTCGTACCCAGGCCGCGGAGCGGGTGCTGTCGGCAATTCCCGATGGTGTGACGATCGAGACCGACCTGGGACTGATGCGCAAGCTCACCCAGCGGACCCGGGTGTTCTATGTCGGCAATGCCGCACCGGTGGTGCCGGAGTACCTCCTGGTCAACGACGAGGGCTGGAAGCCGCCGCTTCCCGATGTGGTGAAGTACGCCGAGTCCCTGCACCCGGGCAAGAGGTATGTGCTCGTCTCCCGGGATGACGGCTACACGCTGGTGCGCCGCGTCTCCTGAGCTGGCCAGAGCACAGCCGGCCAGGACCGCTGCCATAGCTGCAGGGTCGCGGCTCAGCGACCGTGGAAGGTCGGCTTCTCCTTGGCGAGAAACGCGGCCACCGCGGTGGCATGGTCCTGGCTTGCGCCGGTCAAGGCCATCTGGTCGGCCTCCTGGGCCAGCGACTCGCTCAGCGGGTGACCCGACGAGTAGGCCACCGAGCGCCGGATCGCGCCATAGGCCAGAGTCGGTCCCGCAGCCAGGGTCCGGGCCAGCTCGTCGACGACGGCGGTCAGGTCTGTCTCGCTGACCACCCTGCTGACCAGGCCGACCTCGAGGGCCTCGGCCGCCGGGACGGTGCGCGGGAACATCAGCAGCTCCTTGGCCCGGGCTGTGCCGATCAGTCGCGGCAGGGTCCAGCTCGCGCCCGAGTCGCAGGAGAGCGCGATGCCGGCGAAGGCCAGGTTGACGCCGCCGGTGTCCACGATGATGCGCAGGTCGGCGGCGAAGGCGAAGGACGCGCCGGCGCCGGCGGCGATGCCGTTGATCGCGGCGATGACCGGTTTGTTCATGGTGGCGAGCAGCTCGATGATGGGGTTGTAGTGCTCCGGGACCGTGGCCCACAGGGCCGGGTCCCGGCTGGAGAGCAGGCTGATGTGCTCGCGCAGGTCCTGGCCCACGCAGAATGCGCGCCCCAGGCCTGTGAGGACGACGCAACGGACCTCGGGGTCGTCGGCCACCTGTCTGAGGGCTGCGAGCAGAAGAGTCTTGCTCGGGGTGTCCATGGCGTTCATCGCCTCGGGACGGTTGAAGGTCACCGTGGCCACGCCTTCGGTGATGTCGAGCAGTACCTCTGCCATCTGTGGTCAGCTCCTCGTTTCGATGGTGTGACGATGCTGTAAGCGTCGGGTCAGCAGCCTCTGAACGCACCTGCCAATGGCAGTATGTCCGCAATGTCCAATGTAGATTTCCCTAGCGGGGGAGGTTGGCACGATAATGGTCATAGAGAGTGTGCAACGGAGGTCTTGGGCCGCGCGCGCCCCTACCAGAAGGACTCCAGGCAAGTAACGGAAGAGGGATTACCCATGGCGGCGATGAAGCCGAGGACCGGAGACGGGCCGCTTGAGGTCACCAAGGAGGGCCGTGGCATCGTGCTGCGCATGCCCATCGAGGGCGGTGGACGCTTGGTCGTCGAGATGACGCCGGCCGAGGCCGCGGCGTTGGGCAAGGCAATCCAGGGTTGCCCCGGCGTCAGCTGACACGTTTTCAGGTCTCTGAGCAACAGTTCGGAACGTCGATGAGCCCCGACCGGATACCGGTGGGGGCTCATCGACGTTCCGAGTCCTGAGACGTGCCGTCCTCCTCGATGCAGGCAGCCGGTCAGTTCGGGAGTGAGCTGGTCAGTGCTGAAGCGGCTGGTCAGCGCTTGACCGCAGCAAGGACCCCGTCGCCGACCGGCAGCAGCGCCGGCAGCAGCGACTCGTCGTCGCGCAGGGCCTTGCCGAGGTCTCTGAGCGTGGCCGTGGTCTCGTCTCGGGTGGCCGGGTCGGCAACCTTGTCATGCCACAACATGTTGTCCAGCGCCAGAACGCCGCCGGAACGGAGCAGGCGCAGCGCCTGCTCGACGTACTGCGGGTACTCGGCCTTGTCCGCGTCGATCACGACCATGTCGTATGCCCCGTCAGTCAGGCGGGGGAGCACGTCCAGTGCCCTGCCCGTGATGACCCGGGAGCGCTGCGGGGCGATGCCGGCCGCTGCATACGCCTGTTTGGCTGCCCTCTGGTGATCGGCCTGGATGTCGATGGTCGTCAGGATGCCGTCCGGCGGCATCCCTGACAGCAGCCACAGGCCTGAGACGCCGGCTCCGGTGCCCACCTCGACGACGGATCTGGCGTTGACCGCCGCTGCCAGAAGCCGCAGGACTGCGCCGACGCCTGGCATGACGGGGACGCAGCCCAGCTCTTCGCTGCGCACCCGGGCTTTTTCGATGACCTCTGTCTCCGCGACGAACTCTTCGGAGTAGGCCCAGCTGGCCGGTTTCTGTGCGCTCATGGGTTTCACCCTACTGCTCGTCGTGCGCAGGGTGGACGAGGCTGACGGGGCGCGGCGCCTGCCGCAGGCTGCGGCCACCCGGGTCTCACCCGGCCGCGTCTCTTCACCCACCCGTGTTACCCAGCAACCTCACAGGTTGGTCGGGAAACATCGTGGGTATCGAACCCCTCGGCCTAAGGAAAGATGACGTGACCACCACGAGTGACCGCGCCGATGCGCAGCGAGTGCTCGAGCTGCCCAGTGCGCAGGCCCAGTCCTGGGTCGCGCCGTCCTGGGAAGAGATCGTGAAGGAGCACTCGGCCAGGGTCTACCGTCTTGCCTACCGTCTGACCGGCAACCAGCATGATGCCGAGGACCTGACCCACGATGTGTTCATCCGGGTCTTCCGCTCGCTCGACTCCTACCAGCCGGGCACGTTCGAGGGCTGGCTGCACCGGATCACGACCAACGCCTTCCTGGACAAGATGCGTCGCAAACAGCGGATCCGGTTCGACGCGCTCTCAGATGATGCAGCCGCCCGGCTGCCCACCCGCGAGCTGGGCCCCGAGCAGTCCTATACCGACACCCACTTCGACGACGACGTCCAGCGTGCCCTGGACGCGTTGTCCGCCGACTTTCGGGCCGCCGTCGTGCTGTGCGATATCGAGGGACTGTCGTACGAGGAGATCGCGACCACCCTGGGGATCAAGCTCGGCACCGTGCGTTCGCGTATTCACCGCGGGCGCTCGCAGCTGCGGGAAGCGCTGGCCCATCGAGCGCCCCGCCCGGCCGTCACCGTCACGCCGCCGCGGGCCCGCCGGGGCTTCGCGATGGGGCGAGTGGTCACGGAGACCAGATGAGTCTCGGCGCTGGGGTGGCCGAGATGAGCCGGCAATGGGCACAATTGACCCATGGATGAGGAACAGCGTCCGCCGGGCGGGCCCGACGGGCCGGCCCCCGAGCAGCGCACGGAGCAGCTGAGCCTCGAGAACACCACCCCCATCAGCACGTACCCGCCCCCGGCCGGCAGCCCCTTCCTGCACCAGAGCCCGCCACCTGACGGGAACCCGCCGGTCGTCTCCGGGCCGATGACCGGCTATCCGCCATTGGCCGACAGGGCCTCCATCACGCCTGGCGCGCCGGGCCAGCGCGGCCTCGGTGCCGGGGTGATCTCGGCCATCGTGGGTGGTGCGATCGCGATAGCGATGGTGGCAGCTCTTTTCGGCGGCATGGCCGGCGCCTTCCTGGTCAGCCGCAATGTCGACAGCGGCGGTGTGTCGCTGCCGCCCGCGCCGACCGGATCAGTAGCCCGCCCGCAAGGGTCCATCGCCAGTATCGCGGCCAAGATCCTGCCCAGTGTGGTGACCATCAAGGTCGAGGGGCCCTCCGTGTCGGGCACCGGCTCGGGCTTCGTCATGCGCAAGGACGGCTACATCCTGACCAACAACCACGTGGTTGACGCTGCCACCTCCAAGGGCAAGATCACCGTGCTCTTCTCCGACGGCAAGAGCTCGGTTGCCACGGTCATCGGCCGGGACGAGTCCTACGACCTGGCCGTGATCCGGGTGGACCGGCGCAACCTGCCGGTGCTCGTGCTGGGTGCGTCCTCGGCTGTGCTGGTGGGCGATCCGGTGATCGCCGTGGGTGCTCCGCTGGGCCTGGACAACACGGTCACCAGCGGCATCGTCAGCGCGCTGAACCGCCCGGTGACCGCGAGCGGGGCCGGAGCGTCAGGTGCCTCGTTCATCAACGCCATCCAGACCGATGCCGCCATCAACCCGGGCAACTCCGGCGGGCCGCTGCTCGACATGGACGGCCGGGTCATCGGCGTGAACTCCGCGATCGCGCGGGTGGCGAGCTCCAGCAGCGATGCGCAGTCGGGCAACATCGGCGTGGGTTTCGCGATTCCCAGCGACCAGGTCCGCAAGACCGCCGAGCAGCTGATCGCCGGCGGCAAGGCCACCCATCCGGTGATCGGGGTCCTGATCGACACCACCTACAGGGGCGAGGGGGTCAAGATCTCGGCCACTGCCCAGAACGGCAGCCCGCCGATCACCAAGGGCGGCCCGGCCGACAAGGCAGGTCTGCGGCCGGGTGAGGTGATTCTCAAGTTCGACGGGCGACCGGTCACCGGACCCGACGAGTTCGTGGTCGCCATCCGGGCCAAGTCGGTCGGTGAGACAGTGGAGCTGACCGTTCGTCGGGGAAACAAGGAACGCACTGTCAAGATGACCTTGCAAGCCGCTGGCTGAGCGCCGGACCACCAAGCACCACCACGATAGGGCGGGAGCCAGGTTCACACGTGTTCGACATCAATGGCTGGGAGTTCGTGATCCTGGTGATCGCTGCCCTTCTGGTGATCGGTCCTGACCGGATGCCGGAGTACTCAGCCAAGCTCGCCAAGCTCGTGAGGCAGGTGCGTGGCATGGCGGACACGGCCAAAGTGCAGCTTCGCGAGCAGATGGGCCCGGACTTCGACGACGTCGACTGGAAGCAGTACGACCCCCGGCAGTACGACCCGCGTCGCATCGTTCGTGAGGCGCTCATGGACGACGGCGCCGAGGAGGACAAGCAGTCCTCCGCCGATGACGCGCCGGAGGGCGATTTCAAGGCTCCCTCGTCCTTCACGCACCACGACCCGGACAAGCCCACCCCCTATGACGAGGACGCCACCTAGGGCTGAAGACCTATGGCGTCCCGTCTTGGCGCCCGTTCCGAGCCGGACCTGTGTGCGGGCGCCCAGAGGGCGCCGCACACCCCGTTAGCGGCCCGCCGGGGTCAGTCCGAGCGAGCGACCGGCCAGTCCGCGGGAGCGGGTCGCGAGGCCGCGGGCGATCCCTCGCAGGACGACTGCCGACGGGCTGGACGGCTCGCTCAGTACGACCGGCATGCCGATATCGCCGCCCTCGCGCAGCAGCGTGTCCAGCGGGATCTGGCCCAGCAGCGGGACCGGCGCGCCGATGACGCGGGTCAGCGAGTCGGCGACCACCTGGCCGCCGCCTGATCCGAAGATCTCCTGGTGGGTGCCGTCCGGCAGCTCCAGCCAGGACATGTTCTCGATGACCCCGGCGACCCGCTGATGTGTCTGAAGGGCGATGGATCCGGCCCGCTCGGCCACCTCTGCTGCGGCCTTCTGGGGGGTGGTCACGATCAGGATCTCGGCATTCGGGATCAGCTGTGCGACCGAGATGGCGATGTCGCCGGTCCCGGGCGGCAGGTCGAGCAGCAGCACGTCGAGGTCGCCCCAGAACACGTCGCCCAGGAACTGCTGGAGCGCCCGGTGCAACATGGGCCCGCGCCAGACGACGGGCTGGTTGCCGGGGACGAACATCCCGATCGAGATGACCTTCACGTCGTGGGCCAGCGGAGGCAGGATCATGTCGTCGACCTGGGTCGGACGTCGTTCGGTGCCGAGCATGCGCGGGATCGAGAAGCCGTAGACGTCGGCGTCGACGACTCCGACTCTCAGGCCCTGCTGGGCCATGGCGACAGCCAGGTTGACGGTCACCGTCGACTTGCCGACGCCGCCCTTGCCGGAGGCCACGCAGTAGACCCTGGTGAGGCTGCCGGGCTTGGCGAACGGGATCTCGCGCTCGGTGTTGCCGCCGCGCAGCTGGGTGCGCAGCTCGGTGCGCTGCTCGTCGCTCATCACCCCGAGGGTCACCTTCACGCTGCTGACGCCGTCGACCGTCAGCAGGGCTGCGGTGGTGTCGTTGGTCAGGGTCTCCTTGAGCGGGCAGCCGGAGACCGTCAGCAGGATGGTGACCGATGCGAGACCGGACTCATCGACGGCGACCGACTCGACCATCCCGAGCTCGGTGACGGGTTTGCGGATCTCGGGGTCGATGACCGTGGAAAGGGCAGTGAGCAGGGCATCCTGCGACGGAACTGGCATGACTCAATGCTAAGTGGGTTTTGAGCTCTTTCGTTCACCGGGCGAGGCATCCTCTGATCCGGACCGCCGCCGCTGCGCCTTCAGCCGTATTCCCCGCTCCTCCATCTCGTCCAGCTGGGAGCGGAGCTCGGATCGGAGGAAGTCACGGGTAGCCATGTCCCGCAAGGCAATTCGAAGGGACGCGACCTCACGGGTCAGGAACTCCGTGTCGGCCAGGTTTCGCTCGTTGCTGGCCCGGTCCTGCTCCAGGGCGACCCGGTCACGGTCCGTCTGACGGTTCTGGGCCAGCAGGATCAGCGGCGCGGCATACGACGCCTGCAGGCTGAGCAGGAGGGTGAGGAAGATGAACGGGTAGACGTCCCACTTGTAGCCCAGGATGCCGATGACGTTGACCGTGACCCAGACCGTCACGAACACCGTCATGTAGACGAGGAACCTGGCCGTTCCCATGTAGCGGGCGAACTTCTCGGCGAACCGCCCGAAGGTGTCTGGGTCCCTCTGTGACGCGCTGAACAGGCTGCGCCTTGCCTCGCGTGGCTGATCCAGCCGGGGGGCACTGCGAAGACGTTCACGTGCCATGGGTCACCTCTTGCTGCTCTTCGTGGTGATCTTCGTGGCGTTCCTCGCGCCAGTCCTCGGGCAACAGATGGTCGAGCACGTCGTCCACGGTCACGGCGCCGAGGAGCCGGCCGTCCTTGTCCACCACGGGGACGCCGACCAGGTTGTAGGTCGCCAGCATCCGGGTGACCCGGCCGATCGGCGCATTCGGGGGCAATGGCTCCAGGTCCTTGTCCAGGATGCTGCCGATGGACGCGTGTGGCGGGTCGCGCAGGAGGCGCTGGATGTGGACCAGCCCGAGGTACCTGCCGGTCGGCGTCTCCAGCGGCGGGCGGCAGACGAAGACGGTGGCGGCCAGAGCGGGCGAGAGCTCGACGCGACGGACCACGGCCAGTGCCTCGGCGATGGTGGCCTCGGGGCCGAGGATGACCGGCTCGGTTGTCATCAGCCCCCCGGCGGTGTCCTCGTCGTAGGCGAGCAGACGGCGCAGGTCAGCAGCCTCGTCAGGCTCCATCAGCCGGAGAAGCTCCTCGGCGTTCTCCGGTGACAGCTCCAGCAGCAGGTCGGCCGCGTCGTCGGGCTGCATCGTCTCGAGGATGTCGGCGGCCCGCTCCCTGCCCAGACCACGCAGGATCTCGACCTGGTCGTCCTCGGGCAGCTCTTCCAGAACGTCGGCGAGCCGGTCGTCGTCGAGCGCATCGGCCATCGCGGCGCGGCGCTTGGGGCTGAGGTCGTGGATGACCTCGGCGAGGTCGGCGGGCTTCAGGTCCTCGTAGCTCTCGAGCAGCTTTTCGGCGCCCTGATCCTCGGTCTCCTGCTGAAGTCCGGTCACCTCGTGAATGTCCACCAGCACGGTCTCGCCGCGACGCCGGCCGAGCCTGGTGAGGCTGCGCGTACCGCCAGATCCCTTGCGGGCGAAAACCTTGACGATGACCCAGTCCCGGTTGGGCTCCTGCTCGATGGCGATGTCCTCGACCGTGGCCTCGAAGGACTCTTCCTCGGTGCTGACCCGGATCTTGCGCTCGAACAGCTCGGCGAGCGCCAGGGTCTCGCCGGTCCGCTGCTCGAACCGGCGGATGTTGACCAGCCCGGTGGTGATGACCTGCCCGGCGTCGACGCTGGTGACCCGGGTCATCGGCACGAAGACCCGGCGCCGGCCCGGGACCTCGACCACCAGACCGATCACGGACGGGGCCCGGCGACTTGAGCTGAAATGAACGACCACATCACGAACACGGCCCACCTGATCGCCGAGTGGGTCGAACACGCTCAACGCTGCCAGGCGTGCGACGAAGACGCGCGTCATGGGGCTCACGACGCCAAGGGTATCTGGCTCAGCGGCGAGTGCCGCGACGCCACTTCGGCCGGCCGTTGATATGCCAGGGGTGCCAGGTGCGCGTGGTGGCCGGACTTGTCGGCACCTGAGCGGCACCAGACTGCTGAGAGTAGTTATCCGGCCCCTGCAGGGCCTCGCCCTGGGGCGTCAGCGCGTAGATGGTGGCCTCGGTGGCCCAGCGCTGGATGATGTCGCCAGCCGGGGCGTTGAGGCGGGATCCCTTCATCGCCGTGGTCACGGCCTCCCAGCGCTCGTCATCGGGTCTGACGACGCCGGCGCGGGCCGGAACCGTGACCAGTCGCCCGCCGGTGGTCTTGCTTCGGAAGGTCAGCGCCAGGTCCGCGGGAAGCGCCGGAAGACTCTGCTCACCGGGTCCTGTGAGCACGTAGGCCGTGTCATCCAGCCACACGTGCCACGCAGGCCAGGCCCGGTCGCCGGGGATGTCGATCCACAGCAGTCCGGACTTCTTACCTGCCTCGGAGAGAAGCGCATTCAGGTCAGTCACGCCATGAGCCTAGTGCGCGCCGTTTTCCCCACGTGGGGAAGGTCACCCCAGCGCGTCGGTGGCGGGCCGGCAGAGCGCTGGGTAGCCTCCCACTATGACCTCTGTGCCTTTGACGACCGACCTGTCCGCACGCCCCCTGCGCTCACGCCGCTCGAACCTCGCGGTTCCCGGCTCCAGCACCAAGATGATCGACAAGGCCAAAGGCCTGGGTGCCGACCAGGTCTTCCTGGACATCGAGGATGCGGTAGCGCCGCTGGCCAAGCCGGACGCGCGCAAGAACATCGTCGCGGCCCTGAACGAGGGCGGCTGGGGCGACACGATCCGGTCGGTGCGGGTCAATGACTGGACGACACCCTGGACGTATATCGATGTGGTGGAGGTCGTCGAGGGGGCCGGCGCCAACCTCGACGCCATCATGCTGCCGAAGGTCCAGACCCGTGAGCAGGTGGTGGCCCTGGACCTGCTGCTGACCCAGATCGAGAAGTCCATGGGTCTCGAGGTCGGCAGGATCGGCATCGAGGCGCAGATCGAGAACGCCCTGGGCCTGACCAACGTCAACGCCATCGCGGCGGCCAGCCAGCGGGTCGAGACGATCATCTTCGGGCCGGCCGACTTCATGGCCTCCATCAACATGAAGAGCCTCGTGGTCGGTGAGCAGCCGCAGGGGTATGACGTGGGCGATGCCTACCACCACATCCTGATGTCGATCCTGATGGCGGCCCGCGCCTACGACAAGCAGGCCATCGACGGGCCCTACCTGCAGATCAAGGACATCGAGGGTTACCGCCGGGTGGCCGGACGGTCCGCGGCCCTCGGGTTCGACGGGAAGTGGGTCCTTCATCCGGGTCAGCTCGAGCCGGCCAACGAGGTCTACAGCCCCCGCCAGAGCGACTACGACCACGCCGAGAACATCCTGGACGCCTACGACTTCTTCACCTCGGAGGCCGGTGGCAAGCTGGGCGCGGTGATGCTCGGCGACGAGATGATCGACGAGGCCTCGCGCAAGATGGCCCTGGTGATCTCGGCCAAGGGACGCGCGGCAGCGATGACCCGCCATCAGATGTGGGAGCGGCCCAGCGCCTGAGTAATCTGGCCGCTGAGGTCCACCTCAGCGGCCACGACCTCCCCGGGCGTGGAGACGAAGCCAGCTCATCTGGGCCGCTGCGTGAGCGGTCCAGTATTCCTCGGTGTGTGCGCCGGCATCGAAGGTGGCGACCGCTGAGGGGAGCCCGCGGGCGAAGGCCCGGTTGGCCACGACGAACGGGTCGTCACGCCCGCAGTCCAGGCGGACCGGCATCCGGGCCAGCACGGCTCGCATGCTGAACACGTCGTTGCGGGCGAAGTCCCTGGCGTCGTCAAAGGCGCCGGGCGCGCTGTCGCCGGGCGACTGCCACAGCGCAGCGCTGGTGGCGACCACCCCGGCCACCCGGCGAGGTCCGAGCCTGCTGGCCAGGAGCAGTGCTCCATACCCGCCCATCGACCACCCGATCAGGCAGATGCGGGCGGTGGCGATCCCCTTGCCGGCCAGCAGGGGCAGGAGGTCGTGGACGACCATGCTGCCAGGGTCGATGCCGGATCTCCTTGCATGCCAGTAGAAGTCGCCGCCATCGACCGTCGCCACGGCCAGGCCGCTCGCCGTGACGTGGCGCTCGATGTGGACGCTGCTGAAAGGCCAGTCGGCATCGCCCCCACGACCGTGCAGAGCCACCACCACCGGCTGGGGTGGTCCGGCAGCACCCCTGCCGGCCGTGGCGGCAGGCCGGGCCAGACGCCATCGCACCTCGTGGCCCGGCCAGAACCTGGAGGCGAACGTGCCCTCCGACAGGTCGGTCCCGGCCGGCGTCCCCGGGCTGCTACAGGCGGCCAGCCACGGGAGGGCCACGGCGCCGGCCAGGACGGCACGGCGGGTGATGTCGGTGCTCACGTCCGGGACAGCTCCTGTTCACCAGCGGGACATGGCCGCAGCCATGAAGTCGCCGAAGATCGCTTCCTCGTCGACGACCTGGCCGCGGGAAGCGAACCACGCACACATATTGTGGCAGTCGCGCTGCAGGAACTCCGGCCCGCGCGGGTTGCCGATGATGTCAACGATCTGTGGCCAGTCGATGATCACGAGCCGGTCCTCGTGCAGCAGCACGTTGTAGGGCGACAGGTCGCCATGAGCCCAGCCACGAGTGGCCAGCGCGCTCATGACAGTGTGGAACTGCTCGAAGAGGTCGTTGAGCAAGGCCGGCTCGGGACGGGTCTGGGCCAGCCGGGGGGCAGCTGTGCCGGAGGGTCCCTGGTCCCCGACGAACTCCATCAGCACCTCGGTGCCGTCGATCTGGACGGGGTAGGGGACCGGCAGGCCGAGGCTCCAGAGCTCGCTGAGGGCGTTGAACTCGGCGTAGGCCCACTGGCCCGAGATCAGCTGCTTGCCGAACTCGGTTCGTCGTGCCATGGCGCGCATCTCGCGGCTGCGCCGAACCCGGCGGCCCTCGAGGTACCCGGCGTCCCGGTGGAACATCCGGTGCTCGGAGTCACGGAAGCGTTTGGCGGCCATGTACACACCGACGTGGCCTGTGTCCAGATGCTGATGTGGGAGCCAGCGGTGGACCACGTGGACGTCGGCCTCCTTGCCGGACTTCAGGATGCCCAGATCCTCGTCCACCGCGCCGAGGTCGGTGATCACCCAGCCGGGTCGTGGGCCGGGACCGTGCTGGGCGCCATCCCAGCTGGTCCAGCGGTCGCCCTCGGGCGGTCCATCGGGGATGGTGTCGACGGCAAACAGGCCGTTGCGCCGGTCATCCGTCAGCGCGGGGTGCTCCGCGGATCCCAGGGCCAGCGGCTCCGGGATCGGGCTGGTCAGCTGGGTGTCCGGCGGGTCAAAACTGTCGTTAGCGGGAAAGCGAGGGTGCGACAAGGGGTATCTCCAAGAAGGGGGAGGGAGTGGGCGCAGGCGAAACTCAGCACAGTCGTTGACATCTGTCCGCCCTCCTTGGAAACAGGCGCACCCCGTCGGTACGCGTTCTACCCTCAAGGCTTTCACGTCCCCCGGCCAGGCGCAATCGGTTTTCCGTGTCGGGACTCACATC
Source organism: Actinomycetales bacterium (assembly GCA_038236535.1). Taxonomy (GTDB): domain Bacteria; phylum Actinomycetota; class Actinomycetes; order Actinomycetales; family Dermatophilaceae; genus UBA4719. The sequence continues at coordinate 47,498 of JBBRZQ010000019.1, forward strand.
CCGAACGCCGCCCCGCGAGCGGGGCGGCTCGGGCATACTCGCTGATAGTTCCCGGATTCCACAGGTGAGGGCGGTATACCGCGATGGCACGACTTCAGCACACCGAGGGCCTGACCGACGAGCAGAGCGAGCTGCTCAAGCTGGTGCGCCAGTTCGTCGACGAGCAGATCATCCCGGTCGCCATGGACCTCGAACGCAAGGACGAGTACCCGACCCAGATCGTCGAGGGCATGAAGGAGATGGGGATCTTCGGCCTGATGATCCCCGAGGAGTACGGCGGCCTCGGCGAGTCGCTTCTCACCTACGCCCTGTGCGTGGAGGAGATCGCCCGCGGCTGGATGAGTGTCAGCGGCATCATCAACACGCACTTCATCGTCGCCTACCTGTTGCTCCAGCACGGAACCCCGGAACAGAAGCAGAAGTACCTGCCCAGGATGGCCACCGGTGAGGTCCGCGGAGCGTTCTCCATGTCCGAGCCGGGCTGCGGGTCGGACGTGGCGGCGATCAAGTCCAAGGCGGTGGCCAGCGGTGACGGTAAGTGGACGATCAACGGCCAGAAGATGTGGCTGACCAACGGCGGAACCTCGAATCTCGTTGCGGTGCTGGTGAAGACCGACAACGGCGGAGACTCGGTCTACAAGAACATGACCACGTTCCTCTGTGAGAAGGAGGCCGGCTTCGGTGAGACGGCTCCCGGGCTGAGCATCCCGGGCAAGCTCGAGAAGATGGGCTACAAGGGCGTTGACACCACCGAGCTCATCCTGGACGGCTACGTCACCACGACCGACCAGATCCTGGGCGGTGAACCGGGCAAGGGCTTCTACCAGATGATGGATGGCGTCGAGGTGGGCCGGGTCAACGTCGCCGCGCGGGCCTGCGGGGTCGCTCTGCGGGCGTTCGAGCTCGGGATCGCCTACTCCCAGCAGCGTGAGACCTTCGGCAAGAAGATCGCCGAGCACCAGGCGGTGCTGTTCCGGCTGGCGGAGATGGCCACCAAGATCGAGGCCGGTCATCAGATGATGGTGCGGGCAGCCCGCCTCAAGGACTCCGGCGAGCGCAACGACCTCGAGTCCGGGATGGCGAAGTACCTGGCCTCCGAGTACTGCGCCCAGGTGGTCGAGGACTCGTTCCGGATCCACGGCGGCTACGGGTACTCCAAGGAGTACGAGATCGAGCGCCTCATGCGCGAGGCGCCGTTCCTGCTGATCGGTGAGGGCACGAGTGAGATCCAGAAGACGATCATCAGCCGCGGTCTGCTGAAGGAGTACGCCAGCAGGCGCTGACGCCGTCGGCCTGCCAGGCTCCACCTTGTGCCGGCCGGGATGTGGACGAGCTCCCCGCCCCCCGCCCGGAACGCTGCCGGTCTCCGCACGCCGTGGGCCAGCGGCCTGGC
>JBBRZQ010000020.1:0-48031 GCA_038236535.1 Actinomycetales bacterium
GGCGGCGACCAGCCCGGCCAGGCCGGCGCCTACGACAATCACGTCAGTGTTCATGGCGCTCCCTGCCCCTCCGGCGCCGGCTGCGCCCCGCGTCTCGGCAGTTGCATGCTCCACGAGGGTGGCGGTGCGGTCAAGGGCTCCTGCACGGCAGGGCATCGCCGCGGCTCAGGGCCGGCTCAGGGTTCTTTCAGGGTTGACTCGGGGTCGAACCCTCCTGTGGTCAACCGGATCCCGCCCTAGGCTTGAGAACGGCTCAGACAGCTCTGAAGCCGATCGTCCATCACCGGGGAGAGTTCATGAGTACGTCGTCCACCGCGATCTCGACGGGCACCGCCACTGTGCTGCCAGCGGCCAGAGCCGTTGGGCTGTCAAAGGTCTATGGCGAGGGGGAGACCAGGGTGGTGGCCCTGGACGACGTCAGCCTCGACCTTGCGGCCGGCGAGTTCACCGCGATCATGGGGCCGTCGGGCTCTGGCAAGTCCACCCTGCTGCACTGCTCGGCCGCCCTGGACTCGGTGACCGCGGGCCAGGTGTTCATCGGCGACGTCGAGCTGAGCGGGCTGAAGGACAAGGCGCTGACCCAGCTGCGACGCGACCGGATCGGGTTCATCTTCCAGTCGCTCAACCTGGTTCCGACGCTGAGCGCCCAGGAGAACATCGTGCTCCCGATGGCGATCGCGGGCCGCAAGCCCGACCAGGACTGGTATGACATGGTCATCGACACGGTCGGCCTGCGCGACCGGCTCGACCACCTGCCCAAGGAGCTCTCCGGCGGCCAGCAGCAGCGGGTCGCCTGCGCCCGGGCCCTGCTCAGCAGGCCACAGGTCATCTTCGCCGATGAGCCGACCGGCAACCTCGACTCGATGTCCGGCCTGGAGGTGCTGAAGTTCCTCCGCCGCTCTGTCGACGAGTTCGGGCAGACCATCGTGATGGTGACCCACGACCCGGTCGCCGCGAGCCATACGGACCGGGTCGTCTTCCTGGCCGACGGCCAGATCGTGGACGAGCTGCGCCAGCCGACCTCGGACCTGGTGCTGGAGCGGATGAAGCGCCTCGACCGACGCCTCGTTCAGCAGGGGTCCTGAGCCATGCTTCGTGCTGGCTGGAAGAGCCTGATGGCTCGCAAGCTGAGGCTGCTGATGAGCGGCTTCGCGATAGTCCTGGGCGTTGCGTTTGTCGCCGGGTCGCTGATCTTCACCGACACGCTGAGCCAGGCCTTCACCCAGATCATGGCCGGGAGCAACGGCGACGTGGTGGTCCGTCCGGTCGGTGCCGTCAATGACGAGAACACCCAAAGCGCCAAGACCCTCCCGGCGTCGCTGGTCAAGGACCTTGCCGTGGCTGAGGGGGCGGCACGGGTCGACGGAGGTGTCACCGCTGTTGGCGTCTTCGTCATCGGCAAGGACGGCAAGCTGATTGGTGCTCAGGGCGCGCCGGGTATCGCGGTGAACTTCAATGACGGACCGGCCGGGCACGGTGTCAAGGGTCTGTCGATCACGTCGGGCAGGGCGCCGGTCAAGGCCGGTGAGATCACCCTCGACCCGGGGACGGCCGAGAAGGCGGGCTACACGATCGGGGACACCGTCCCCATGGTGACCTCCGGTGCCCAGCCCTCTCTGAAGGCGACCATGGTGGGCGTCGGCGCGTTCGGCGGCGGAGGTCTCGCCGGTGCCAGCCTGACGTCCTTCGACACCAAGACCGCCCAGCAGCTCTTCATGGGTGGCAAGGACGTCTACAACGGCATCTGGGTGACCGCGAAGGACGGTGTCAGCCAGGCCGAGCTGCGGGACCAGGTCAGGCCCCTGCTGCCCGCCGGGGTCGAGGCCGTCACCGGTGACAAGGCCGCTGACGAGTCAGCCAGCGCGATCAACGAGGCGCTGTCCTTCATCAGCACGTTCCTGCTTGTCTTCGCTGGTGTCTCACTGGTGGTCGGCACCTTCCTGATCATCAACACCTTCTCGATCCTGGTCGCCCAGCGGAGCCGGGAGCTTGCCCTGTTCCGGGCGCTCGGCGCGAGCCGGCGGCAGGTCAGCCGTTCGGTGCTCTTCGAGGCACTGGTTATCGGGTTCATCGGGTCCACGGTGGGTCTCGCGCTCGGCTTCGTGCTGGCAACGGGCATCAAGGCACTCTTCGCTGCGATCGGCCTCGACCTGTCCGGGTCACCGCTGATCTTCCAGCCGCGCACGGCGATCGTCGCCTACCTGGTCGGCATCCTCGTGACGGCCTTCGCGGCCTACCTGCCGGGACGCCGGGCCAGCCGGATCGCGCCGATCGAGGCCCTGCGCGATGACGTGGCGATGCCGGAGTCCTCCATCCACCTGCGCGCCGCGATCGGCACGGGGATGACGGCGCTGGGCGCGTTCGCACTGGGGCTGGGCCTGTTCAGCAGCGTCCCCCGGGCACTGGTCTTCATCGGCGCCGGGATGCTCCTGGTCGTGGTGGGTGTCGCGATCGCCAGCCCGTTGCTCGGCCGGCCCGTCGTGGCGCTGGTCGGCCTGGTCTATCGACGGATGTTCGGCACCGTGGGCCGGCTCGCGGAGCAGAACGCCATGCGCAACCCGCGCCGCACCGCCGCCACGGCCTCGGCCCTGATGGTCGGGCTCACCCTCGTGTCGATGATGGCGGTCTTCGGGCAGTCCACCAAGGCCAGCGTGGACAAGACGATCGCCGACAGCTTCTCGGCGGACTACGTGGTGTCCAACGCCATCGGCGTTCCCTTCTCGCCGACCATCGTGGATCAGGTCAAGAAGGTGCCCGGTGTGCAGGCCGTGGCCCGGTTCCGTTTCACCGGAGCCAAGGTGGGCGGCCAGGCGACCCAGGTCGGCGGCATCGAGCCGATCCCCTTCGAAAGGGCCATGAAGGTCACCATGGACAGCGGCGCGATCGGCGCCCTGTCCGGGCAGACCGTCCTGGTGGAGTCCAAGCTGGCCAGGGAGAAGGGCCTCGCGGTCGGTGACAAGGTCACCATCTTGATCGCGGGCAACTCCGCCAGCTATCCGGTGGTCGGCACCTACCAGGCGCTGCCCGGCGTCAGCGGGTGGCAGTACCTCACGTCCCTGACGGCGCTGAGCGACGCCGGCGTGGTCCCCGCAGACAACTTCGCGTATGTCGTTCGCTCACCCGGCGCGAACGCCGCGGCGGTCCGGGCCGGGATAGACAAGATCGTCGCACCTCTGCCCACGGTGACCCTGAAGGACCAGGCCGAGTTCGCCGCGGAGCAGAGGGCACCGATCGACCAGATGCTGGCGTTGATCTACGCACTGCTGGGCCTGGCCGTGGTGATCGCCGTGCTGGGGATCGTCAACACGCTGGCGCTGTCCGTGATCGAACGCACCCGTGAGGTGGGCCTGCTGCGGGCCGTCGGCCTGAGCCGACGACAGCTGCGGACCATGGTGCGGCTGGAGTCGATCATCATCGCGCTGCTGGGCGCCGTCCTGGGGGTCGGCCTGGGTCTGGTCTTCGGGGTCGCCCTGCAGCGTTCCCAGGCCGACTCGGGCATCGAGGTGTTGTCGGTGCCGTACCTCCAGCTGTTCATCTTCGTGGTGCTGGCGGCGCTGGTCGGGGTCCTGGCCGCGGTGTGGCCGGCCCGCCGGGCAGCCAGGCTCGACGTGTTGCGGGCGATTACCACCGACTGAGCCCGGTGGGTCGATTAGGGTCGGCAGCCTGAGCGAGGGAGCAGGCGCATGGCGATCTGGATCGACCCACCCAGCTGGCCCGCACACGGACGGTTGTGGTCTCACCTGATCAGCGACACCTCGTACGACGAGCTGCGCGCCTTCGCCGCGGGGGCCGGCATACCGGCACGGGGGTATGACGGGGACCACTTTGACATCCCTGCCGAGTCCTATGACGTGCTGGTCGCGGCCGGCGCGCAGCCCATCGACGGCAAGGACCTGGCCCGTCTGCTGCGGGACAGCGGGCTGCGGTTCCAGAAGCGCAAGGGGGAGCGACCGGTGGCGGCGTACCGCAACGTGCTGCCGCAGGTGGAGGTGGACCACATCGTCCACCTGGTGGCCTCCTCGCTCCAGACTCCCGACGAGCTCACTGTCGCCGCAGTGGCGTTCGTCACCGATGCCGGCGGCGAGCTGCTGCTGGTGCGCACTGTCTCCCGCCTTCTGTGGGGGGCTCCGGGAGGGATGCGAGAGCCGGCCGAGACGGTGCCGGAGTGTGCTGTCCGGGAGACGCTCGAGGAGTCCGGTCTGCGGGTCGACCCGGCGGCGTTGAGGCCCTGCGGCTACGAGCGGGTGACCTTCGACCGGGGGCCGACCGGTCGCTGGCCGAACCGGCGCAACTACGTGGCCTGCTTTGCCACCCGGCTGGAAGAGGCCCGGCCACCGGTCGCGCCCGGGGATCGGGACATCGATGGGGCACAGTGGGTGAGCTGGTCAGAGGCGCAGCGGCGGTGTGGCGGGCAGTTCTGGTGGCCGTTGTTCGCCCGCGTTCACGATGGTGGCAGCAGCTGAGCCCCAGCCGTGGTGTGCTCAGTCCCTTGGAGGTTGCGCTCCCTGCGCCTCACCGACCAAACGGTGAACCGACGTGATGCGCAAGGCGAGCGGCAACGAGGTCATCCTGCACCACCAGCACACCGGGAAGGGTCCTTTCATTGGTGGCGGCTGCTGACCGGACGGGGTCAGCACCCGGCACGTAGCCGGCTCAGCTCCCGGCCGAGGTTGATCTGGGCGGGCCTCTCCCAGTGGTGCAGCGCGTGTGAGGTCCGGTAGATCCGGTCGCGGTGCAGCAGCGGCCGGAGAATCGCGGAACGGCCCTTCTTGTACGCGGCGTCCGAAACGTGGGCGTACTCCTGGCGTACCTGGTCGCAGTAGCCGTCGAACCGATCCTGTGGCGCGGAGAGGATCCACAGGTCGGCGTCGTGAAAGGCCGCGTCCAGGGGATCTCCGGCCTCGGTGTCGTGCCGTGCGGTGAGCCGGATCAGCCGGTCGATATCGTCGACGTCATCCTTGCGGGCACCGAGCTGCTGCAGGGTGTCCCCGGCCAGGACGGCGCTGTCCGACTCGTTGGATCCTGACCTTGCCGAGGGGTTGTAGACCGCGTCGTGGAACCACGCCGCCAGACGGGCGATCGTGCACTGGCGGTCGTCGATCTCCCGGGCATCCTCCACCTCCTCTAGTGCCCCGAACATCTCCACCAGATGAGTGGTGGTGTGGTAGTGGCGGGCCGGGTCGGACCATCGCGCCAGCAGGTCTGTGCCCGCGCGGTCCACGACCTCCTCGTCGGGGGCGTGCGGCGCGATGGCCCGCACGTCCAGGGTCCACCAGGTGATCAGGGCAGGCATGAGCTCAGTCTGTCAGGGTTCAGCGGGCGAGCTCGACGGGCAGGTCCGCGGCATGGAACACGGTGAGCCCGGAGACCGCCCTGGTCAGCACCACATAGAGCCTGCGCAAACCGGTGCGCCGGTCGGGCTCGGCCGCGGCGATGGCCGACGGCTCGACCACGATGACCCGGTCGAACTCCAGCCCCTTGGCCACGGTGGCCGGGACCAGATCAACCTGGTGGTCTACGTCACCGTGGCTGGCGCCCAGCACGCCATGGTCAACACCGATGCGGGTCAGCGCTTTCGAGGCCTGGCCCAGGTGGCCATCAGCGACGATCACGCCGATGGATCCTGGCTCGCCCATTGTTGCCGCGATCGAGGCGGCGACCCGGGCATACAGCTCGGAGCCCTCTACCCGGATGATCTCGAGGCGGCCAGGGTTGTCCCGCACCGAGACCGGGGCACCCAGGTCAGGGGCCATCGACGGCAGCAGCAGGGCCGCATAGTCGATGACGCTGGCGGGCACCCGGAAGCCGCGCTCGAGGATCTCGATGACCGCATCCGGCTTGCCGAGGTGGCCCAGGGACGCCTTCCACGAGTCGGTGGCCCAAGGCGTCGTGCCCTGCGCCAGATCGCCCAGCACGGTCGCCGAGCCGGTCGAGCAGCGCCGGCCCACCGCCCGCAGCTGCATCGGCGAGAGGTCCTGCGCCTCGTCCAGGACGACGTGCCCCAGGCTGGGGGTGCGCTGGAGGTGGTCGTTGATCTCGTCGATCAGCACGGCATCGGCGGCTGACCACCGGGCGGACCCGCGACCGGCCGGCGGGCTGACCCACAACAGGGTCGAGCGTTCGGGATCGCTGAGCAGACCGGCCGAGTGCCGCTGCAGGGTTGCCTCGTCCGAGAGCAGGCGGAACAGCACCGCCTTCGGGTCGAGGGCGGGCCACACCCCTGCGACGTACTTCTTCACCACGGCGGACCGGGCCACGGCGTCCTGCACCCGGTCATCGGGGGAGTCGCCGGCCAGCTCCATCTGGAGCAGGATCGCGTGGGCCAGCCGGTGTGGCAGCATCCGGCGGGCTGCGTCGTATCGCACGCCCCGGGTCCGCAGCTCCTGCACGATCTCGGCCACCTGGTATGCCGGCACCCGCCACTTGTGGGCGCCCCGGGGCAGCACGAGAGGCTCGGTGGGCGTCAGCACGTACGACCACACAGCGGCGTGCAGGATCTCGGCCAGTCGCGGGTCTCCCTTCAGGACAGCGGTGCCCACGCTGTCCTGGCCGCGAACCGGCACCGGCGCGAGCAGCTCGTCGATGGTGGTGTGGCGGACCTCGACCTCACCCAGGGTCGGCAGCACGGCGCCGATGTGGTCGAGGAACGCGCGGTTCGGCCCGATGACCAGGACGCCGCTGCGGGCCAGTCGCTCACGAAAGGCATAGAGCAGCCAGGCCGCCCGGTGGAGCCCGACCGCTGTCTTGCCGGTGCCGGGCGCGCCCTGCACACAGACCGTGGTGCCGACGTCGCAGCGGACGATCTCGTCCTGCTCGGGCTGGATCGTGGCCACGATGTCGCGCATCGGTCCCACCCTGGGCCGCTCGATCTCGCTGACCAGGATCTGGCTCCGGAAGCCGGCCTCGTCCGGTGTCCTGGCCCCGTCGCCGCTGTCGAGCCGCTCGTCCTCGTAGGCCGTCAGCTGACCCCGGTCGATGCCGAACCTGCGACGCAGGCTCACCCCCATGGGCTCGGCCCTGGACGCGCGGTAGAAGGCCGTGGAGACGTCGGCACGCCAGTCGATGACCACGGGGTCGCCGCGGCCGTCGGCAACGTGGCGTCGCCCGATGTACCAGCGCTCGGGTTCCGGGGCGTTGCTGCGCTGCTGGTCGATCCGGCCGAAGAACAGGTTGGCGCCGGGATCGTCGGCCAGTGACTGCGCACGACGATACAGGGCAGCGGCCAGGCGTTCGCTGGAGACGCGGTCGCCGCCGTCTGCCTTCAGTGACAGGGTCTGCGTGCGCATCCGGGCGAGCTCGGCGCGAGCCCGCACGAGGTAGTCACCTTCCCGTTTCAGCTCTGCAGCAGGAGAGTCGTGCGAGCCAGCTGAGGTATCCCAGGCAGCTGAGGTGTGCGAGGCGGCAGACATGACAGCACAACGCCTTCCGCGGGCCGGTCCAGGGGGTTAGCCCTCAATCCTAGCCTGCGGAAGGCGTGTGCCTGTAGCGACGCGTCCTCGGGAGAGCGCGCTACTGGTTCGTGGCCGGCTTGGCGACCAGGGTGACGTTGACGTCTCTGCTCTTGCCGTCGCGGACGACCTTGAGGGTGACCTTGTCGGCCACCGCGTGCTGCCGGACCTGGGCCACCAGGGACAGCGAACCGTCGATGGAGTTGCCGTCGACGCCGACGATGGCGTCACCGGCCTGTAGGCCGGCCTGGTCGGCCGGCGTCCCGCTGACCACGTTGGTCAGCACTGCCGCGGCGCGCTTGGCCGATCCATCGGCCACGACACTGTCCTTGGAGGCAACCCCGAGGTAGGGGTGGGTGGCCTTGCCGGAGCTGATCAGCTGGCCGGCGATCGACTTCGCCTCATTGACCGGGATCGCAAAGCCGATCCCGATGTTGCCGGCCTGGGAGGACGAACCGCTGGAGGAGCCGAGCGAGGCGATGGCCGAGTTGATCCCGATCAGCTGGCCGCCGGCGTTCACCAGGGCGCCGCCGCTGTTGCCCGGGTTGATCGCGGCGCTGGTCTGGATCGCGTTGGTCACCACCGGCTCGGTCGCGGGCTGCTGACCGGACGGGTCGGACTGCTGGTCGGACGTGGTGACCGGCCTGTTGAGCGCGCTCACGATGCCCGTGGTCACCGTCCCGGCAAGGCCCAGCGGGTTCCCCACAGCCATCACCGGGTCTCCCACCTTGATGGCGTTGGCGTCGCCCAGGGCGATGGCCTTGAGGTCGCTCGGCCCGTTGGTCAGCTTGATGACCGCCAGGTCCGTGGAGGGGTCGGTGCCGACGACGGTCGCGTCATAGGTCCGCTTGTCGTTCAGGGTCACCGAGATCTTGGAGCCTGTCCCGCCGGCAGCCACGACGTGGTTGTTGGTCAGGATGCGTCCCTGGGTGTCGAAGATGACACCGGAGCCCTGCCCGCTGCCCTGCCCGCTGGTCACCGTGATGGCCACGACACTGGGCGAGACCACACCGGCGGTGGCTGACCAGTTCGGGGCGGAGGCGTTGGCCTGCAGCACCGGCGACGAGGTGGCGCTGGTGCTGACCGGTGCCGGCGTCGCCGCACTGGTGGTGCTGTCGCTGCGCGTCAGGGCATACGTCCCGGTGCTGGCCAGAACCGCGGCGACCAGGGCGATGGCGGCCGACTCGGCAAGCCTGCGGGGCCTGGCTGGACGAGGGTGTTGTGCACCTGGCTGGGTGAACGCGGCCGGGCCCGGCTCAGTCGTAGTCTGTGCGACGCCGGGGGAGTATGCCAGGTACTGGGGTTGCCTCTGGGTCTGCTCGTACCACAGCGGCGCTGTGTGCTCGGTGGCGTCAGGCTGTGAGGCGTGATGCGTGTGCGCGGCGTCCTCGCGAGCGGGCGGAGACCACGACGACTGCGCCGGAGGCTGCTGCCCCGGGCTGGGCGGCGTGCCTTCGGGCGTTGTGCTGCCGGGGCTGGTGCCGTCGGCTGGCTGTGAGAACTGCGGCGGAGGCTGCTGCGTCATCGGAATCTCCTCTGTGTCGATTTCGTCCAGTCAACCCCACGAAAATCAAACAATGCTGGACTCTGGCTGGGAGTTTGCTGTGGGCAGATCCACCACGAAGGTCGCTCCGCCGCCGGGAGTGGGCCCGACCCCCACCTGGCCCTTGTGGGCCGCCACGATGGCGGCCACGATGGCCAGGCCCAGCCCGTTGCCACCGCCGCTAGCCCGGCCCCGGGAGGGGTCGGCGCGGTAGAACCGCTCGAAGACCTTGCGCGCCTTGACCGGGTCGACGCCACCCCCGTGGTCCCGCACCTCGAGCCGGGAGCGTCCCGCCGAGCCCTTGCCGACCGCGATCTCGATCGCGGTGCCGGCCGGGGTGTGGTTGACGGCATTACCGACGAGATTGGTCACCACCTGGCGCAGCCTTGCCTCGTCACCATCGATGACGGTGGGCTCGAGGTCCCCTGAGAGGCCGATCAGGCGGACCTGGCGGCTCGGGTCCAGTGCGCGGACGTCCTGCACCGCGTCGGCGGCCAGCACGGTCAGGTCGACGGGCTCTCGTTCCAGGGGGCGCTGGCTGTCCAGCCGGGTCAGCACCAGCAGGTCGTTGACCAGCCCGCCCATCCGGATCGACTCGTCCTCGATGCGCCGCATCGTCCCGGTGATGTCTTCGGGCGTGGTGACCGCTCCCTGGCGGTACAGCTCGGCATACCCCCTGACCGCGGCAAGGGGGGTCCGCAGCTCGTGCGAGGCATCCGCCACGAACTGGCGCATCTTCTCCTCGGAGGCTTCGCGGACGGCAAAGGAGTGCTCGATCTGGGCGAGCATCGCGTTCAGCGACCGGGACAGGCTGGCGACCTCGTCCTGCGCCTCGGGCTCCGGGATCCGCCGGGCCAGGTCGCCGGCCGCGATGGCTGCGGCGGTGTCCTCGATCTGGCTCAGTGGCCGGAACGCGCGGCGCACGCCGTACCAGCCGATGATGGCGCAGGCAGCGATGACCGCCAGCCCGATCAGGATGGCAAAGGTCACCATCCGCTGGACCGTGGTGTCGACCCCGCGCAGCGGCACGGCCACGGTGAACGTCGCTGACCCGTCCTTCAGCTCGCCGGCCACCACCCGCCAGCGCATCACCCCGTCGACGGAGTTGACCGTGAAGAGGGTGCCCTGCCTGACCCGGGGGTCGTTCAGCGTCAGGTTCGGGATATCGGGGTGCAGCCGTTCGCCGGTCGGGTTGACCGCCATCGGCGTGCTGCCGTTGGTGGGCATGAACTTGACCGCATAGTTGGTGGGCATCCCGCCCTCGGTATGACGGGTGAACAGCTGGCTCAGCACCGCCGAGGCGGTCGGGATGACGGCCGCGTTCAGGTCGCGGTCGGTGCTGTCCATCAGCTGGCGGCGCATCATCTCGCTCGTCGCGAAACTGGTCAGGGTCAGGGCCACCAGGAGCAGGGACACCAGCAGGGCGACGAGCCGGACCCGCAGCGGCAGGAGCCGCAGCGGGTGAGTCATCCCGGAGACGATGGAGCTGCGCCGGCGGTCAGCCGTGGTGGGTTCCGTCACGTCCGCCCGCTCAGGTCGACTCTGGCGGCAGTCGCAGGACGTAGCCCACGCCGCGCCGGGTCTGGATCAGTGCAGGCTCCTCCGCGTCGATCTTGCGCCGCAGGTAGGAGATGTAGGACTCGACGATGCCGGACTGACCCCGGAAGTCGTAGTCCCAGACATGGTCGAGGATCTGGGCCTTCGACAGCACCCTGTTGGGGTTGAGCATGAGGTACCGAAGCAGCTTGAACTCGGTGGGCGAGACCTCGATGACCCGTTTGTTGCGCCGGACCTCATGGGAGTCCTCGTCCAGCTCGAGGTCGTGGAAACGCAGGATGGCGTCGTCGTCCTCGACCCCGCCCCTGGTCCGTCGAAGCACTGCGCGGATCCGGGCGACGACCTCTTCGAGGCTGAACGGCTTGGTGACGTAGTCGTCCCCGCCGACCGTCAGCCCCTGGATCTTGTCCTCGAGCGAGTCGCGTGCGGTGACGAAGACGATCGGCAGGATCCTTCCGGCGTCGCGCAGCTTGCGGGTGACGGTGAAACCGTCCATGTCGGGCAGCATCACGTCCAGCACGACCAGGTCGGGGTCGTGCTCAGCCGCCTGTTTGAGCGCGGTGGCCCCGTCGGCGGCGACATGCACCTCGAATCCGGCAAAGCGCAAAGAGGTGGCAAGAAGCTCGCGGATGTTGGGCTCGTCCTCGACGACGAGGAGCCGGGCCTCAGGGGTGCCATTGTTCACGAAACCAATTCTGTCCGCCGTCTCTGGGAGTTACCTGTGAATCTCCCGCACGTCTCAGCGCAGGTCCGGCTCCGGCGGGGTCAGCACGTCGTCCGCGTCGATGATCCGGTAGGAGTACCCCTGCTCGGCCAGGAAGCGCTGGCGATGGGCCGCGAAGTCGGCGTCAACGGTGTCCCGGGAGACCACGCTGTAGAAGTGCGCGGTGCGCCCGTCGCCCTTGGGCCGCAGCACCCGACCCAGCCGCTGGGCCTCTTCCTGCCGGGAGCCGAAGGTCCCGGACACCTGGATGGCGATGCTGGCCTCGGGCAGGTCGATCGAGAAGTTGGCGACCTTGCTGACCACCAGCAGCCGGACCTCGCCGGTGCGGAACTGCTGGAACAGCTTCTGGCGCTCGGCGACCGTGGTCTGGCCGGTGATCAGGTCGGCGTTGAGGCGCCCGGCCAGCCGGTCCAGCTGGTCGAGGTACTGACCGATCACCAGGGTGGGCTCACCGGCGTACCTCTTGACCAGCGCCTCCACGACCCCGTCCTTGGACGTGCTCGTGGAGGCGAGGCGGTAGCGGTCCTCGGGCTCGGCCATCGCGTACGACATCCGCTCGGCATCCGGCAGGGTGATCCGCACCTCGACGCAGTCGGCCGGCGCGATGTAGCCCTGGGCCTCGATGTCCTTCCAGGGGGCATCGAAACGTTTGGGGCCGATCAGCGAGAAGACATCGGCCTCACGCCCGTCCTCGCGGACCAGGGTGGCGGTCAGGCCCAGGCGGCGGCGGGCCTGCAGGTCTGCGGTCATCCGGAAGATCGGCGCCGGCAGCAGGTGGACCTCGTCGTAGATGATGAGCCCCCAGTCGCGGGCATCGAGCAGGCTGAGGTGGGTGTAGACGCCCTTACGCCTGGTCGTCATCACCTGGTAGGTGGCGATGGTGACCGGCCGGACCTCCTTGCGAGAGCCGGAGTACTCGCCGATCTCGTCCTCGGTCAGGCTGGTGCGTTTGAGCAGCTCCTCGCGCCACTGTCGGGCCGAGACGGTGTTGGTGACCAGGATCAGGGTGGTGGTGCCCGCCTGGGCCATCGCGCCGACGCCGACGATGGTCTTGCCCGCTCCGCAGGGCAGCACCACGACCCCGGAGCCACCGTGCCAGAAGCCGTCGACAGCCTGCTGCTGGTAGGGACGCAGGGTCCAGCCGTCCTGGACCATCGAGATCGGGTGCGCCTCGCCGTCGACATAGCCGGCGAAGTCCTCGGCCGGCCAGCCGATCTTCAGCAGCTGCTGCTTGAGCTGACCGCGCTCGGACGGGTGCACCAGCACGGTGTAGTCGTCCAGCCGTTCGCCCAGCATCGGCTGGATCCTGCGGTGACGCAGCACCTCTTCGAGGACCGGCCGGTCGACGCTGTGCAGGACGAGGTTGTCGCCGTCCTTGGACAGGGAGAGCCGGCCGTAGCGGTCCATCGTGTCGGCGACGTCCACCAGCAGGGAGTGCGGCACCGCATAGCGGCTGTAGGTGATCAGGGTGTTGATGACCTGCTCGGCGTCGTGGCCCGCAGCGCGGGCGTTCCACAGGCCGAGCGGAGTGAGCCGGTAGGTGTGCACGTGCTCGGGTGCGCGCTCGAGCTCGGCAAAGGGGGCGATGGCGCGGCGCGCTGCGTCGGCGTCGGGGTGGTCGACCTCCAGGAGCAGTGTCTTGTCGCTCTGAACGATCAGCGGTCCGTCAGCCATGGTGTATTCCTCAACGCGAGCGCGGGCGGGAGTCTTCCCGCCCGCGCTCGAGGTTGTTGGTCAGAAGCCTGAGGTGAGTCAGAAGCTTGAGTCGGAGTTGGAGGTGTCGAAGTTGTTGCCGGTGGCCACCAGCAGGACCCCCGCGGCGACGGCGAGCAACACCACCACGCCCACGTTGATCCCGAAGATGATCCAGCCCGTCTTGGCCTTCTTGCGTGAGCCCTCGTGGTCGAGGGCGTTGGACGACAGCGCCATGATGCCGAAGACCAGGCTGGGGATCCCGATGATGAAGCAGGTGCTCAGCATGGTGATCCCGGACAGGATGGTCAGCACGATGGCCGACGTGTTCGACTCTGCCGGCGTTCCGGCCGCATACGACTGGCCGTAGGCCGGGTACTGCTGGCCGGTCTGCGGCTGGCCATACTGCGGCTGGCCATACTGCGGCTGGCCATACTGCGGAGGCGGCGGTTGCTGCCCGTACGGCTGCTGCGGGTACGGCTGCTGCCCGTACGGCTGCTGCCCGTAGGGCTGCTGGTCATACTGCTGAGCGGGTGGTTGCGGGGCGTAGGGGTTGCTGGGCGCAGGGGATTCCACAGGGTTCACGGCAGGCTCGTCGCTCTGGGCCTGGGGCGCGCCCGGAGGGGTCGGCGGGGCAGGCGACGGCGGGATGGGGGCTGTCGGGTCGGACCAGAGCGGGGCGGTCGGGTCGTTGAAGACGGTGCCGGTCTGGTCCTGGACCTGTTCTGTGCTTCTCTCCGGATCGTTTGCCGGGTTCTTGTCCGGATCGTGATCGGGCTGCTGCCCGCCGCCGCTGGTCGGCTCGCTCATTTTCTCTCTTCCCCTGACGTCGTGCCATGGATAGACCGTTGACGACAAAGATATCAACTGGGCGTCCGCGCTGTTGCTCTGCCGCCGGTGAGTGCCGTGCCGCTGGTGAGGCGGCGGCACTTGCTGGCACGATGGGCACCCCGAGCAGGAGGTTCCCCATGCGACGACCGCAGCGCGAAGTCCTCACCGATGTACCGGCAAGGGTCACCATCTATGAGGTCGGGGCTCGCGACGGGCTTCAGAACGAGAAGACGCTGGTCCCGGTGGAGGTCAAGGCCGAGTTCATCCGGCGTCTGGTGGCGGCGGGGCTCGACACGGTGGAGACGACCTCGTTCGTGCCGCCGGCCTGGGTTCCCCAGCTGGCTGACTCCGCTGCTCTGCTCGGCCTTCTCGGCGACCTCGGCCGTGGTCGCAACCGGCCGGTCCTGGTGCCCAACGAACGCGGACTGGACGCGGCGCTCGCCGGGGGGGCTCAGGCGATCGCCATCTTCGGCAGCGCGACCGAGACCTTCGCCCGCAAGAACCTCAACCGCGGGCTGGAGGAGTCCCTGGCCATGTTCGTCCCCGTGGTGGACCGGGCCCGGGCGGAGGGCCTGTGGGTCCGCGCCTACCTGTCGATGTGCTTCGGTGACCCCTGGGAGGGAGACGTCCCTATCGGCCAGGTGGTGGACGTCGCCTCCCGGATGATGGACCTGGGCTGCGACCAGCTCAGCCTGGGCGACACGATCGGCACCGGCACCACCGGGCATGTGCACAGGCTGCTGGAGGCCCTGGACCACAAGGGGATCGGGGTCGACCGCATCGGGGTCCACTTTCACGACACCTATGGTCAGGCGCTGGCCAACACGCTGGCTGCGCTGGCGCACGGGGTGACCGTGGTGGACGCCTCGGCCGGTGGGCTGGGTGGCTGCCCCTACGCGATGAGCGCGACCGGGAACCTGGCCACCGAGGACCTCGTCTGGGCCCTGGACGGCCTCGGGATCCAGACCGGGGTCGACCTGGCGGCTCTGGTGGAGACCAGCGTATGGATGGCGGGGCAGCTCGGCCGCCCGTCGCCGTCGCGTGTCGTCAGGGCGCTGGGCACCAGCGAGGGAGCCGATGACGATGTCTGAGCCGACATCCGCAGATCCGGGGCCGGACGCCGGGGCGCCCAGAGGGCTGAAAGGCTGGCTGTCACGGCGGGCCGAGGCGATGCTGAACAAGCCCCGGCGGGCCATTCCCGAGCTCACCGAGCCGGGCGGGTACCAGGTCGTCCTTCAGGTGACCGGTCCCAAACCGGTCACCGCCATCACCGTGATCAGCGAGGCGACCGGGCTCGACTTCATGTCCGCCAGCAAGCTCGCTCAGGACGCGCCGGCCGTCGTCGTGTCGGGGATCAGCGAGACCAGCGCTGAGCGGGTGGTCGAGCGGCTGGAGAAGGCCGGCGCCAGAGCCGTTGTCGGAGAGGCCTACCGGCCGCAGTGATCTGGGTCGTCGGGAGCGGGACGCCGGTCAGCAGACTGCGGCACCGGTGATCCGGTGGATCGAGAAGGCATGCTCGACATTAGACCCGTCCACGGACCCAAACGCTCGCCCGCCTTCGATTCGCTTGGGATAGAACAGTATTCGCTGTGTCCGCCCGTCGGCGTCGGCGTAGCCGATCCAGATACCGAGGCTGTCTGCTGCTGCCTCCCGAAGCAGTGCCAGGGCCACCGCAGGCTCGGTGGAGGGAAGCCGGGGCCCTGGCTGTGACTTCGCCCGCGCCCGCTCGAAGGCTGCCGACTCCTCGCCGGCACGCAGGGCTGAGATCAGGGTCTCGGTCAGCTTTTCATCGACCACCGAGGTGACCACCGGGGCTGCCGGCGGGCGCCGGGCCGGGGTGCGGTGATGGGCGACGCGCGGGATCTGGACGCCGCCCTCTGTCGTCTCGGCGACCGGCGCGAAACCGTTCTCGCGCAGCATCTCCAGGACCACCAGGGTGTGCGCCTGTGACACGACCACGGTCGGCGCGACGCGCCGGAGCTGGAGCGCGGCCAGCTCACGATCAGCCATCATGGTGTCCAGCACCGCCGTGTCGTCGCTGCGGATGTATGAGGAGACCGGACCCACCCGGGTCTGGCCGTGCCGCCGGGCGATGTCGCCCACCAGGTACTCCAGCGGCTGGGGGACCGGCGTACGGCTGGCATCCTGCAACGCGGTGAGCACCTGAGCGGAGGACCACCCGGCGTCCAGGGCCCGGCGCACGCTCTGCGGGGAGAAGCGATAGACCGTGGCGCCACCGCGTGACTCGACATCGGCGACCAGCCGCATGAACTGCGCCAGACTGCCCTCCAGCCGACCCGGTGCGACTGCGGTCAGGTCGGCCTGAAGCATGACGTGCTCGACCGGCGACGGCAGGTGGGTGTTGATCGCCTCCTCCGCGGCAGCCGGGCTGGCCTTGCGGTCGACCAGGAAACGCCCTGCGGTGCTCAGCGCACCGCGCCCGGTGATCCCCAGCCACTCGGCCTCGCTCAGCACGGCGGCGGTGACTGTCTCGATGATCTCGGACCGGCGCATCGGCCGGCGCCAGCGGATCCGGGCCGCCAGGCTCTCCAGGCCAGGTGCCTGCCCCTCGGGCAGCGCGGCCAGCTCGGCCAGCACGTCGCTGCGAAGCTGACGCATGGGCGGATAGACGACCTCCCCGCTGAGCGCGTTGACGGAGCTGCCGCCCCCGGGGGGAACCGTGCTCACCAGGTGCGGCGCGCGGCCCGAGGCCAGCCACGCCCGGCTGAGCCGGACCCAGCGGTTCGCAGAGGGCTTCTGCTGCCAGTCGTCATAGCCCGGGGTGGGCGCCCACACCGGCTCCAGCGACCCGTCGTCAGCCAGCAGGCCGGCCACGTAGGCCGTCTCCGCCACGAAAGCCGCATGTGGCGCGTCGACATCCAGGACCGAGGCCAGGCGCTTGAAGTCGCGCACCGACAGGCCGCCGGCGCGCAGCACCCGCGGTGGGCGCGGACCCCAGTCGGCGGCCAGCTCGTCGACGAGCCCGAGCAGCTCTGAGGCCTGCCCGCCGGCCGCGTCGTCCACCGAGGACTGTTTGTACGTCCTGACGGTCAGCTGAGGGGCGGTCAGTGCCGTCTCCCGGTGCAGCCGGCCCCCGCGCAGCCGCAGGGCGACCTCGCGGGGCAGGATGACACGGTCGTTGGACAGCGGGCTGAGCAGCCCATGGGACACGAGCCAGGTGCCGGCGGCGGC
Source organism: Actinomycetales bacterium (assembly GCA_038236535.1). Taxonomy (GTDB): domain Bacteria; phylum Actinomycetota; class Actinomycetes; order Actinomycetales; family Dermatophilaceae; genus UBA4719. The sequence continues at coordinate 16,988 of JBBRZQ010000020.1, forward strand.
CATCGGGCCGCCGGGTGACAGGGTGCCGACCGGTTGTTCCCAGGTGAGCATGTCGAGGATGTTCCGGGCTCCGGCGGGTGCCGAGGAGATGACGGCGTCCAGTGCCCCGGCGGAGGCGTAGCACCCGGGCGTCGTTCCCGGCAGCTCGGCGATGGAGGGTCCCAGCCCGGCCGGATGGGCGCCGAGCACCTCCGAAACGCCTCGCACCACGTGCTGGCCCTCGTTGCTGCGCCACAGCAGCGCACGATCCCAGAGCTCTCTGACGAATCCCTCGAGCGATCGGGGGGTGCCCCCGAGAAGCTTTGCGGTCAGGGCCAGGTCGACCGGGTCGCCGCTGACCACCAGGGTCTCCAGGACCTGCAGATGCCCGCGGTCGAGCCCGTCCAGAGCACGCTGGACGCTGGCCCGGGTGCTGGCCCGTGCGGCCAGTGAGGTCAGGTCACTGGGCGCCGGCCGGGCGAGGTCAGGGCGTCGCCGGACCAGTGCGCGTAGCTGGTCATCGCTTCGACCACGGACATCGTCGGCGAGGCTCCTGACGGTGGCGGCTGGTCGGGACGAGGAGGTAGACACACCTCATACGGTAGTTGTACCGGGCTTCCTTGCCTCTGCAGGTCGGCCCATCGATGCCAAGATAGCGGCACTCAACTCGTCCCCGCGGAGGAACTGTGAAGGCTCATCAGTACTCGTCCTATGGCTCTGGAGCATCCGACACGCCGCTGCTGGGCGACACGATCGGGGACAACCTGGAGCGCACCGTTCTCCGGGTGCCCGACGCCGAGGCGCTGGTGGATGTGCCCAGCGGTCGTCGCTGGACGTATGCGGAGTTCGACGCTGATGTCACGGCGCTGGCCCTCGGGCTCCTGGCAGGGGGCGTCGAGGCCGGTGACCGGGTCGGCGTCTGGTCGCCGAACTGCCCGGAGTGGACCCTGTTGCAGTACGCCACGGCCAAGGTTGGTGCGGTCCTGGTCAACGTCAACCCGGCCTACCGCAGCCACGAGCTTGCCTTCGTCCTGGAGCAGTCGGGCATGCGCCTGCTCGTCAGCGCCGTGCAGCACAAGACCTCCGACTACCGGGCCATGGTCAACGAGGTTCGGCCGCAGTGTCACGACCTGCGTGAGGTGGTCTACATCGGCGAGCCGAGCTGGGCCGGGCTGATCGCGGCGGGTGCCGCTGCCAGCCGGGACCAGCTGGCCGCCCGGATGGCCACGCTGAGCCCGGACGATGCGATCAACATCCAGTACACCTCCGGCACGACGGGGTTCCCCAAGGGCGCCACCCTCAGCCACCACAACATCCTCAACAACGGGTACTTCGTCGGCGAGCTCATTGGCTACACGGCCCGCGACCGGGTCTGCCTGCCGGTGCCGTTCTATCACTGTTTCGGAATGGTGATGGGAAACCTGGCGGCCACCAGCCACGGCGCCTGCATGGTGATCCCAGCACCCTCGTTCGACCCTGCGGCGACCCTCAAAGCCGTTGAGCAGGAACGATGCACGAGCCTGTATGGGGTCCCCACGATGTTCATCTCCGAGCTCGGGCTCGGGGACTTCTCCCGGTACGACCTGTCGTCGTTGCGCACCGGGATCATGGCCGGCGCGCCGTGTCCGGTCGAGGTGATGAAGCGGGTGGTGGCGCAGATGAACATGTCCGAGGTCGCCATCTGCTACGGGATGACCGAGACCTCACCGGTCTCCACGATGACCAGGGTGGACGACGACCTGGCCCGGCGCACCGAGACCGTCGGCCGGGCCATGCCGCACATCGAGGTCAAGGTGGTCGACCCGGTCACCGGCCGGACGGTCGCCCGGGGTGAGCCGGGAGAGCTGTGTACCCGTGGCTACAGCGTGATGCTGGGCTACTGGGAGCAGCCAGACAAGACCGCCGAGGCCATCGACGCCGCGCGCTGGATGCACACCGGGGACCTGGCGACGATGGACGACGGCGGCTACCTGTCGATCGTCGGACGGATCAAGGACATGGTGATCCGGGGCGGCGAGAACGTCTACCCGCGCGAGATCGAGGAGTTCCTCTACACCCACCCGGACATCGCGGACGTTCAGGTGATCGGCGTCCCGGACCCCAAGTTCGGCGAGGAGCTGATGGCCTGGGTCGTTCTGAAGCCGGGCTGCCAGGGCCTCACCGTGGACGACGTCCGCACCTTCTGCGAAGGTCGGCTCGCGCGCTACAAGGTGCCGCGGTACGTCCACGTGGTGGATGGCTTCCCGATGACCGTCACCGGCAAGATCCGGAAGGTGGAGATGCGGACCGACGCCGCGAAGATCCTCGGTCTGGCCGACAAGGGCTGAGCCGTCGCCGGCGGGGTCTCAGAGGCAATTCTCAGCGAGTTCTGAGGCATTTCATGAGCTGCTGATGGATCCTGGGTATCAGGAGAAAGGACAGCCATGACAGCCCAGCCGCCCGCACCGCCACCCCAGCAGCCGGGGCTCGGCAGCCCCGCGACACAGCCGATGCCGGCTGCAGCCGGTAGCTCTGTCGCCGGCTCTCCGGTTGCGGCCAAGACGGGGTTGTGGCACGAGACGACGTCCACCCGCGGCGGGCGGGTGGCGATCGCCGTCGCGGCGGCCGCCCTGGTCGCCCTGCTGGTGCTGGTCGTCGCCGTGGCAGGCATCGTGGCGCTGCGCACGCACGACCGTTTCAGCCCGATGGGGCAGCGGATGGACGGGTACTCCCGCGGTCAGAACGGTCCCGGCGGGCCCCAGCCGCTGCAGCCGGGAACGCCGGGGGCGCCGGGGATGCGGGGCGGCGGGGGCCTCGGTCCCGGCGGGCTCGGCGGCCTCGGCGGGGGGGCCCTGCATGGCAACGTCACGGCGACCGTCAACGGCACGGTGCAGGCGCTGGCCTTCCAGCGTGGCCAGGTGAGTGCGGTCAGCGCCACCTCGATCACGCTCAAGAGCTCTGACGGTTTCACGGGCACCTATGGCCGGACTGCGGCGACCACGGTCATGATGTCGGCGCCGGTCAGCGGCGACCAGGCCTTCGTGCTGGCCCGGGCCTCGGACAAGGTGGCTCTCAGGATCATGTCCTAGCCGGCCGATGAGGGTGTCGGTCCGAGCAGCTGGCGGGGGGAGTCGTATCGTCCTGATGTGAGCGTCCTTCCCAGCGGTGACCAGTGGACCATCCGGCATGGCGAGCACGAGGCGGTGGTGGTCGAGGTGGGCGGAGGGCTGCGCACCTACGCCTTACGCGGTCAGGGCGTCCTGCACGGGTACCCGCCAAACGCCCGCTGTCCGGGGGGACGCGGCCAGCTGTTGATGCCGTGGCCCAATCGGATCCGGGACGGCGGGTACACGTTTGCCGGAGCTGGCCACCAGCTGGCCCTGTCCGAGCCGGAGCGCCAGAACGCTATGCACGGGCTGACCCGTTGGGCGATCTGGTCCGTGCTTGAGCAGGCCGATGACACCCTCACCCTTGGTTGCCGGCTGCGTCCGCAGCAGGGCTGGGAGTGGAGCCTGGACCTCTCGGTCACCTACGCCCTGACGGACTCGGGCCTGGTGGTGACCCCACAGGCTCGCAACGTCGGGCCGGATGCGGCACCGTTCGGTTTCGGCGCCCACCCGTACCTCAGCGTCGGCGAGGACAGGGTCGACGAGGTGCAGGTCTGCATACCGGCGGCAGCCCGGCTTGAGGTCGACGAGCGTCTCCTGCCGATGGAGCTGGGGTCGGTGGCCGGCACGGATCTGGACTTCCGCGAGCCGAGAGTGCTGGGCGGGCAGGCCCTGGACACCGCGTTCACCAACATCGTGTCCGACGCCGACGGGTGCTGGCGGGTCAGCCTGGCCCACCCGCTGACCGGCCGCGTGGTCACCCTCTGGGCGGATGCCGCCGCCTACCAGTGGCTGCAGGTCTTCACCGGCGACTCGCTGCCCCGGGCGTCCCGGCGGGTCAGCGGCATCGCCGTGGAGCCGATGACCTGCCCCCCGGACGCCTTCAACTCCGGTGACGGACTGATCGTCCTGGAGCCGGGCCAGGAGTTCTCGGCTCCCTGGGGGATCACACCTGGCTGAGCCGGGCGTCTGCTGCCGCCACGTTGATGCCGTTGGCCCGTTCCGGGATCCGGTGCTCGACCGCGAGGGCGATCAGGGCCATCACGGCGCAGCCCAGGATCAGCATGCCGATGAAGGCCACGTTGAGGTGGGCACCGAGCATCAGCCCGGCCACCACTGGCCCGGCGACCGCCGCGAGCTGGAAGGCACCGGCCATGACCGCGTTGTACCGTCCGCGCAGGTGGTCCGGCGACAGGTCGTTGGTGATCGCCGGGATGGTCGGCTGGAGCAGAGTCTCGCCGAGCGCGAAGACGGACATGGCGCCGATGACCAGCACCGCTGCCGTCGTACCGCCCGGAAACAGGCCCGAGAGCCCGGTCATCAGCCAGAACACCGCCCACAACGCCGACAGGACCAGGATGACCCGGGTGCGGCGGCGGCCCTCGATCCGCTGCAGCACGAGCAGCTGAAGCAGGACGATGACGGCAGTGTTCGCGGCGAAGGCGTAGCCGATGGTCCGGGTGGAGACCTCGCCGACCACCCGCGCATACGCGGTGAATCCTGCCTCGGACTGGGCGTAGCCCACGAACGCGGACAGGAAGGTCAGCGCGATCACCGGCACCATCGCCCTGTCCCGCAGGATGTCCAGGTATGACGTCCGCACCGGTGAGCCGTCCAGCTCGCTGACCGGGTTCTCGACCTTGCCGCTCACCCGGCGAAGCGGTCCCAGCAGGACCGCCAGGGGTGCCAGGAAGCTGACCGCGTTGCCCAGGTAGATGGCCACGAACGTGCCGGGACGATGGACGTCGACGATGAACCCGGCCAGCAGGCCACCGATTCCGATGCCCAGGTTGACCAGGGTGAAGTTAACCCCGAAGTAGCGCTGCCGGATGTCCGACGGCACCACGGCGCCGATCATCGCGTTGAAGCCGGGCCAGAAGACACCACCGGCGGCACCGAGCAGGCCCAGGGCCAGGGCCGCGGTCAGCGGGGTGGCAGAGAATGCGAGCAGCACGTTGCCGAGCATCTGGGCGGTCATCCCGGCGAGGATGATGCGCCGCGCGCCGAGCCGGTCGATCAGGGTGCCGGCCGGCCCGACCACCGCCATACCGACGATGGCCGGAACCGCGAGCAGGCTGCCGGCTGTCTCGATGGTGAAAGCGCGCACCTCATGCAGGTAGATGAAACCGAACGGAAGTACCAGCCCCGTTCCCAGCGTCTCGATGGCGACAGTGGACAGCAGGAACTTGCCCTCACGGGGCAGGTCGTTCCAGAAGGACGCCAGCGAGGGCCGAGCAGGTGCGGGGGAGGTCACCGGTTGGAGTATGACGAAGGCCACCGGCAACCTCAAACGAATTTCACCCGTCGCCGGGGCGTCACGGGCCGGCGGGGCTGGCTATCCAGGTGGCTGACCGAACACTTCTGCCAGTTACGGTTAACCTTGGGGTTAGCGCAACGTGCGCCATCGCGCCGTACCCTCCTGTGGGTCGGCGGCCGAGACATGAGCAAGAGGTGGGCTGTGCCTACAGGCAAGGTCAAGTGGTACGACGCCGAGAAGGGCTTCGGCTTCCTCAGCGACGACGAGGGAGCGGACGTCTTCCTGCATGCGGATGCGCTGCCCGAGGGCATCGCCTCGCTCAAGGGCGGCACCCGGGTCGAGTTCGGTGTCGTCCAGGGCAGGCGCGGCGCACAGGCGTTGTCGGTGCGGGTGCTGGACCCGGTTCCGTCAGTGTCCGCTTCCGTGGCAGCCAAGAACCGTACGTCGCCTGAGGACCTGACGGTCATCGTGGAGGACGTCATCAAGCTCCTCGACAGCGTCTCCACCACGCTGCGCCGCGGCAGGTACCCCGACAAGGCAACGGCGGCCAAGGTCGCCAAGGTCCTGCGTGGGGTCGCCGGCCAGCTCGAGACGGGCGCCTGAGGCGTGAGCGTCAAAGCCGACGCGGTCCTGTTCGCCGCGATGGAACAGGCTCGTGAAGCAGCCCAGGACGTCGCCGAGCCAGGCACTGTCGGCGAGCACCTCGGCGCCGTTATGGACGACGAACGTCTGGCCACCCACTATTTCGCCTGCACGGCAAGGGCCTACCCGGGATGGCGCTGGGCGATCACCGTTGCGCGCGTGCCACGCGGCAAGAAGGCCACGATCTGTGAGACCAACCTGGTCCCCGGCGAGGGCGCCATGCTCTCGCCCGAGTGGCTGCCGTACGACCAGCGGCTGGCACCCGGCGACCTCGGCGCAGGCGACGTGCTGCCCTTCATCGAGGAGGACCAGCGCCTCGAGCTGAGCCTGGAGGCCACCGGCAACGAGGACATCGACGAAGCCGCCCAGTGGGAGCTCGGGCTCGGCCGCCGGAGGGTCCTGTCGGCAGAGGGTCGCGAGGAAGCAGCCGAACGCTGGTATCGCGGCGACGCTGGTCCCAGCTCGCCGGTTGCCGAGAAGGCAACTGCCCCCTGCTCATCGTGCGGTTTCTTCCTGCCTATGGCGGGTGCGCTTCGCTCTTTTTTTGGCGTATGCGCCAACGCCTGGTCTCCCTCCGACGCTCACGTCGTCAGCCTTGACCACGGTTGCGGTGCGCACAGCGAGGTTGACCTGATCCGCGAGGACCCCAAGCCCGCCGAAGAACACGTTCTGGACGAGTTCGCCTTCGACGTGGTCTGAGCGGCCTGGTTCCGCCCCTTCCCGCGCGGTGCCTGACCCCCCCGGTCAGGTGCCGCTGGGGGAGCCATCGGTCGGGCGAGGGGATCGCGCCGGCAGGTGAGCGCCTTCAGCATTACCGCGTCCGCGACGTATGTAGGCCAGTGAGATCCCTCCCCCGGCGATCGCGGCGACGCAGGTCCACGGCCACCACGCCCGGTCGGCCTGATGCAGGGCGGGCACCAGCAGGCAGATCACCAGCGCGACGGCCCACAGGGACATCCCGATCCCGACAATTCGGGCTGTGTCGCTGGCCATGGGCGGGGGATCTTCGGGGCTCACAGAGATAAGCCTATGTGTCGGGCGCCATCGAAGTGCCGAGGACGCTCTACGCTGGGCGCCATGCCCTCCACTGTCACTCCCAGGAAGACTGCCGGAGTTCACGGCGCGATCGACTCGTTCTTCCAGATCACCCAGCGCGGCTCGAGCGTGCCGCAGGAGATCCGCGGAGGGTTCGTCACCTTCTTCACGATGGCGTACATCGTCGTCCTGAACCCCCTGATCATCGGCACCCAGGCCGACTCGACAGGTGCCTTCCTCGGTGGTGGTGGCAAACCGAACCTCGCGATGGTCGCCGCGGCGACGGCTCTGGTGGCCGGCGTGATGACCCTGCTGATGGGTGTCGTGGCGAACTTCCCGCTCGCGCTCGCCACCGGGCTGGGCCTCAACGCCTTCGTCACCTTCGGCATCGCCAAGCTACCGGGGATGACCTGGCCCGATGCCATGGGGCTGGTCGTGATGGAGGGCCTGATCATCACTGTTCTGGTGCTGACCGGCTTCCGAAAGGCTGTCTTCCACGCCATCCCCCCGGGACTCAAGACCGCCATCAGCGTCGGAATCGGCCTGTTCATCACGATCATCGGCCTGGTCGACTCCGGCATCGTCCGCAGGCCTGCCGCTGGGCCGGTCCCGGTCGAGCTGGGCGTCGGCGGCTTCCTGGCCGGCTGGCCCACGGCTGTCTTCGTCTTCGGCCTGCTCTCGATCATCGTCATGCTGGTCAAGAAGGTGAAGGGCGCGATCCTCATCGGCATCGTCGGCACCTCGCTGCTGGCGATCCTGATCGAGGCCGTGGTCAAGATCGGCGGCCAGACCAATGCCACAGGCAAGGTGATCAACCCCACCGGCTGGGGGCTGAACATCCCGCGGTTCCCCTCGAAGCTCATCGACATCCCCGACTTCGGTCTGCTGGGCCAGTTCTCGCTGCTGGGCTCGTTCGCCAAGATCGGCGCCATGTCGGTCATCCTGCTCGTCTTCACCCTGCTGCTCGCCGACTTCTTCGACACGATGGGAACGATGGTCGCGATCGGCGCCGAGGCCGGTCTGCTCGACAAGGAGGGCAACCCGCCCAACGCCCAGAAGATCCTGATCGTCGACTCGCTGGCCGCCGTCGCCGGCGGGGCCGGCAGCGTCAGCAGCAACACGGCATACATCGAGTCTGCGGCAGGAGTCGGCGAGGGAGCGCGGACCGGCCTGGCCTCGGTGGTGACCGGTCTGCTGTTCCTGCTGGCCACCTTCCTGGCACCGCTGGTCACCGTGGTGCCCTACGAGGCAGCCACCCCGGCGCTGGTAGTTGTCGGCTTCCTGATGATGCAGCAGGTCAGGGGCATCGAATGGCAGGATCTGGAGATCGCCATCCCGGCCTTCCTGACGATCGTGCTGATGCCTTTCACCTACTCGATCACGGCCGGCATCGGCGCGGGCTTTGTCGTGTTCGTCCTGCTCAAGATCGTGGTGGGCAAGGCCTCGGCGGTTCATCCGCTGATGTGGGGCATCTCCGCCATCTTCGTTCTCTACTTCGCGCTCGACCCGATCAAGGGCGCCCTCGGCGTCTGACGTGTCCCTCTGAGCCGCAGTCGCGGTGCTGGCCCGGGTCTGCTGACCCGGGCCAGTCGCTTTCCGGCGGCCGGCTGCGTCCGGAATAGTTAGCATGGGTAATGAGTTAGGCTAAGTAGATCGGAAGGAACCCATGCCGCCAAGAACCCGAACCGCCGCTTCACCTGCCACCACGGCTTCAGAAACCTCCACAGCTTCAACAGCTTCCAGCGCCACTTCCGGTGCTCCGCCAGTGACCACGGCGCCGTCAGCCCGGACGACCCATAGCCCGCACTCGCCGTCCCTTGCGCACCTCGCGAACGACCTGCGCCTGGCCTGCATGCGAATCAGCCGGCGGGTCCGGTTTGAGAGCACCCAGCTCGTGGCGCCCCACCAGCTCAGCGTGATGGCGCGGCTCGAGGACAATGCCCTGACCCCTCGCGACCTGGCCGCCATCGAGTGCGTGAGCCCGCCGAGCATGACTCGCACCGTCTCGGCGCTGGTCGAACGTGGTCTCGTTGCCCGCCAGGACGACCCGCTGGACGGCCGCCAGGTCTTCCTGTCGCTGACGCCCCAGGGCCTGCTGGCGCTGAAGGAGACCCGCGCGAAACGCGATGCCTGGATGGCGACCAGGCTGAGGGGAATCAGCGCGGAGGAACGCGAGGTGTTGATCAGGGCCAGTGTGATCTTGACCCGTCTGGCCAGCGAATGAGCCCCACGTTCGCCTCCCTGTCGATCTACAACTACCGCGTCTTTGCCGCGGGAGCGCTCATCTCCAACACCGGGACCTGGATGGGCCGGGTCGCCCAGGACTGGCTGGTCCTGACCCAGCTGACCCCGCACTCCTCGGTGGCCCTCGGGATCGTGACCGGCCTGCAGTTCGCCCCGCTCGCGATCTTCGCGCCGATCGCGGGGATGATCTCGGACCGCTTCCCCAAACGACGCATCCTGTTCGCCACCCAGAGTGCGCTGGCCCTGACCTCGCTGCTCACCGGGGTCCTGGTGGTGACCGGCACGGTCCAGCTCTGGCACATCTACCTGCTGGCGTTCGTCCAGGGAGTTGCGGCCGCGCTGGACAACCCGGCCCGCCAGACCTTCGTCTCGGAGATGGTGCCGCACGAGTCGCTCAGCAACGCCGTCGGGCTCAACAGCGCGTCCTTCAACGCCGGACGTCTCATCGGCCCGGGGCTCGCCGGACTGGTCATCGCCGCTGTGGACACCGGACCGGCCTTCTTCCTCAACACGCTCAGCTTCGTGGCCGTGCTGTTCGCGCTGGCCCGGATGCGCCCCGGCGAGCTGAACATCACGCCACGGCACCGCGGGAAGGGGCAGATCCGGGAGGGTCTGCGGTATGTCCGGGGGCGTCCCGACATCATCCTGATCATGGCGCTGGTGTTCGTGCTGGGCACCTTCGGGATGAACTTCCAGATGACGACCGCCCTGATGGCCACCCAGGTGTTCCACAAGGGCGCCGGTGCCTACGGGCTGCTCGGCTCCATCATGGCGGTGGGATCGTTGTCCGCTGCGCTGATGTCGGCGCGCCGGCCCAACCCCCGGCTGCGGGTCCTGCTCGTTGCGTACGCCGCGTTCGCCTTCGCGGGGGCGGCGCTGGCTATGGCACCGTCATACTTCTGGTTCGCGGTGCTGCTGGTCCCGGTCGGTCTCACCGCTCTGACGGTGCTGACCACCGCGAACTCGATGGTCCAGCTCAGTGTCGACCCGGCGATGCGCGGCCGGGTGATGGCGCTCTATATGGCGGTCTTCATGGGTGGCACCCCGCTGGGGTCGCCGCTGATCGGCTGGATCGGGTCGGCCTGGGGCCCCCGCTGGACGATCCTCGTCGGCAGCATTGCGACCGGGCTGACCGTTGTTGCTGCCATGCTGTATCTCGTGCGCACTGAAGAGATGCATCTGAGCTATCACCACCGTCTGCGTCCCCGGCTGAGGGTTATCCGCGGCGAGATCACCGAACCCGTTCCGGAGGTGGCCAGCTGATGACACCCAGATTCACTCGCATCGTCGTGCTGGTTGCCTTGATCGCCATGGTGGCGACGGTGCTCGGCGGAGCCCTGCTGGGCTGAGGTGGTGGCCGCTCCCGGCGTCAGGGAGCAGTTGTTGACGAAGCCGCTGGCGCAGACGTGGCAGCCGCCGTGCCCGTCGCGCAGACAACTGAGGTCGGGGTGCTGGGTGAGACAGCGCTGGTCGGCGACGCGGTGCTGGTGGTCGACCCGGTGCTGGTGGTCGACGTGCTGCTGCCAGGCGTGGGGGCGACCAGACAGGGGTCGGGCACGCAGGTCGCGGTGGCTGTCGGCGAGCTGCTGCCGGTCGGCGGGGCCGTACTCGTCGTCGTGGCGGGCACGCAGACCGGCAGCGTGGTGCTGGAGCTGGTGCCGGTGCTCATGGTGGGCGGTGCACTCGTGGTCGTGGTGGGCTGGGGGACCTGGGTCGTTGCCGGAATCGACGACGTCGGCGCAGGCGTCCGGGGGGTGACCGCCGGCTTCTTGGCAGGCGCCTTGGGCGCCGGGCGGGCGGGGCGTCGGGTGGCCGGCCTGATCGCCGGACTGGCGGTCCGCGAAGCCACGGTCGAGGCCTTGACAGGTGCCAGGTCGACGGCCGGCAGCGCGCGGACGCCGTGGCGATAGGCGTTCGCGATGGACGTGACCATGCTCACGTAGGAGTCTGAGGCGTTGTAGCGCAGGATCGCCGAGCGCAGGTCGTCCGGACGGGTGAGGTCACCGGGCCCGGAGCACAGGTACCTGCCCGTCGCCGCGGCGGAGTCGGCCATGTTCTGCGGGTCTTTCACGCCGTCGCCATTGGCGTCGACACCTGCAAAGGCCCAGGTGCTGGGGATGAACTGCATCGGACCCACGGCCCGGTCATAGGTGGTGTCCCGGTCGAGCAGGCCACGGTCGGTGTCGGTGATCAGGGCAGTTCCGTTGGAACCGTCCAGGGCCATGCCGATGATGCCAGGCCGGGCCACCCCGGCTGAGTCCAGCTGGTTGCCACCAAAGCGGGCATGGTTGCTCTCGACCCGCCCGATCGCGGCGAGCAGGGCCCAGTCGAGCTTGCAGGAGGGGTCGGCCGAGTCGATCAGGGTGACCGCCCCGCGGTACCCCTCCAGGGCGCGAACCGGGATACCCGTGCTGTCCAGGGTGACCAGCGTCGAGCTGCCGGCAGCAGTGCCCGCCGGGACGAGCGGAACCAGTGACCGGGAAGCCAGCGCGCCGGGAAGAGGCGTTCGTGGTGCATGGGCGGGGCCAGGGCCGATCAGGGCCTGAGCGGAACCCGGCATGGTCAGTGCGGTGTCGGGGATGACGATGGCGGGAGCGCTGAGGGCAACGGGTCGCAGACGGGGGTTGGATGTCGGGGCGGCGGAGGCAGACAGGACGATGCCGCCACTGATCAGGGCGACGGCGGGAAGCGCTGCGGCGATCTTGCGTAACGGCAACCGGATCGTGCGGACTCCGCTGTGCTTCGACATGACTCTCCTATGCCAGGCCACCAGAGCCTGGCTGCTGCTTGCGGCTGGCGGGCACCGATCCAAACGCGGCGCACTCACCAGTGCAAACCTATGGGAGTCACCCCCAGGTCGCAATCGATCATTCGGTACAAATGGGTTACCCCAACCCCAGCCCAAGGTCCCCCTCACCCAGACCGCACGAGGTCCGGTCGATCCACCTTGTGACGTGGTTCACTCTTGGTGATGCGGACTGTCAATTTCCTAGGGACTTCACCAACCGTTTTACGGGGGAACGCCGTTCGGTCAGAGGAGTCCCAACAGAACGCGACCGCCGACCGGTGAACAGATGGCCAATGACCATGGGGAGCGGGATGACCAACGGTGGATCGACGAGGGTTGTTTCAGCTGGCGTGAGGGCGAGCTCGGCCGGCCGTCGATGGGCTTGGACAAGTCCGACGTGATCTACCTCGAGGAGGTCGAGGGCGGGCTCTCGCGGATGGTGGCCGTGTTCGCCAGCTCAAAGCCGAGCGTCCGGGCGGTCCGCAGCATCCGTTCCAGCGACCCGGAGCTGCTCGGTCGGTACGGCGCCATCATCGTGGTCGCCAGCGGGGGCGGCTGCAAAGCCCTCAGGATCCTGGATGCGTCGGACCTGCACAGCGTGATCAACGACCGCGGGCAGGTGGCCTTCCACCGGGACCCCTCGAGGCCGGCGCCCTACAACGTGGTCTCGGACCTTGGCATGGTCGGTGCCGCCACCACGGCGGGCGGGGTCCGCAACGTGGGGTTCACCTGGGCGGCGAGTGATCCGCAGCTTGCTGGTGCCAAGCCGGCGACAACGGTGAGCACCCTGGTGGGATCCACCCGGGTGGGATTTGTCTGGGACCCGGCATCGAGGCGATACGTCCGAACCGTCGATGGTCAGCGGATCCGCACGGCCGGTGGCGAGCCGGTGGCCAAGCCGAACGTGCTGGTGCAGTTCTGCCGGGTCCAGGCGGACCCGACCGACCACGATGTCAACGGGAACCCGACGATGTTCGCGAAGACCATCGGCTCGGGGCCGGTGGTGCTGTTCCGGGATGGCAGGCGAATTCCGGGCACTTGGTCGCGCGCCAGCCTCGATGCCCCGACGACCTTCAGGGATGGCGCCGGGAAGCCGCTGTTGTTCGCCCCGGGCGGGACCTTCGTGGCCCTGGCCCGGTCAGGAGCCCCTGCCTGACCAGCCAGCCCGGGCGATCAGTCAGCGGACCTGGTCAGGAGAGCTGGCCGACGACGTAGTCGATGCTCGAGATGAGCTTCGAGATGTCCTCGGGGTCGACGGCGGGGAACATGCCGACGCGCAGCTGGTTGCGCCCGAGCTTGCGGTACGGCTCCACGTCGACGACTCCGTTGGCGCGTAGCACCTTTGCCACGGCTGCGGCATCGACCTCGTCCGTGAAGTCGATGGTCCCGACGACCAGCGAGCGCGCGGCCGGGTCCGCAACGAAGGGCGAGGTGTATGCCGTGGCCTCGGCCCACTGGTAGAGCCGGCTGGAGCTGTCGGTGGTCCGCTTCACGGCCCAGTCCAGACCACCCTGCTCGTTCATCCAGCCGATCTGGCTCGACAGCAGGGCCAGGGTCGAGACCGCCGGGGTGTTGTACGTCTGGTTCAGCCGTGAGTTGCTGATCGCGGTCGGCAGGCTGAAGAAGTCCGGCACCCACCGGCCGGAGTCCGCGATCTCGTCGACCCGGGCCAGCGCGGCCGGGGAGAAGGCGGCCAGCCAGAGGCCTCCGTCGGCCGCGAAGCACTTCTGAGGACCGAAGTAGTAGACGTCGGACTCGGTGACATCCAGGGGCAGGCCACCGGCGCCGGAGGTCGCGTCGACCAGCACGAGGGCGCCCTGGTCAGCACCCTGGACCCGCTTCACCGGCGCCATCACGCCGGTCGAGGTCTCGTTCTGAGCCCAGGCGTAGACATCGACTCCCGCTTCGGCGCGGGCGGTCGGCAGGGTGCCCGGCTCGCCCTTGATGATGGTCGGCTGACCCAGGAACGGGGCCTTTGTGGTGACCGAGCCGAACTTGGCCGAGAACTCGCCGAACGCCAGGTGCTGGGCGCGCTCGCGGACCAGGCCGAAGGCGGCGATGTCCCAGAAGGCTGTCGAGCCGCCGTTGCCGAGGATGATCTCGTACCCCTCGGGCAGGCTGAACAGGTCGGCCAGGCCCTCGCGCACAGCACCGACGAGGTTCCGGACCGGCGCCTGGCGATGCGAGGTGCCCAGCAGCGTCCGTCCGACGGAGGCGAGGTAGCCGATCTGCTCGGGCCGGACCTTGCTCGGGCCACAGCCGAAACGGCCATCCTGCGGAAGCAGGGCGGTGGGGATGCTCACGGTGGCGTTGTCAGTCAAGGAGATTCACCTCGGGTGTAGAGGGCGGACATGCATCGGTGGCAGGTCAGCACCGATGAGTGGTCATCGTTGACCAGCCGGCGTCGTGGACCAGCCGGCGTCGGAGACAGGTGAACATGATGGTCATCGACGGGGGATACCCGATGAGATGTTCTCGTCCCAGCCCACCACATCTTCGGGACTGCGGGTTCGCTCGCCCACATAGCGGGCAGAGGGGCGGATGAGGCGGCCGGTCTTCTTCTGCTCGAGGATGTGCGCGGACCACCCGGCCGTGCGCGCGCAGGTGAACATCGGGCTGAACATCGGCGCGGGGACCTCGGCGAAGTCGAGCAGGACGGCTGCCCAGAACTCCACGTTGGTGGCCAGGACCCGGTCGGGTCGCCGGGACTGCAGCTCTTCGAGGGCGGCCTTCTCCAGCGCGGCCGCCACTTCGAAGCGCGGGGCGTCCAGGCGCTCGCAGGTGGCCCTCAGCACGCGCGCCCGGGGGTCCTGGGCGCGATACACGCGGTGGCCGAAACCCATCAGGCGCTCGCCCTTGTCGAGCACGCCCCTGACGTACGCCGCTGCGTCACCGGTCCGCTCGACGTTCTCGATCATGTACAGCACCCGTGAGGGCGCTCCTCCGTGCAGCGGGCCGCTGATCGCGCCGACCGCCCCGGACAGGCAGGCGGCGACGTCCGCGCCGGTCGAGGCGATGACCCGGGCAGTGAACGTCGAGGCGTTCATACCGTGCTCGGCGGCGGACACCCAGTAGGCGTCGACCGCCTCGATGTGACGGGGGTCCGGCTCTCCGCGCCAGCGGATCATGAAGCGCTCGACGATGGAATGGGCCTTGTCGACCTCGCTCTGCGGCACCATCGGCCGGTTCTGCCCGCGAGCGGACTGGGCCACGAACGACAGCGCCATCACCGAGGCCCGGGCCAGATCCTCACGGACCTGCTCGGCGTCGATGTCCAGCATCGGGTGCAGGCCCCAGACCGGGGCGAGCTGGGCCAGCGCACTCTGCACGTCGACCCGGACGTCACCGGAGTGCACCGGCAGCGGAAAGGGCTCGGCCGGCGGCAGTCCGGGGTTGAACTCGTTGTCGACCAGCAGCCCCCAGACGTGGCCGAACGGCACCCGCCCGACCAGGTCGTTGATGTTGACGCCACGGTAACGCAGCGCGCCACCCTCCTTGTCCGGCTCGGCGATCTCGGACTCGAAGGCGATCACGCCCTCGAGGCCTGGCCTGAAATCGGTGTCAGTCATCCCTGGTTCCCCTCCGGGCCGGCGTCGTCGCTCGGCCGCACGCCATTCTGCACCGTCCCGGGGCTTCGCGCCCGGTTATCGTCCAAAGCCTCGTGGGGGCCAGCCAGGAAGCCCTTCCTGCCGAGTGTGCGCTCGATCCCATCCGATCTCGTTCCCTCAGCGACGCGCTGCTCTAATCTCGTTCCATGAGCGATGCGCTGCGCAGGGAGTACCACGGTGAGGGCCTGACCGAGTCGGAGGTGGCGGCCACTGCCTGGGAGCAGGCACGAGGCTGGGTGGACGACGCGGTCTATCGCTCGGTCGAGCGTGATGACGTGCCGGAGCCACTGGCCATGTCCGTGGCCACGATCGACGCGGCCGGGCGGCCGGATGTCCGGACCGTCCTGCTGCGCTTCCTTGATGAGCAAGGCCCGGGCTTCGTCTCCAACCTCGAGTCGGCCAAAGGCCTTCAGATTGCTGCGAATCCGGCGGTGGCTGCGGCCATCACGTGGCCGGCCATGTACCGCTCCATCCGTTTCCGGGGGGTGGCCAGGCCGCTCGGCCGACCAGAGGTCGAGTGCTATTTCCGTGAGCGCCCCTGGGGCTCCCGGATCGGCGCGTGGTCCTCACGGCAGTCGCAGGTCGTCCGGGGTCGCGCCGAGCTGGAGCAGGCCTATCAGAGGTATGCCGCTCAGTGGCCCGACCACGGGAACCCCGCTGACGTCCCGGTCCCGGACTTCTGGGGCGGCTGGCGGATCGCCTGCGACGAGGTGGAGTTCTGGGCCGGCCGGCGCGACCGGCTGCATGACCGGCTCGTCTTCGTCCGTGTCGGTGAGGGTGGCCTCGGCGATATCAGCGCCTGGCGAATGGAGAGGCGGCAGCCGTGAGCGACTCCGCGACTCCGGCCGGCCTGTCCCTGGCGCAGCGCCGGATCCTGGCGATTCCCGGCCTTGAACGCAGCCTGATGGGCCGGCACCCCACGTCGCCCAAGCAGGAGCTGCGCAGCCTCATCGCCGAGCTCGACGGATACCAGAGCTCGGACGAGGCTGCCAAGGCTGACGAGACCGGCCCGGCTGACGCGGCCTGGGACCGCTATGGCGATGGCGGCGCGGTCGCCGCGCTGGAGAGCCAGGTGGCCACCGTGCTCGGCAAGCCCGCCGCGGTGATGTTCCCGAGCGGAACCATGGCGCAGCAGTCGGTGCTGCGGGTCTGGAGCGACCGGCAGGGGAGCCGGCGGATCGCCATACCGGGGCTCTCGCATCTGCTGCACCACGAGCAGGACGGACCCAGGCTGCTCAACGACTTCGAGTGGGCCCTGCTGACAACAGGGGCGACCAGTGCTGGCGGGGTGCCGACCATCGAGCACCTCGCGGCCATCCCCGGCGTGCTCGGCGCGGCCCTGCTGGAGCTGCCGCTGCGCGACGCCGGCTACCTGCTGCCGTCCTGGGAGGAGCTCGAGGCGTTCTCGGTCGCCTGCAGCGATCGTGGCGTGCCGCTGCACCTGGACGGGGCGCGGATCTGGGAGTCGGCCCCGCACCTGGCGCACACCCCGGCGGAGATCGCGGCGCTCGCCGACACGGTCTACGTCTCGTTCTACAAGGGGCTGCGCGGGCTGGCGGGCGCAGTGGTCGCGGGCCCTGAGGAGGTCATCGCCGAGGTGCGGCTCTGGCGCAGCCGCCACGGCGGCACGCTGTGGACGATGATGCCGTACGCCGTGTCGGCGCTACGCGGCCTTCGCGACGAGCTGCCGCGGATGGCGGAGTATCACCAGCGGGCGCTCGAGATCGCAGAGCTGTTGGCGGCCAAGGGGATTCGCACCTTTCCCCGGCATCCGCACTGCAACGCGTTTCGCCTCTTCCTGGAGGCTCCGGGCGACGAGGTCACTGAGCGGGTCGTCAACGTGATGGAGACCGAGCGCCTCGCGGTCACCCCGCAGTGGCGGGACTCCGAGGACGTCCCGGGGTGGTCGTGGACCGAGTTCACGGTGGGTCCGGCGACGATGGAGTGGACGACTGAGGGCGCGGCCGATGTGCTCGCCCGGGTGCTGCTCGGCTGATCCGGGGCAGTGAACAGCCCGCGAGGTCCGGCATTGAATGCCAGAGTGCGTTGGACGGGTCGCACATCCTCACGGGCTGCGGTGCTTTGCGAGATCGCTGACACCAGAACTCTGTCCGGTCGCCCACCACCCCTTGAGGCGGTCGGCGACGGCTGGGCTAGCGCTCAGCCACCTCACACGTCCGTTGGTGTATCACTAACGAACCACCTCCTTCCGATGTGCACTTCTACGGTAGGTCCGCGGCGGGCGGCTCGCAATGGATTTTCCAAACTCTGGACAGTCGGCCGGGCATATGTGGGAATCCAGGGCTAGACCGTGCTGACGACCTCGTCGAAGTCCAGCCGCGGCAGCCGGCCCAGCCAGGCGTCCGGACCGGGCTTGCCGATGTTGACGACCACCAGGACCTTGTGCTCGCCGTCGGGGAAGAAGGCGTCGTTGAGGGCCGGAGCGTCGTAGCCGGTCATCGGACCGGCGGCGAGGCCGGCCGCGCGGACCGCAAGGATGAAGTAGGCGACCTGCAGGGTGGCGTTCAGGTCAGCGCTCTGGGCTCGCAGGTCGTCGTTGGCGGCGAACATGTCGCGGGCGCCGGGGAAGTGCGGGAAGGTCTTCGGAAACTCCTCGTGGAAGGCATGGTCTGCGGCGAGGATGGCAACCAGGGGAGCGGCCGCGGTCTTCGCCTTGTTCCCGTCAGCCAGGGTCGCCACGAGTCGCTCGCGGGCCTGCGGCGAGCGGACGAGCACGATCCGCAGAGGCTGGTTGTTCATAGAGGTCGGCGCCCACTTGGCCAGGTCGTAGATCGCCTGGACCTGCTCGTCGCTGACTGCCTCGTCGGTGAACGTGTTGGCGGTGCGGGCCGTGCGGAACAGCAGGTCCTGCGCCTCCCGGGAGAGGACGAGCTGGTCGGCGAGGCCGGGCTCGAAGGCGGTCAGGTCGGCGGTGAGGTCGTCCACAGAGATGCTCATGTGTGGTTGAACCGTCAACTAGCAAGCACCATTCCGTTGACCGATATGACCTGCGTCACACAGTTCCTGCCACCCCGGCTGTGGGCTGTCCTGCGGCTCATCTCGGGCGGATCGTCCCGGCGTCCACGGACACCCAGATCGCCTCAGCCTGGGCGAGCAGGCGTCCGCCGGCGGCATACAGGCAGGTTGCGGTGTAGTGCTTGCGGCCGTCCTGCCCCCGCGGCCAGGCCATCACCACGTGTGGCTGGCCGACCAGGGGCAGGTCCTGGATCGACGCCGTCATCGTGGCCAGGACGATCCCGCTCCCGGCGACGCCACTGGCCCAGCCGCCGGGGCAGTCCAGGGCGGCCCAGACCACCTCGGGGGTCGACTCCTGTGGCGTCCAGGCGGCTGAGCGCAGCCTGGCCTGCCCGGGCAGGAGCCCAGGCCGAAGACTGAGCGCGTCGGCCGGGTCCCGCCTGGTCCCGCAGGCGAAGCAGGTGGGGAAGGGATGCGATACCAGCCCCTCGTATGCCGCTCCGGCTGCCAGCGCCTGCGGGTGGCCGACCGGCGCCGGGGCCTGGCTGCGGTCCAGCGGCTCGGCCGGGAAACCCTGGGCCACCAGGATCTCGCCGTCCCACACCTCCACCGTGCCGTCGTCACCCCGGGAGATCGCCAGCTCGGTGTCCAGGGGAGGGGGCGTGCGCAGGCGGACGGTGACCGCTCCGCCCTCCCAGGAGCCGTCCACGAGCTGGGCCAGGTGACCACTCGTCCAGCCTCCGTTGCCCGACTCGGGGGGACCGCAGAACCGGGCGGGGACCACAAAGGACTCGCTCATGGCCAAACGCTAGCGGCTCGGGCCGAAACGGGTGGCCGGTGAGCCCTCGTTATGGGGTGAACAATGAGAGGCTAGGCGCGTGACGGACTTGATAGACACCACAGAGATGTACCTGCGGACGATCTACGAGCTCGAGGAAGAGGGCATCGTCCCTCTGCGGGCCCGCATCGCTGAGCGCCTGGGCCACTCCGGCCCCACCGTTTCGCAAACCGTGGCACGGATGGAACGGGACGGCCTGCTCGCGCTCGCCGGCGACCGGCATCTCGAGCTGTCCGCCCAGGGACGTCAGAAGGCGGTCAGGGTGATGCGCAAGCACCGGCTGTCCGAGCGCCTGCTGGTCGACGTGCTGGGGCTGGAGTGGGAGTACGTCCACGACGAGGCATGCCGGTGGGAGCACGTCGTCAGTGAGCGGGTCGAGCGCAAGATCCTGGCGTTGCTCGGCGACTCGCGGGAGAGCCCGTACGGCAACCCGATCCCGGGGCTCGACGAGCTGGGGGAGCCGCTGAACGAGGAGTTCCGTCTCGGGGTGACCAACCTGGTCGCGCTGGTCGCCGACGGGGCCAGCACCGCGACGGTGCGCCGGATCGGCGAGCCGGCGCAGGTCGACCCCGAAGCGCTCAGCCTGCTGACCCAGGCCGGCCTGATGCCGGGGCGGCGGGTCCTGATCAGACGTGATGACGGGTGGATCGTGGTCTCGCACGAGGGCGCCGACCCCGCGTCGGACGTCGCCCTTCCCGAGGCGGTCGCCCTCCACGTGTTTGCCGACACCCCCGCCTAGGCCTTTCACTGCGCGACGGCGGCGGCCCTCTGGTCTGCGGTCAGGTACGTGACACGCCAGTCCGGGCCGACGAAGCCCTCAGGGATGACGGTCAGTGACACCGATGCTCCCGGTCTGGCCGGCGAGATCAGGGCGCCGCTCGGGGCGGCGAGCCGGGGGTCCAGCGGGAACTCCAGGCTGCCGGCCGAGCTATACGCCCAGAAGGCGACGTAGCCGTCCCGGACTCCCGACGACCCGGCGATCTCGGTGCTGACGTTGAGGCCGTCGATGAGCACGCGCAACCGGCCGGGCCCACGCACCTCCAGCAGGAGCGCTCGTTTCGGGTCGTAGCCAAAACTCATGGTGAGTGACGTGTTGGCGTCTGCGACCGTTGTCGGGCCCTGGGGCGACTCGGAGCCGTCGCTGTGCCAGATCGTGCCATCGGGGCGGTTGGGCTGGGGCGAGGGTGGCCAGGGGTCCATCCTGGCTGGTCGCTTCGGGAAGGCGTACTCGTCCCAGGGCACGCTCTGGTAGAGGGCCAGATGGATCTTCGCGTTCCTGGGTGCGGTCACGAGCGGGGCGGCGTCAACCGTCACCGTGGCAGTCGGGCCCGTGGCGACGCCGATCACCTGGGACAGGGGGCTGCTCATCTCGGACCCGAGAAGGCCGCCGCCCAGGCCGCAGACGCCGTCTCCCTTGCCGCCCGGGGCACTGACGTGCGCGACCATGCTGGTGGTCCATTCCCCGGCCAGGTCCGCCTGCTGACTGCTGGTGCAGGTCATCTTCATGGCCAGCTGCCGGCCGGGCGTGGTGTGCAGGCTGATCGCGCCCCTCATCCGAGCCTGCACCGGTGCCTCTAGCACCGCGATCCGTCTCATGCCCTGGGAGTACTCCGGGAATCCTGCGTCGCCAGAGATGACCTTGTAGGGGCCAGGCCCGGCCGGCCGCGGCACGGCCCGGTGCGACGAGCCCGTGGTGGCCAACAGCCCGCCGGCCAGCAGGATCGCCACGGTCGCCACGGCCAGAGTGGTGAGCCGTCGGCCCCGGGCAGCGGCAACACGACGGCGGGCACCGGCCACCAGCGCGTCCACGTCCGGGTAGGCCGCGCTGTCAGCCTCCTCGCGCAGGGCGCCGCGCAGGTCGTCCAGTGTTGGCCTCATCGGGTCATCCCCTCCTGGGTGGAACCGGTCAGCTTCGGGCAGGCGTCTCCGCGGAGCTCCGCAGAGACACGCAGGGTCGCCAGCGCCTTGAAGGTCTGCGACTTCACTGTGCCGATGCTCGTGCCCATCGCCTCGGCCGTGGCCGCCTCGGTGTAGTCGTGGAAGAACCGCAGGACGACCACGGCGCGCTGGCGGGGAGGGAGCGTGGCAAGTGCTGCCATCAGTGTCTGACGCGTGGTCGCACCGTCGCCGAGGTCATCGCCAGGCAGCTCGGGCAGTTCTGCGGTGGCCACCTCGCCGCGCCACCGCCGTCGCCAGCCGGAAGCGAACTCGTTGACCATGATCCGCCGGACGTAGGCCTCGTGGTTGCCATCGATCCGGGCCCAGGACTGCCAGGCCTTGGCCAGCGCGATCTGGACGAGGTCCTGGGCGGCCTGCTCCTGACGGGTCAGCAGGACGGCCGTGCGGTGCAGCGCCGACCCTCGCGCGACAACGACGTCGACGAATCCCTCGGGCGGCGTGTTTCCCATGACTGCTAGACCTCCTGTCGCCCGGAAATGGTTGCCTCTGGCCCGGTAGTGGCCCTGTGGGCCGTCTCCAGTGCTTGTCGGAGACTGCGCTCAGCCACGAAAACCTGTCGATTGACGTCCTATGCGTGACAATCATCACAGGCAACCAGCTCGGCTGAACGGTAAACCGCTTGCTCTCTCGTGCTCAGCAATTTCGTTGTCCCGTAACCGGAATGTGACTTGTGGGGGCGCGGTGTGTACGTTGGGCGGGCTTCGCCATTTCTGGCTTAGTACTCGATGCGGTTCGCCTAGTCCTGTCACCGCACCCGAGACTCTCAACATCCGCTTGGCAGGAGCGGGGGACCCACATCTGGGGCGTCGCGAGACGCTCCTTGGGGTGAAGCCCTCTCGGTGGTGGACGGCCTCGGCCGCCTGCTGACGTGAAGGCCGGGTGACAATCTCCCACCCGAATCCGACAGCTGACCTCGTAGGCGTCTGGAGAGGTTTCTTCACTGTGTCGAGCCAAAATACCGGTCGCCATCGCGCACCAAGCCCCTTAACTTCCAAGTCTTCCCTGTCCTCGGCCATCTCGCGTTCAGCGAAGCCGGGCAGCAAGGCCTCCGCCGTGATCGTGATCTCCGGCGCCATGGTGGCCTCCCTGGCCCTTCCGGCCACCGCAGCCCCGGTCCCCACCAAGGTCAAGGATGCCGCGCCGATCGCTCTCTCGGTCGCTGTCGCGGTTCCCGCAGCTGCCCAGGCCCCGATGGCTCCACAGACCTTCGGTGCCATCGGTTTCAAGGGCGTGGTCAAGCCCAAGCCGAAGCCTGTCGCTCCCGTGGTCAGTCAGCGCACCGTCGCGACGGTCAGCCGCTCGATCAGCCGTACCGCCCTCAGCCCCACGTCCACCCCGACGCAGAAGGCATCGTCCGTTGCGCCGGCCCCCGCCTCGAGTGGCATCCTCGGCATCGCGGCCAGCCTGGCCGGCATCTACTACATCTACGGTGGCACCACGACTGCCGGCTTCGACTGCTCCGGATACACGCAGTACGTCTTCGGCAAGGTCGGCATCAGCCTCCCCCGCACTGCCGAGCAGCAGCGTCAGGCCGTCACGACTGTCTCCAACCCGCAGCCGGGTGACCTCGTCTTCTTCGGTTCACCGGCCTACCACGTGGGCATCTACGCCGGCAACGGCACCATGTATGACTCCCCCCACTCGGGTGCCGCGATCGCGAAGCGCGCCATCTGGTCCTCTTCACCGACCTACGGTCGCCCCTGACCAGCGAAGCCTGCGTGGCAGAATGGCCCCGGTATCCGTGCGATACCGGGGCTTATCTGTGCTCCCGGTCAGACGTGATCCTTGCTCTCCAGTCATACGAGGCGGCAACGTTGCCATGACGGGCCGGCCGGTGCCCGAGAACGGTCACCAGCCGCCAGAGGGTTACTCGCAGCCGATGCCGTCTGCGTCGCGGTCGAGCCTGCTGGCGTAGCCAGGATCTCCACGGTGGATCGGATCGGCGCCGGCTGCCCGCACGGCGGTGCAGTTGGCGTAGTAGACGTTCGCTGCCGCGGGGGGCTGCACGGGAGCCGGAGCAGGGGCAGGCTGTACCGGCGCGGGGGCAGCCTGGCGAGGCGCCGGAGCCGCCTGTGCCGGGGATGAGGCAGGTTGTGCCTGGCTGGCGCCCAGTACCGCCACCGTTGGAGCGGAGCCCGGCCCAGGCACGAGCATCGCCGGGCAGGCGGCCAGTACACGGGTCATCGCGGCCTTCTCGGCTGCGGTGACCCAGACGGAGTACTTGCCTTTCACGGCAACCTGTCGGGCGACGTAGGAACAGCGGAAAGCCCTGTTCGGGGGCAGCCAGGTGGCAGCGTCCGCGTCGCCCTTGGACCGGTTGGCACCGGAGTCCACAGCGAGCAGGTTCAGCGGGTCGTTGGCCAGCGCGAGCCTCTTGCCGGCCGGCCACCTCGCAGCTCCCTTCTGCCAGGCATCCGACAATGCGACGACGTGATCGATGTCGACCTCGCTGGCCCCGCCGTAGATGAACCGGATCGGGGCGCTGGTGTACGGGTCCGGGGTCAGGGTGCCCGCCATGACCTTGCAGGCGTTCTTCATCTGCCGGCGCTGCAGGTCACGACGCAGGATGTCGTTGCGGGTGTCGCATCCGTTGCGGTCGGCGTCGAACCAGGCCTGACCGAACTGATCACGGCTGTATCCGGTCTTCGGTGCGCGGCCCTTGACGGTCAGCGCCGCCACGGCAGCCAGCGCGGTGCCGGTCTTCGGGTGCGCGATGGCGGTTGCGGTCTTCGCGGCGGCTGCCGACGCGGCTGCTTCAGCTGCGGCGGCCCGGGTGACCGTGGCGGCTTCGGCGGTGGCCGCAGCTTCTGCCAAGCTGAGGGCTTTGGCCTCGCCCTCGCCCTCCGCCTTGGCCTGGGCGGCCGTGTTCGCGGCGATCTGCGCGGCGCTCGTGCTCAGGTGCGGGCTGTCGGTCCCGGAAGGAGCCGGGGGCGCGGCGACGGCGCCGATCGTGATGAGGGCCAGGGCCGTGCCGAGAGCTGCGCCGCCGGCAGCCCGGCTGCCCAGCCGCGCCCAGGTCACCCGGCCGCGAGCCAGCGCGATCACCCCGACCACGAGGGTGAACAGCCCCAGGTTCCTGACTGCGCCGCTGAAGCCGGCGCCCATCGCGCCTATCAGAACGACCAGCGCCAGACCTCCCCAGCCGAGCTGGCCGGGCCCGCCGAACCGTGGCTCCCGCGGGATGTCCGCCGGGGTCTGCACAGGTGGAACGCCGTCGGTGAAGCGCCCGGTCCACAGCTCGCCATCCCAGTACCTCTGCCGGCCGTCAGGCTGCGGATACCAACCGGCTGGATTGCTCACAGAGTGTCCCCTTGGTGACGTGTGTCTTGCGGGAGGGCCGCCGGTTGCCAGTGCTAGCGCCTCGAAGAATGATCCTTCGCGCAGCCCATCCACGACATCGCCATAATTGATGAACCTGCCCGCGAATATTGATGAACGCGAGAGGAGCTGGACCCGACGGGAGTGAGGAGGGACTGATCAGGGAGAGGGAGACGGAAGGCCGTGCCGACCTCTCGCCATTGCGGCAGGAGAGATATCGGCAGCCGGAGTCGGTGCCCTCGAATGGATTCGAACCATCGACCTACCGCTTAGGAGGCGGTTGCTCTATCCCCTGAGCTACGAGGGCGGGGTACGACTGGATCCAGACGGAACCGGGCGCGGCTGCCTATTCTGGCAGGGAGCGGGCCGGTGGTGGTCGCTGGGCTGGGTCTCATCGTCCTTTGTTGCCCGGTTCGGGTTCGTCGGACCGGCCAAAGGCTCCCTCAGGCGGCAATGCCGAGCCGACAGGGAGCCCATCTGAGACTCGGGTTGGTTAGCCTGCTGTGGTGAGTCAGACCCAGCAGGATCCCGCCCAGCAGCCGATCATCCCCTCCCGGGCGGCCGACCTGCCCGCCGCGTCGGTGCCGGAGGGCACGCCCGCGGCCGGCGACCCGCGCGCTGACCGGGTCGCTGCTGCGGTCCGCACCTGGCAGCGTCATCTGGTGGACCTGGGTGGTCGCAATACCTTGCTGTGGTATCGCGATCTGCCGTCGGGGACCCTCGACCTGACCACCGCCCACCCCGGCGGGATGGCCATGCTGCTGGCCGGACGGCCGACCAGGCTGTCCGACCTGGTGCGCGAGCCAACCGCCCTGGAGGAGGCCCGGCGACGGGTCCGGACCATCCGTGCCAAGACCCTGGAGCTGCACGAGGAGCGTGGTATCTCCGCCGGCTACATAGCGGTGGGTATGGCGACCTGGCGGGTCGCCGGCGCCGGCCGGGCCCCCTGCGCGCCCGTGCTGCTGCGGTCGTGCGTGCTGCGCCCCACCGGCGCCGCCCAGCTGGACTTCGACATCGACCTCGGTGAGGAGGTCGAGCTCAACCCGGTTCTCGAACACTACCTGCGCTCCGAACAGGGCATCGAGATCGACCCCGATGCACTCGAGGAGCTGGCCACCTTCACCAAGGGCTTCGACCCGCAGCCGGTGTACACAGCTCTGGCCCGGATCTGTGAGCGGGTCCCGGCCTTCCAGATCGCCCCCCGTCTGGTGCTCGGCACCTTCTCCTATGCCAAGCTGCCGATGGTCGCGGATCTCGCAGCCCAGCTGGGGACCCTGGCCAACCACGATGTCGTGGCGGCACTGGCTGGCGACCCCGGCGCACTGCGGTCTGTGCGGACCACCGTCCCGGACTTCCCGGCCGACGCCGACCCGGCCCATGAGCACCTCGTGCTGGACGCCGACTCCTCCCAGCAGGCCGTGATCGATGCCGTTCGGTGCGGGGCCAACCTGGTCATCAAGGGCCCGCCCGGCACCGGGAAGAGCCAGACCATCGCCAACCTGATCGCCTGCCTGGCCAGCGAGGGCAAGCGGACCCTGTTCGTGGCCGAGAAGCGGGCTGCCATCGATGCCGTGATCGGCCGCCTCGACCGGCTTGGCCTGGGTGACCTGGTCCTGGACGTCTATGACGGCGTGACCAACAGGCGACGGCTCGCCCAGGAGCTAGGCAGGGTACTGGACCGGGCCAGGGACGCCGCAGACCCGGATACGGCCGGGATCCAGCGCACGCTGGTCGATCGTCGAGCCCGCCTGGTGGAGCACTGCGCGGCATTGCACGACAAACGGGACCCCTGGGGCGTCAGCGCTTTCGACGCCCAGATCGCGCTCGCCCGGCTGTGGGCCAGCCGCACGCCCCCGATCTCGCGGGTACGGCTGCACGGGAACGTCCTGCGGGGGATCAGCCGCGACCGGGTCACCGAGCTGAGCCAGTCGCTGACCGAGGCTGCCTCGCTCGGCGCCTGGACGGTCGGCGAGGCGGCCGACGACCCCTGGTACGGCGCGCGGATCACCTCTGCGGGGGAGGCGGCGCAGGCACTGGAGATCGCCGACAGCGCTGGCGGCGAGGGCATGGACGCGGTCCGGCAGCGGCTCGGCACGGCGATGCGCGAGGCCGGTCTGCCCGAGGCCAGCACACCCGCCGACTGGGGTCGCGCGCTGGACCTGGTGGAGGAGGTGCGCCAGACGCTGGAGATCTTCCGGGTCGAGGTGTTCGACCTGACGCTGACCGATCTGGTCGGCGCCACCGCCGGCAAGGCGTACCGCGAGGCCCACGGGCTCAAGCTCGGGCTGTGGTCACGGCTGCGGCTGCGACGTCAGGCGCGCAGCCTGCTGCGTCCGGGTACCCCGCCGGCAGATCTGCACTCGGCCCTGAAGGTCGCCCAGGAACAGCGTGTCCGGTGGATGGAGCTGGCCGGGACGGGCGGGCGTCCTGCGGTGCCCGGGGAGATCGACGAGGCCGAGCGCGCCTACCAGGTCTTCGCCGAGGAGCTGGGCTGGCTGGGCGCCCGGCTGGCGACCACGGTCGCCGGCGGCGACCTGCTGGGGACGCCACTGGTTGAGCTGCAGGATCGCTGTGCCGGGCTGGCCCGGCGACGTGACCGCCTTGCCGTGCTGCCCCGGGTGGTGTCCCTGATCGACGAGCTGCGCGAGGCCGGGATGGGCGCGCTGGTCGACGATCTTGCCGAGCGTGGCGTTGAGCCGATCGACGTGGGCCCGGAGATGGACTTCGTCTGGTGGACCTCGCTGCTCGATCACGTCAGCGTCCGGGACAGTGCCTACGGAGCCCACGACGGTGCCTTCCTGCGCCGGGTCGCGACCGAGTACATGGAGGCCGACCACGCCCATCAGGGCGCCACGGTCGACCGGGTGCGGGCCGCCGTCGGCCGCCGGCTCCGCGAGGTGCTCGGCGATCACCCCGAGCAGGAGGCGCTGGTCCGGGCGGAGGCGGGCAAGTCCCGCCGGCACCGCCCGCTGCGTGACCTGCTGCCGCGCGCCGCAGAGACCCTGACCGCGATCAAGCCCTGCTGGGCGATGAGCCCCCTGGTGGTGGCCTCGATCCTGCCGGCCGGTCGCTGGTTCGACGTGGTGATCTTCGACGAGGCCTCGCAGATCCCGCCCGCCCAGGCTGTTTCGGCCATCTCGCGGGCCACACAGGTGGTCGTCGCCGGTGATGAGCGACAGCTGCCGCCGACCAGCTTCTTCACCGCGGCCCTGGACGAGGACGGGATTGCTGATCCTTCCGACGACTCGCTGACCGACGGGTTCGAGTCGATCCTTGACGTGCTGTCGGCGGCGCTGCCGGTCCGCCAGCTGACCTGGCACTATCGCTCGCTGGACGAGCGGCTCGTCTCCTTCGCCAACGCCGCGATGTATGACGGGGCGCTGGTCACCTTCCCGGGGACCAGCGACGAGAGCGTGGTCCGGCTCGAGGTCGTCGATGGCTCGGCGCCGGTCCAGCCGGGCCAGGAGGCCATCGAGTCCACCGAGGCTGAGGTGGACCGGGTCGTCCGGCTGGTCCTCGAGCACGCGCGCACCCGCCCCCGCGAGTCACTGGGGGTCATCGCGCTGGGCATCAAGCATGCGACCAGGATCGAGCAGGCTCTGCGCCTCTCGCTGATCGGCGGTGTGGACGGCGTGGGGGAGTTCTTCGACGAGGACCGGCCCGAGCGCTTCTTCGTGAAGAACCTGGAGCGGGTGCAGGGTGATGAGCGCGACGCGATCATCCTCTCGATCGGCTACGGCAAGACCCCGCACGGCCGGGTGCTGCACCGCTTCGGGCCGCTCAACCTCGAGGGCGGGGAACGACGTCTCAACGTGGCGATCACCCGTGCCCGCCGCAGGATGACGGTCGTCTCGTCCTTCACCGCGGCCGATCTGGACCCGGCCCGGCTCAGGGCTCGTGGTGCTCTCATGCTCCGCGACTTCCTGCTGTATGCCGACCGGGGCGGTGAGGAGCCGGCCCTGCCGGCCCCGGCCAGGCAGGACTCGCCCGATACCGCCGAGGGCTCGACCAGTCCTGCCGGCGCCGAGCTCGCGGCAAGGAGCCAGGTCGATCCGCTGGTCGCCAACCTGGCGTTCCGGCTGCGGGCCGAGGGTCTGGTCGTGCACACCGGTTATGGCACCTCCGCCCACCGCCTCGACCTCGCCGTCGAGGACCCGCTGAGCCAGGGCCGGGTGCTGGTCGCCGTGGAGACGGACGGGCTGCGCTATGCCGCGATACCGAGCACCAGGGATCGCGACCGGCTGCGGGTCGAGCAGCTTCGTCGTCTCGGCTGGGAGCACGTGCGGGTCTGGAGCACCGACCTCTTTCGCGATCCGGCCCGTGATGTGGCGCGGGTCAGTGCCGCGGTTCGGGCGGCGTCGGCGGCGAGACCTGCGGCCCGGTCAGCCAACCCGGCGCGGCAGTCAGGGCAACGGCGAGACGACCCGGAGGCCACCGGTGCCCAGCCTCGGTTGCCGCACGCCCCGGTGACCCGGTCCAGGCTCGAGCAGACCCGTGACGACACCGATGCCGGCTGGGGAGAGCGGCCCGACGAGGACGCCCAGGACCAGTGGTGGCAGGACCAGCGCCCTCCCCACTGGGGCTAGCCGAGGGTTGAGACGGGGCACCGGGTCGACCTCGGTACCATTGAGGGTGTTCGCGCGCGCGGCATCTTGCCCGCGTTTCGCATGATCTTCGGGAAAATGGTGGATTTAAGGGATGACAGACCAGTCGGATCTACGGGTCAAGGCTTTCGCTGACAAGATCATGTCGGCCGAGGAGGCCGCCGCGTTCATTCCGGCGGGTTCGAACGTGGGGATGAGCGGGTTCACCGGTTCCGGCTACCCGAAGGTGGTCCCGGGGGCGATGGTGGATCGCGCGAGGGAGGCCAAGGCCTCCGGAGAGCGTTATGCCGTCAGCGTCTGGACCGGCGCCTCGACGGCACCCGAGCTTGACGGTGCGATGGCGGAGGTCGACGGCGTCCACCTGCGCATGCCGTACCAGTCTGATCCGATCAGCCGCAAGAAGATCAACGCCGGGCTGATGGAATACACCGACATCCACCTGTCCCACGTGGCGCAGATGGTGTGGGAGGGCTTCTTCGGGCACATGGACGTCGCTGTCATCGAGGTCACCGGGATCACCGCGGAAGGTGAGCTGATCCCCTCCACCTCGGTGGGCAACAACAAGACCTGGATCGACCAGGCCGACAAGGTGATCCTCGAGGTCAACTCGGCGCAGCCCATGGGGCTCGAGGGCATGCACGACATCTACTACGGCACTGAGCTGCCCCCGAATCGCAAGCCGCTGATGATCACCAAGGCCTCCGACCGGGTCGGGGTGCCCTACCTGCACGTTGACCCGGCGAAGGTCGTTGCCGTCGTGGAGACCAACCTCCCGGACCGCAACACGCCGTTCAAGGCACCGGACGCCGACTCGGAGCGGATCGCGGATCACGTCCTGGAGTTCCTCACCCACGAGGTCGACAGGGGACGGTTGCCCGCCACACTGCTGCCCATCCAGTCAGGCGTGGGCAACATTGCCAACGCCGTGCTGATGGGGCTCGACAAGGGACCCTTCCGGCCGCTGACCTCCTACACCGAGGTGATCCAGGACGGAATGCTGCAGATGCTGCACAGCGGCACCGTGAGCTTCGCCTCGGCAACGGCCTTCTCGCTCAGCGAGGCCGGCCTGGCCGACCTGGTCGAGAACATCGACTTCTTCCGCGAACGGATCATCCTTCGCCCGCAGGAGATCAGCAACCACCCTGAGGTCATTCGCAGGCTCGGTTGCCTGGCGATGAACGGCATGCTCGAGGCCGATATGTACGGCAACGTCAACTCCACCCACCTGATGGGCTCGAGCATGATGAACGGGATCGGTGGCTCGGGTGACTTCGCCCGCAACGCCTTTATCTCGATGTTCCTCTCGCCGTCGACCGCCAAGGGCGGGAAGATCTCGTGCATCGTGCCGATGGCCAGTCACGTCGACCACACCGAGCACGACACGCACGTGGTCGTCACCGAGCAGGGCCTGGCCGATCTCCGTGGCCTGCCGCCGCGTCGCCGTGCCCAGCAGATCATTGACCACTGCGCCCACCCGGACTACCGGGACGCGCTGCAGGACTACCTGGACCGGGCAACGGCCAGCACGGCCGGCAAGCACACGCCGCACCTGCTGGACGAGTCACTGTCCTGGCACTCTCGCTTCCTGAAGACTGGCACCATGCAGCCGGCCCTGGTGCCTTCCGCCTGACAAGAAGCGTCACCTGACCAGAAGCGTCACCTGGCCAGAAGCGTCACCTGACCAGAAGCGTCACCTGACCAGAAGCGTCA
>JBBRZQ010000021.1:0-47075 GCA_038236535.1 Actinomycetales bacterium
GAGTCAGTCACCGAGGGCCACCCAGACAAGATCTGCGACCAGATCAGCGATGCCATCCTGGATGCCATGCTCGCCGAGGACAGGTCCAGCCGCGTGGCGGTGGAGACCATGGTCACCACAGGGCTGGTTCACGTCGCCGGTGAGGTGACCACGACCGGATACGTGGACATCCCGCGGATCGTGCGAGACACCGTCCTGCGGATCGGCTACGACTCGTCGACCAAGGGGTTCGACGGTGAGTCGTGCGGCGTCTCGGTCTCGATCGGCCAGCAGTCGCCGGACATCGCCCAGGGCGTCGACACGGCCTACGAGAACCGCACCGGCGGGGTCGACCCGATGGACAAGCAGGGCGCAGGCGACCAGGGACTGATGTTCGGCTACGCCTGCAAGGACACTCCCGAGCTGATGCCGCTGCCGATCCACCTGGCCCATCGTCTTGCAGAGCGGCTGTCGGCCGTCCGAAAGTCCGGCGAGGTCGCCTATCTCCGCCCCGATGGCAAGACCCAGGTCACCATCTCCTATGACGGCGACCGGGCGGTCAAGCTCGACACCGTCGTCCTGTCGACCCAGCATGCGGCTGATATCTCGCTGCAGGGACTGCTCGAGCCGGACATTGCCAACCAGGTCATCAAGCCTGTTCTGGACGAGCTGGCCGCTTCCGGAACCGAGCTGGACATCTCCGACTACCGGATGCTGATCAATCCCACCGGCCGTTTCGAGATCGGCGGCCCGATGGGTGACGCCGGGGTGACCGGACGCAAGATCATCGTCGACACCTACGGCGGCATCGCCCGGCACGGTGGCGGCGCGTTCTCCGGCAAGGACCCCAGCAAGGTGGACCGCTCGGCGGCCTACGCCATGCGCTGGGTGGCCAAGAACATCGTTGCGGCCGGCCTGGCGGCTCGCTGCGAGGTCCAGGTGGCCTATGCCATCGGCAAGGCCCAGCCGGTCGGTCTGTACGTCGAGACCTTCGGCACCGAGAGCGTGTCGGCGGACAAGATCCAGAACGCGATCACCAAGGTCTTCGACCTGCGACCGGCCGCCATCATCCACGATCTGGACCTGCTGCGCCCGATCTATACCCCCACCGCCGCCTACGGCCACTTCGGCCGCACGAGTGTCGCGGGCATCGAGAACGCCTTCACCTGGGAGCGTACCGACCGTGTCGACCAGCTCCTGGCCGCGGTCGCCGGCTGACTTTCACCGTCCTCTGAGCAGCGCGGCTCGCCCTGACCTTCGCTGCGCCTGGTCGGTGCGATGGGGTAGACCTTGGGCATGGCTGACGAGGCGACGGGCGCGGTGAGCGAGCAGCTCTCGCTCGTTCGCGCTGCCGTCTCGCCCGGGCGGCGCTCCGGTGCGCTGCCATCGGCGCAGCAGGCCGCCGACGTTGATCCGGTCGCTGTTGTCCTCGTGGACGTCGGGCTGCCCCACCTGGATCGCCCCTTCGAGTATCTGGTTCCGGGTCCCATGGCCGACCTCGCCGTGCCGGGGGCGCGGGTGAAGGTGCGCTTCGCCGGGCAGGACGTCGGGGGTTACGTCCTGGCGCGGGCAGCGAAGGCCGACCATGAGGGTGCCCTGGCCCCCCTTCGCAAGGTGGTGAGCCCCGAGTGCGTTCTCACCGAACAGGTTCTCGCTCTGTCCCGTGAGATCGCCCACCGGTATGCGGGAACCCTCGGTGATGTGGTCCGGCTCGCTGTTCCGCCCCGGCACGCCACGGCCGAGAGGAACCTGCCGATGGAGGCGCCGCCCCGGGCAGCGGCCCGGCGGGACGCCGTGGCCGACCGGCAGCCGCAGGCACCAGAGCCTGGCCCGTGGGCGGGTTATCCGGCGGGGACCTCCTTCCTGCGGCACCTGGCCTCGGGGGACGCTCCCGCGGCATCGTGGCTGGCCCTGCCAGGCCGGCCGGCCGGCGAAGACTGGCCCCTGGCCATGGCGGTGGCTGCCGCGACCGCGCTGGCAGCAGGCCGGGGGGCTCTCATCGTGGTTCCCGACCACCGCGATGTCGACCGGGTCGACGCGGCCCTTCAGCTGCAGCTCGGGGCGGGTCAGCACGTTCGGCTGACGTCGGGTCAGGGGCCGCAAGCGCGTTACACCGCCTGGTTGAAGGTCCTGCGAGGCCACGTCAGGTGTGTGGTGGGGACGCGGGCGGCGATGTTCGCTCCGGTTCATGAGCTGGGTCTGGTGGCCTGGTGGGATGACGGCGACGACCTGCTCATCGAGCAGCGGGCGCCATACCCCCATGTTCGTGAGGTGCTGCGGGCCCGCGCCAGGCTCGAGGGCGCGGCGCTGCTGTCCGGCGGCTTCACCAGGACCACGGCAGTTCAGCAGCTGGTCGAGTCGGGTCAGCTGCGTTCGGTCTGTGCCGATGCGGCCACTCGTCGTCTCTCGGCCCCCAGGGTGGTGGTCTCGGGCGAGGGCACTGACATCGAGCGTGACGGGGCGGCGGCTCAGGCCCACCTGCCCTCGGCCGCCTGGCGGGCTGCCAAGAACGCGCTCGATCACGGACCGGTGCTGATCCAGGTTCCGCGCCACGGGTACCTGCCCTCGCTGTCCTGCCAGACCTGCCGGGAGCCTGCACGTTGTGCGCGTTGCCATGGTCCGCTGGCTCTGGCGGCGCTCGATGCGCCGGCGACCTGTCGGTGGTGTGGCAGGGTCGCAGCCCCCTTCGAGTGCGGCAGCTGTGGTGGCAGCACCGTGCGATCCACCGTGGTGGGTGCCCGTCGAACGGCCGAGGAGCTGGGCCGTGCCTTTCCGGGGGTGACGGTGCACACCTCTCGTGCCGGTGAGGTGCTGGCATCGGTTCCCGGCACTCCGAGCCTGGTCATTGCCACCCCGGGGGCTGAGCCCATCGCCGAGGACGGTTACGCGGCGACGCTGTTGCTCGACGCGTGGGCGTCCCTGGGCAGACCCACCCTGGACGCCTCGGAGGAGGCGCTGCGCCGCTGGATGGCCGCGGCGGCCCTCACCCGTGGCTCATCGCAAGGCGGCGTGACGGTGCTGTGTGGTGCGCCCACGCACACGACGCTGCCGCTGGTCGAGGCGCTGGTGCGCTGGGACCCGGACTGGTTTGCCGCAAGGGAGCTGGCTGAGCGGGTCGAGCTGGCCCTGCCACCGGCTGTCCGGATGGCCCGGCTGGTCGGCCCGCGGGTCGCGGTCCAGCGGGGCATCCAGATGGCCGGGCTGTCTGAGTCCGTCGAGCAGCTCGGCCCTTTGCCCTGGGCGCCGGCCGGCACCCAGAGCGAGGACATGGTGCCGATGGCCGCCAGACACGACCCCAAGATCCAGCTGCTGTTGCGGGCCTCGCTGGCTGACGGGCCTGCGCTGAGCGCGGCGCTGATCCGGATGAAGGCTCTGCGCAGCGCGCGCAAGGAGCCGGAGCCGGTCAGTGTGCGGGTCGACCCGATGGATGGGCTCGGCTGAGCCCGAACACGGCTGAGTCCCCGCGCGTGCGGGTGCAGCACAGGGCTCTGCCGGGCGAAGGGCCGAGTGAAAGCTGAGACCTGTGAGCGCGGGTGCGGGTGCGGGGGTACCTCGCGGCCAGACTTCCCGTCGGTAAAGTTCGGGTATGACTGCCACCCAGCCCGACCCTGTCATCTTCGATCTCGGGGGAGTCCTGATCTCCTGGGACCCCCATCCGGCGATTGCCAGGGGGGTCGGCGACCAGGAGGCAACGCGGTTCCTGTCGGACAAGGAGTTCGACTTCGCGGCCTGGAACTATCAGCAGGATGCCGGGCGCTCGTGGGAACGCGGCGAGGCTGCGGCGGTGCTGTCGCACCCGCACTGGGCGGAGGCCATCAGGGCCTACCGGGTGAACTTCGCGGAGTCGATGATCGGCACGATCGAGGACACGGTCCAGATCGTGCGCGACCTGCACGCGGCCGGCATACCGCTCTATGCACTGACGAACTGGTCTGCCGAGCTCTTCCCGGCGGCGAGGGCCCGTTTCGACTTCCTGGACCTGTTCGAGGACATCATCGTCTCGGGCGATGAAGGGGTCGCCAAGCCGGACCCCGAGATCTTCGACATTCTTGCGAAACGGATCGGCCAACCCCTGGACGGCTTCATCTTCATCGATGACAGCCTGGCGAACATCGGTGCTGCTTCCGGGGCGGGCCTGGACGCGATCCACTTCACCGGCAACGGACACCTTCGCCATGATCTGCTGGTGCGTGGCCTGCCGCTGTCTCCCGGATAGACTGGCCCCGCTGTGCGCACTCCCGGCAGCCCACCCGACGGCAAGGAATCTGGCTCGTGTCGATCAAGGACATTCGGATCTTCGGTGATCCCGTGCTGCGCACCCCGGCCATCGAGGTCGTTGACTTCGACAAGGAGCTGCGTCAGCTCGTCAAGGACCTGACGGACACGATGATGGCCGCGCCCGGTGCCGGCCTCGCCGCCCCCCAGCTCGGAGTCGGGCTGCGGGTCTTCACCTACTGCGTCGACGACGAGCTCGGTCATCTGATCAACCCCAGCCTCGATCTTTCGTCCGAGATGCAGGAGGGCGAGGAGGGCTGTCTGTCCTTTCCCGGCATCTTCTTCGACACCCCCCGCGCGCTGCGCCTGGTGGCCAAGGGCTTCAACCAGCATGGCGAGCCGGTCGTGAAGGAGGGCTCAGAGCTGATGGCCCGCTGCATCCAGCACGAGACCGACCACCTTGACGGCATCCTGTTCATCGACCGGATGAACAAGGCCCAGCGCAAGCTGGCCATGAAGGCGATCCGCGATGCCGAGTGGGCAGGCCAGGAGGCGCCGATCATCAAGGTCAGCCCGCATCCCACCTTTGGCACGGGCCGCTAAGCAGTGCGGCTCGTCTTTGCCGGTACCCCTGACGTAGCGGTCCCCAGTCTCGATGCCTTGTTCAGCTCTTCGCACGAGGTGGTCGCAGTGGTGACCCGACCGGACGCTCTGGCCGGCCGTGGTCGGACCCTGGTGGCCTCGCCGGTCAAGGAACGGGCCCTGGCGCTGGGACTGGAGGTTCTCTCCCCTGCCCGACCCGGCGATCCGCAGTTCCAGGATCGGCTGCGTGAGCTGGCCCCGGACGCCTGCCCGACGGTGGCGTACGGCGCCCTGATTCCCGTATCGACGTTGTCCATCCCCGCGAAGGGCTGGATCAACCTGCACTTCTCGCTCCTGCCTGCCTGGCGAGGTGCAGCGCCGGTTCAGCGCGCGGTCATCGCCGGCGACGAGGTCACCGGCGCGACCACCTTCCTGATCGAGCAGGGGCTCGACACCGGCCCGACCTTCGGGGTGATGACAGAGGCCATCAAGCCCGACG
Organism: Actinomycetales bacterium; assembly: GCA_038236535.1. Lineage (GTDB taxonomy): Bacteria > Actinomycetota > Actinomycetes > Actinomycetales > Dermatophilaceae > UBA4719. The sequence goes on from JBBRZQ010000021.1 coordinate 5,276, forward strand.
ACACCGCCGGTGACCTCCTCTGGCGGCTCGCCCAGGCAGGCGCGGGTCTGCTCGTTGCCACCCTGGACGCCCTCGAGGCCGGTCAACTGCACGCGGTCGCCCAGCCTTCCGAGGGGGTGTCCCTGGCGCCGAAGATCAGGGTGCAGGACGCCAGAGTCTCCTGGAGCGCACCGGCACTGGCGGTTGACCGTCACGTTCGCGGCTGCACCCCCGCGCCCGGTGCCTGGACCACCTTTCGTGGCGAGCGGCTCAAGATCCATCCGGTCACCCTCTGGGCGGAGACTCTGGTGGTCGACAACGGCAGGGGCCCGGCACCCGATCTGGAGGCACCACGGGATCTGGCACCCGGGGAGGTGGCCGCGACCAAGCGTGAGGTCCGGGTCGGCACCGCCTCCGGCGCAGTGCTGCTCGGCGCGGTTCAGCCACAGGGCAAGAGGCCCATGGGCGCCGCTGACTGGGCCCGGGGCGTTCGCCTCGAGCCGGGAGAGAAGTTCGCTGATGAGTGACCAGGGCCCCGGGCCGATGAGTGACGAGAGCCCGGAGGCAGCCCGCCCGGATCAGTCAGGGCAGCGGCGCCGGGACGCCGCCGGAAGGCAGCGGCCAGAGCGTAAGCACGGCAACCTCGAGCGGTCGGTGACCCGACCTGCCGAGAGGTCGCGCTCGACGGATCCGGCACGGCTTGCCGCCTACACAGTCATGCGGGCTGTCGCCGGGGGTGCCTACGCCAACCTCGAGCTGCCAAAAGAACTGCGCGACAAGGGTATCCGCGGGCGCGACGCAGCCTTTGCCACCGAGCTCACCTACGGTGCGACCAGACTCCGGGGCCTCTACGACCCGATCATCGCCTCGGCGGCCGGGCGCACCGTGGATCGAATTGATGCCAACGTGCTCGACACGCTGCGGCTCGGCGCCCATCAGCTTCTCGGGATGCGTGTCGCTGCCCACGCCGCGGTGGACCAGACCGTCGGGCTTGCCCGGCTGGTCAACGGGGCCAGCGCCGGCGGGTTCGTCAACGCGGTGATGCGCCGGATCAGTGAGAAGGACCTCGACACCTGGATTGCCGAGGTGGTCCCGGCCAAGGATCCGATCACTGCACTGGCGACCCGGTACAGCCATCCGGAGTGGATCGTCCGCGCGTTGCGGGCCGCCCTGATCGGGCATGGCGCTTCCAGCCCCGAGACGCTGGACGCCGATCTGGAGGCTCTTCTGGTCAGTGACAACGCAGCCGCCAAGGTCTCCCTGGTGGCGCGCCCCGGCTTGTGCGAGGTCGAGGAGCTGACCCGGTCCGGTGCTGTGCCCTCCCTGTTGTCCCGGGTGGGCGCGGTCCTCGACTCCGGCGACCCAGGCTCCATCTCGGCGGTTCGCTCCAGTCGCGCCGCTGTCCAGGACGAGGGGTCGCAGCTCGTCGCCCTGGCCCTGGCCGGCGCCTCCGTCAGCACCGGGTCCGAGCACGAGAAGTGGCTGGATCTGTGCGCTGGTCCCGGTGGCAAGGCAGCACTCCTGGCGACACTGGGAGCGTCGCAGGGCGCGACCCTCTTCGCCAACGAGATCAGTGAGCATCGGGCCGACCTGGTCCGGCAGACCCTGGATGCCGCCCTGGAGTCCGGGATCGAGGTCATGATCGGCACCGGTGATGGCCGTGAGATCGGTGAGGACGAGCCGGCAACCTATGACCGGGTCCTGGTCGACGCGCCGTGCACCGGCCTGGGGGCTCTGCGCCGCAGGCCCGAGGCCCGGTGGCGCCGGACTGCCAAGGATCTGGTCGAGCTCGGAAGTCTCCAGCGGTCTCTGCTGGAGTCGGCGATAGAGGCCACCAGACCGGGGGGTGTCATCGGCTACGCGACGTGCAGCCCACATCTCGCCGAGACCAGGTTCGTGGTCTCCGATGTTGCCAAGAAGCATCGCGACGTCGAGATTGTTGATGCCCGCGACCTGTTCCGGGACGCCGGCGGCCGACCCGTCGATCACCTGGGCGAGGGGCCCTTCGTGCAGCTCTGGCCGCACGTGCATGGCACTGACGCGATGTTCTTCTCCCTGCTGCGCAAAAACCTGTAACCCCGACACCTAAGGCTTCGCCGTGCAGATCTCACCCAGCATCCTGGCCAGTGACTTCGCCAACCTCGAGCGAGAGCTCAACCGGATCGACAACGCCGACTGGGCCCACGTCGACGTGATGGACGCTCATTTCGTGCCCAACCTGACGCTCGGACTTCCGGTCGTCGAGGCGCTGGCCCGGATCAGTCCGATCCCGCTGGACTGTCACCTGATGATCGACGACCCCGACCGGTGGGCCCCGATGTACGCCGAGGCCGGGGCTTTGAGCGTCACCTTTCACGTCGAGGCTGCTCGTGACCCTGCTTCGCTGGCCCGCAACCTGCGTGCCCTTGGCGCACGCGCTGGTATGGCGCTCAAGCCCGGCACGGCGTTCGCTCCTTATGCCGACCTTCTTCCAGAGCTCGACATGGTTCTGCTGATGACCGTCGAGCCGGGATTCGGGGGTCAGTCCTTCATGGCTGACCAGATGGCCAAGGTGCGCGAGGTCCGGGCGGCCGTGTCCAGGTGCGGCGCCGAGATCTGGGTGCAGGTCGACGGGGGAGTCTCGGCCAGCACGATTGCGGCCTGCGCCGAGGCCGGGGCGGACGTCTTCGTCGCCGGGTCAGCGGTCTTCGGCGCGGAGGCTGCTGCGGAGGCGGTGGACGAGCTGCGAGCCCTCGCCATCAGGCATTCCTCGTTGTGATCTGAGAGTCAGGGTGACTTCAGAGACCATCTTCAGGGAACCCTCATCTGCGATGGCATACTGAGAGCACGTGCTCCGTGATCGGTGTAATTCCGAACCGGCGGTTAAAGTCCGCGACCCGACCGCATCCAGCGGCCGGTGAACCAGGTGAAACTCCTGGGCCGACGGTGAAAGTCCGGATGAGAGGTAGCAACAGCGACACCTGCTTTCTGACCACTCAGGTCGGTATGACCCTCGGGTCGGTATGACCTTCGGGTCGGTGGTGGGCCAGTCGTGGTGACTCAGGTCATTGGTGTGTCGGCGGACCCTCTGGGTCTGCCTGCCCTGCCATATCCTGGGTAACCGTTCGCGCCCCGGAGCTCGCCCGTAACAGGAGTCGAGTGCGAGGGGCAGGACATGGCAGACCGTGAGGTCACCACGCCACAGTGCGAGCAGGACGTCGCGCTGATGCGGCGTGCCCTCGAGCTTGCTGCCCGAGGACCTGTCGGTGATCCCAACCCACGGGTCGGCGCCGTCATCGTCGACTCCGGAGGCCTGGTCGTCGGGGAGGGTTTCCATGAAGGCGCCGGCACGCCACATGCGGAGGTCGCAGCGTTGCGCCAGGCCGGCGGCTATGCCCGGGCAGGCACTGCGGTGGTCACCCTGGAACCCTGCTCGCACACCGGGCGGACCGGCCCGTGCGCCCAGGCGTTGATCGAAGCCGGCGTCTCCAGGGTTGTCTTTGCCCAGTCCGATCCCACTCCGACAGCCCGTGGTGGCAGGGCTGTCCTCGAGGCCGCAGGCATCCGGACGACCGCTGGGGTGCTGGCGCAGGAGTCCGCCCTGCTCAACGACGCCTGGACCTTCTCCTTCGTTCACGGCCGGCCCAAGGTGACCTGGAAGTTCGCGGCCACCCTTGACGGACGTTCGGCAGCATCCGATGGCAGCAGCCGATGGATCACCGGACCGCAGGCGCGAGCCGATGTCCACCGTCTGCGAGGCTTGTGCGACGCGATCCTCGTCGGCACCGGAACCGTGCTTGCCGACGACCCTTCGCTGACCGTTCGCCGGCCCGACGGGTCGACCGCTGCTCGTCAGCCGCTGCGGGTGGTCGTGGGTCTGCGGCCGATCCCGGAGACCGCCCGGGTACGCGATGACGCGGCACAGACCCTGTTGCTGTCGACCCACGACCCGGCGCTGGCACTGAAGACACTGGCCGGACAAGAGATTCACCACGTCTGGCTCGAGGGCGGCCCGACGGTCGCCGCGGCGTTCGTCGGGGCCGGGCTCGTGGACGAGGTTGTTGCCTACCTCGCCCCGGCCCTGCTCGGCGCCGGCCCGCCAGCGCTGGGGGACCTCGGCATACGAACCATTGACCAGGCCCTGCGGCTGATACCGCACGAGGTCACCACGATCGGTGCGGACATCAGGGTCAGAGCTTCCATTGCCGACACTGCCGACACTGCCGACATTGCCGACATTGCCGACATTGCCGCCACTGCTGCCACTGCTGCCACTGCTGCCACTGCTGCCACTGCTGCCACTGCTGCCACTGCTGCCACTGCTGCCACTGCTGCCACTGCTGCCACTGCTGCCACTGCCACTTCCAACCGAGAGGGACGCTGAATGTTCACCGGAATTGTCGAGGAGCTGGGCGAGATAGTCGCCGTTGAGCACGGTGCCGAGTCGGCGGTGGTCACTGTCCGCGGCCCGGTCGTGACCGGCGATGCCATACCCGGCGCCTCCATCGCGGTCAACGGCGTGTGCCTGACCGTCGTCGGGCTGCAGGACCAGACCTTCTCGGTCGACGTGATGGCCGAGACGCTGAGCCGCAGCAGCCTGGGCAGCCTGAGGCCCGGCGCCAGGGTGAACCTCGAGCGCGCGATGCCGGCCAGCAGCCGGTTCGGCGGCCATATCGTCCAGGGTCATGTCGATGGCACTGCCCAGATCCTGTCCCGGGTGCCCGGCGACCGCTGGGAGGTGGTGGAGCTCAGCCTGTCTCCCGACCTGTCCCGCTATGTCGTCGAGAAGGGCTCGATCACGGTCGATGGCGTGTCGCTGACCGTCTCGGCCATCACCGACGACACCTTCTCGGTGTCGCTGATCCCGACCACCCTGGGGCTGACGACTTTGGGGCATAAGACAGTTGGCGACCTCGTCAACCTCGAGGTCGATGTGATCGCCAAGTACGTCGAACGACTGCTCACCCACCCGACGACGAACGCGGAGTCCACCGTATGAGCATCATCGAGCGCGTGTTTGACGCCCAGCTGAGCATCTTCGGCCAGCCGATCCTCTGGCGCGAGATCGTCGGGAACGGCTTCGGGTTCGCCTCCGCGATCGGGGGCCTCAAGCGTCGCGTCTGGGCCTGGCCGGTCGGCATCATCGGCAACGTGCTGCTGTTCACCGTCTTCTTCGGGGTGGCCTTCGTCACCCCCCAGAACCAGACGTTGTATGGCCAGGCGGGGCGGCAGGTCTTCTTCGTGATCACCAGCATCTACGGGTGGTGGCGCTGGAGCCGGATCCGTCAGACCCGCACGGCCAACGCCCCGGCGATCACGCCACGCTGGGCGACCCGCACCGAGAGACTGCAGTACCTCGCGGTCTGGGTCGGCGGAGTGGTGGTCATGCAGTGGGTCTTCTCGCAGATCGGCGCCGGCTGGCCCGCTCCCCGCTGGTACTACTGGTGCGACGCCTGGATCTTCATCGGCTCGATGGTCGCGACCTACGCGATGGCCCGGGGCTGGGTGGACTTCTGGCTGGCCTGGATCGCCGTTGACCTGGTGGGCGTGCCGCTGCTCATCCACTCGCACTTCTACCCCACCGCTGTGCTGTTCGCCATCTACGGCGGGCTTGTCGTCTATGGCTTCTTCGTCTGGCTCAAGGCCTCGCGGACCGAATCGGGCGATCGAGAGCTGAGCGAGGTGCCGGCATGAGTACACGTCTGTCCACCATCGAAGCGGCCTTCGAGGCGCTCCGGGCCGGTCTCCCGGTGCTGGTCACCGATGATGAGGACCGTGAGAACGAGGGCGATGTCATCATGGCGGCGGCGACCCTCACGACAGAGTGGATGGCCTGGACGATCCGGCATACCTCGGGCTACATCTGCGCGCCGATGACCGACACCCGGGCGGATCGCCTCGGGCTGCCGCTGATGGTGACGGACAACCGCGACCCCCGCCACACTGCCTACACGGTGACCGTGGATGCCGCCGAGGGCGTCACCACCGGTATCAGCGCAGCGGACCGGGCCTGCACCATTCGTCTGCTGGCGCAGGACGCGTCGAACGCGGCGGACTTCAACCGTCCCGGGCACGTGGTCCCGTTGCGCGCCAGGCATGGCGGGGTCCTGGTGCGCGGCGGGCACACCGAGGCGGCGGTGGACCTCTGCCGGCTGGCCGGGCTCGCCCCGGTGGGCGCCATCGGCGAGCTCGTCCACGACGACGGGTCGATGATGCGGCTTCCGGCCGTGCTGGAGCTGGGTGCCCGGCACCACCTCCCGGTTGTCACCATCGCCGCCCTGATCGCCTGGCGTCAGCGTCACGACCGCGTCGAGCGCCTGGCAGAGACCCAGCTGCCGACCGAGCACGGCGTATTTCGGGTGCTCGGCTATCGCGACCTGCTGACCGGCGACGAGCATCTTGCCCTGGTCAGTCCCAGAGGCCTCAAAGGCAGGGCCCCGCTGGCGAGACTTCACTCCGAGTGCCTCACCGGAGATGTCTTCGGCTCGCAGCGCTGCGACTGCGGCGGGCAGCTGGAGCGCTCCCTGCAGAGGATCGCGGCCGAGGGCGGCATCGTGGTCTACCTGCGCGGACACGAAGGGCGTGGGGTTGGGCTGCTCAGCAAGCTACAGGCCTATGCGCTGCAGGACAACGGATTTGACACCGTCGATGCGCAGACCGAGCTGGGCCTGCCGATCGACGCCCGCGAGTATGCCGCGGGCGCTGCCATCCTGGCCGATCTCGACATCGGGTCGGTGCGGCTGCTGACGAACAACCCGATGAAGGTGAACGCCATGCGTGACCACGGGATCGAGGTGGTCGCGGTCGAAAGGCTCAGCATGGTGCCGGGCGAGCACAATGCGGCCTACCTGCGCACCAAACGTGACCGGATGGGTCATGACCTGGTCATCGACGAGGACGACAAGGGGGCCTCCGCATGAGGCAGGGCTCGCCTGCCCTCCACGTCGACGGCACCGGCCTGAGGGTGGCCGTCATCGCGGCGTCCTGGCACCTCACCGTGATGGACGGGCTGATCGAGGGCGCGACGCGCGGCCTGGCTGAGGCAGGGGTGGTCGCCGTTGATCTGGTCCGGGTTCCGGGGGCTTTCGAGCTTCCGGTGGCCTGTGCTCGTCTGGCACCCTCCTACGACGCGGTGGTTGCCCTCGGCGTGGTGATTCGCGGGGGCACGCCGCATTTCGACTACATCTGTCAGGCGGCCACGATGGGCCTGACCGAGGTCAGTGTCCGGAGCGGCGTGCCGGTGGGCTTCGGTGTGCTGACCTGTGACGATGAGCAGCAGGCTCTGGATCGCGCCGGTCTCGAGGGTTCCAGCGAGGACAAGGGCCACGAGGCCGCCACCGCGGCGGTGGCCACCGCAGTCACCCTCCGTACCCTCCGCGGGTAGACAGCACACCCAGGGACCATGCGGGTGGTTCGGCGCATACCCAGGCGCCTGGCGGGTGAACCAGGGCCAGACCAAGGGAGTTCGCCGGTGGATGGGGGTGGGAAGGACTTCGCCCCGTAACCTTGCCCTCGTGAAGACCTTTGACCAGCTGTATGCCGAGTTGACCGACAAGGCTGCCAACCGCCCGCCGGGGTCCGGCACCGTCGCCGAGCTGGACGCGGGGGTCCATGCCATCGGCAAGAAGATCGTCGAAGAGGCTGCCGAGGTGTGGATGGCCGCCGAGTACGAGGGCAAGGCCAGCACCGCCGAGGAGATCAGCCAGCTGCTCTACCACCTACAGGTCATGATGATCGCTGCTGACATCTCGCTTGACGATGTCTACGGCTACCTCTGACCCCGACCTCCCGCCCGCAACGCAAGGACCTCATCAGATGCTTCGAATTGCCGTGCCCAACAAGGGTTCTCTGTCCGTGGCGGCCGCCGACATGCTTCGGGAGGCGGGCTATCGGGGACGCCGCGATCCCAAGGAGCTGGTGCTGACCGACCCCGACCACGACATCGAGTTCTTCTTCCTGCGTCCCCGTGACATTGCGGTGTACGTCGGGTCTGGCAGCCTGGACGGAGGGATCACCGGCCGGGACCTCCTGCTCGACTCTGGCGCAGCAGCGGTCGAGTCGATGGCCCTGGGGTTCGCCGCCTCCACGTTCCGCTACGCGGCGCGGCCCGGTGTCGCCAGCAGCGTCAAGGATATTGCCGGCAAGCGGGTCGCCACGAGCTATGCCGGGCTGGTGGCCACGCATCTGGCCGAGCATGGCGTCATGGCAGATGTCGTGCGGCTCGACGGCGCGGTCGAGACGGCCATCACGCTGGGCGTCGCAGATGTCATCGCCGACGTGGTCGAGACCGGTTCCACTCTTCGTCAGCAGGGACTCGAGGTCTTCGGTGACCCGATCCTGCTCAGCGAGGCGGTCCTGATCCAGCGTGCTGACAGCGGCTCGCAGGGTGCGCTCGACGTCCTGGCTCGCCGTCTGGCGGGCGTCATCACGGCGCACAGCTACGTGATGATGGACTACGACGTGCGGGTTGAGCTGGTCGAGCAGGCTTGCGCCCTGACCCCTGGCCTGGAGTCACCAACCGTCTCGCCGCTGCACGACAGGGGCTACGCCGCCGTGCGGGCGATGGTGCCGCGGAAACGCACGAACCAGCTGATGGATGACCTCTACGACCTCGGTGCCCGGGCGATCCTGATCACCGATATCTCCGCCTGCCGCCTTTGATGCCCGGCGCGCCGGCTGATCGTCCCGGCCAGGCGGACCCTTATGCCGTGTTCCGTCCTCGCCAGGGGCGACGTGTGGCGCTGACCCTGTCCGTGCTGTCAGTGGTGATCTTCACCGGCGTTGCCCTGTCGGTGCCGTGGGAGGATCCGCAGATCGGTGGTCAGAGCGCCATCGACCGGATCCTGCTGGTGCTTTTCGGGCTGGCGATTGCCGCCGCGTTGTGGCGTTTCGCCTCCATCAGGGCCACACCGTCCCCCCGTGGCCTGGTGGTGCGCAATCTCGTCACCACCCGCAGGCTCGAGTGGCCGGAGATCATCCGGGTGCAGTTCGGCAGGGGCGCGCCCTGGGTGAGCGTGGACCTCGAGGACACCGATACCGTTGCAGTGATGGCGATCCAGCGGGCTGACGGGGCCCTTGGCCGGGCTGAGGCTGCCCGGCTCTCGGCGCTCGTGCAGGTCCACAGCAGGCCCGGTCCCGGCATCGGAGGTTCTTGAGTCTGAGGTTCTCGTACCTGAGGTTCGGGGATCTGAGGACCGGCGGGTCCTGGCGTGCGGCCGGGTCAGGACGAGGTGTCGATGATCAGGTCTGCCCGGCTGCGGGTCCCGTCGCGTGCGAACAGGGCATCCTCGCCGGCGGCCCAGCGCTCCCAATGGGGCCGGTACACCTCACCGTCGCGCTGCATCCCCCGGCGGAAGCGTTCGTCGCGGTCCGCTTCGAGCCAGATCAGGACCGACTCGAGCTGCCACCCCGGCCTGGCTCCCGAGCCGGCTCCCTCCACCAGCAGGATCTGGGTGGCTGGCAGGCTGTGCCACTCGGCGTACCGGTGGTGCTCCCAGTCCCACCGGCGGTAGGCCGCCCGCTCACCGCGGGCCAGAGGCGCCAGTGCGAGGTCGTGCAGATCGGCAACGGCCCGCTCCAGGCCGTCCCACCCGGGGTACAGGTCGTCCATGTGCAGCACCTCTGCGCCGGGGAGGCGTTCCTTCAGGGCGGCAGCGAAATCCGTCTTGCCGGCACCGCTGGGCCCGTCCACAGCGGCGACCGTCGTTGCCCCACAACGCGAGGGGGCTCGGCTGATGGTCAGCACCGCGGCGCTGACCGCCTCCTCTGCCGCCGTGATGTGCATATCTGGACTGTAAGGCGCGCCAGTCCCGCCGTGCCGTGCGGGAGGCTCTCCGCTGGTGCTGCTCGCTAGGCTCGACGGGTGAGTGTCGCGATACGGGTCATCCCCTGCCTAGATGTTGATGCCGGCCGAGTGGTCAAGGGGGTCAACTTCCAGAACCTGCGTGACGCCGGCGATCCCGTCGAGCTGGCCAGACGCTATGGCGAGCAGGGCGCTGACGAGCTCACCTTCCTTGACGTCACCGCCAGCAGCGGCAACCGGGAGACCACCTACGACGTGGTGCGACGGACCGCCGAGCAGGTGTTCATCCCGCTGACCGTCGGCGGGGGCGTCCGTGAGGTTGATGACGTGGACCGCCTGCTGCGCGCCGGGGCTGACAAGGTGGGAATCAACACTGCGGCGATCTCTCGCCCGGGCCTGATCGCCGATATCGCGGATCGTTTCGGCTCCCAGGTTCTGGTGTTGTCGGCCGATGTCAGGCGTCGGCGGGGGAGCTCAGGGCGGGCTTCGGGTGAGTTCGAGGTGACCACCCACGGCGGTCGTCAGGGGACGGGCCTGGACGCGATCGCTTGGTGCGCCCGGGCCGCCGAGCTGGGCGCGGGTGAGATCCTGCTCAACTCGATGGACGCTGACGGCACCAAGGATGGTTTTGACCTGGCGCTGATCGAGGCCGTCCGCAGGGAGGTCAGCGTGCCCTTGATCGCCAGTGGCGGCGCCGGCGCAGTCACCGACTTTGCGCCGGCGGTGGATGCCGGGGCCGACGCCGTCCTCGCGGCGAGCGTCTTTCACTTCGGCGAGCTCACCATCGGACAGGTGAAGGAAGCCCTGCGTCGTCATGGGCTGCCCGTTCGCTGACCGGCATCTCCGGCATCTCCGGCATGGCCGCCAGGTGGGAGCGGCACCCAGAAGCCCAGGTGTGCCGCTGGCAAGGTGCGCAGTGACTGGGTGTGCGGCCAGGGAGCACGCGATACCCAGGTGTGCTCAGATGGCGGCGAGAGCTTCGTCGGAGCCAGTGGTGTCGACCTGGGCGACGTCGCGTCGTCCGAACGAGTAGAGCAGGAGCTCGCCGGGGGTGCCGGTGATCGTGACCGTGCCCTGGTCAGTGCTTGAGTGGACCTGGCGCTCGCCGAACGAGGGAGCCGCCAGCACGACGCCGACCCGTGAGCGGGCCAGCTGAAGCCGGGCGACCCTGGAGACGATTCCCCACAGGGCGGACTCGAGATCACGAGGAAGCTCGCGGGCGCTCCACTCTGAGCCGCCGCGGAGCACGTCCTCGTGGTGGACGAAGAACTCGGCGGTGTTCATCGTCTCGTTCACCCGCCCCAGCGAAGCCGGCGACCAGGCCGGGGGGCCGGTGCGGACCTCGTTCACCAGTCGCGGCCACGCCCAGGCGGCGTACCCGTTCTGCACCTTTTCCAGGCGGCCGGCTATCAGCGGAATCAAGATTCCCGCGGAGACATCCGGCCGGCGCTCGCGGACGACGAGGTGGGCGGCGAGGTCACGGGTCAGCCAGGGCGAGCACAACGTCGGCGCGTCTGGACCAACGCGTTCGAAGGTGTCACACAAGCCCTGGCGCTCACTGCTGGCGAACCGAGTCATTGAGTCATCCTCACACTGTGTTGGCCTGTCCGCGATCCGGGACCAGGCCTTCCAGTGCTCAGGGTGCTTCGACGATCGAGACGCCGAGCAGCACTGCGCACAGGCCGCTGACGAGCCCGACCGACGCCCAGATGCCCTTGAGGGTGGGGTTCTTGAGGAAGGTGTGCAGTGCGGCGCCGACTCCGGACAGCAGCACAAACGCCATCTTGATCATCAGGGTGGTGCGGAAGGCATCGCTCTGGTCGTCGCCACCGCCAAGCATCCAGGCACCGGTGACAACCAGCAGGGCGAAAGCCGGCCAGGCCACCCAGGCAAAGGTCCGCGCGGCCGGGGCGATGGCCGCCGGGGCCACCTTGCGCAGAGGCCCCATGAGGGCGAGCAGGACGATCTGGCCGCCCACCCAGATGGTGGCTCCGAGCACGTGCAGGGTCAGTCGGACGACCTCGAGGTTAATTGGAAGCATTCCTATATTGAACACTGACGGGATCTGTGGCATTCGCCCAGGGGGTTCGCACGGCAGAATGTCAGGGTGAACCCGACATCCCCGCTATCCGCCCTGCCCGCAGAGGTCGCCACCCGTCTGAAGCACGACGCTGAGGGCCTGGTGTGCGCCGTGGTGCAGCAGCACGACAGCGGTGAGGTTCTCATGGTCGGCTGGATGGACGACGAGGCTCTTCACCGCACGCTGACCTCGGGACGGGTGAGCTTCTGGTCCAGAAGCCGCGCTGAGTACTGGCGCAAGGGCGACACCTCAGGCCACGCGCAGTACGTGAGGTCGGTGGCCCTGGACTGTGACGGCGACGCGCTGCTCGTCCGGGTCGAGCAGATCGGCGCGGCCTGCCATACCGGCGCGCGCACCTGTTTCGACGGCCACGGCCTGGGCGCAGTTCAGGGATACCCCGCGAGTGAGCCCACCGGATGAGCGAGCCGGCTCAGATCTCTGGCAAGGACGGCCAGGCAGAAGCAGAGCGCCGCCTGCCCACCCTGGCGTATGGCGTGACCTGGCCACCGCTGGACGTGTTCACCGACCTCGCCCGCGAGCGCCGGGTCATTCCCGTGGTGCGCAGGCTGCTGGCCGATGCCGAGACGCCGGTGGGGGTCTACCGGAAGCTGGCCAAGAACGCGCCGGGCACCTTCCTGCTGGAGTCCGCCGAGCACGGGGGTGTGTGGTCGCGATACTCCATCGTGGGCGCTGCCTGCCGGGCCGTGCTGACCGAGAAGGACGGCCTCACTCACTGGATCGGCGACCCGCCGGTGGGGGTCCCCACCGGCGGCGACCCGCTGGAAGCCCTGCGTGACACGGTCGCCGCTCTGGCCACCGATCCGATCCCGGGTCTGCCGCCGTTGACCGGTGGCATGGTCGGGGCCATCACCTACGACGCGGTGCGGCGCTGGGAGCGGGTCCCGGACGCCAACGCTGACCAGCTGAGGCTGCCTGAGCTGGCGATGATGCTGGCCACGGACCTGGCGATCCTTGACCATGCCGACGGGTCTCTGCTGCTGGTCGCGAACGCGGTCAACTACGACGCGACGGATGAGCGGGTAGAGGACGCCTGGAGCAGCGCGGTCAGCCGGCTGGACCAGATGACCTCCGACCTCGCTGCGGCGGCTCCCAGCACCGTGGCGATCATCGAGCCGACCGCCCCGCAGGCTGCCAGCAACCACACACCGGAGCAGTTCTACGCCATGGTCGAGGCAGGCAAGGAGGCCATCCGCGACGGCGAGGTCTTCCAGGTCGTGCTCTCGCAGAGGTTCACGATGGACTGCCCGGCGGACGCGCTCGACGTCTACCGGGTCCTGCGCGCGTCGAACCCCAGTCCTTACATGTATCTCCTGCGGCTGCCGGCCCCGGACGGCACGACCTACGACGTGGTCGGATCGAGTCCCGAGGCCCTGGTGAAGGTGACCGGCCGGCGGGCGATCACCCACCCGATCGCCGGGTCCAGGCCGCGAGGCGCAACACCGGAGGCGGATGTCGCCAACGGCGAGGACCTGCTGGCCGACGCCAAGGAGCGGTCCGAGCACGTCATGCTGGTCGACCTCTCGCGCAACGACCTTCAACGGGTCTGCGAGGCCGGCACCGTCGACGTGGTGGAGTTCATGTCGGTGCGCCGGTACAGCCACATCATGCATCTGGAGTCCACGGTGGTCGGTGACATCCGTCCCGGCAGGACCGCCTACGACGTGCTCACGGCAACCTTCCCGGCCGGCACCCTCTCGGGGGCGCCCAAGCCGCGTGCCATGGCCCTGATCGACCAGCTCGAGCCAAGCCGCCGGGGCATCTACGGCGGGGTGGTCGGCTATCTCGACTTCCATGGCGACCTTGACATGGCCATCGCCATCCGCACCGCAGTGATCAGGGGCGGACGGGCGTACGTTCAGGCCGGTGGCGGGATTGTGGCGGACTCCGTCCCCCGGCTGGAGTTCGAGGAGAGCGTGAACAAGGCGGCTGCGGCCCTGCGAGCTGTCGCCTCGGCCACCGGGCTGCGGTCCCCGTGATCGACCGGCTGACCAGCAAGCGCACCGTCCTGGTCCTCGTTCTCGCCGCCGTCTGCGTCGTTCTGGTCAGCGGCTCGCAGGAGTGGGTCTCGGGCTCGGTCGATGATGTCGTGCTCGGTCCCGGCGCGCTGCACGGCAGGGGCTCCGAGGTTGCACCCGGCGCCATGGCGGCCGCGCTGGTGGGCCTGGCCTCGGCAGTGGTCGCAGCAACGTCCGGCAGGGTGGTGCGCACGGTGGCCGCCTGCTCAGCACTCCTGGCCGGGCTGCTCGGCGCCGCGGTGGTGCTCTCGGTCCTGCTCGATCCCAGCGGTGCGCTGGGCAGGCTGGCGGCCGCGGGCACCGGCCGCAGCGGGATTCTGCAGGCCCGTGGCCAGGCGGCAGCCTGGGCCTGGGTTGCCCTCGCCGCCACGGTGGGGATGTGCCTGGGTGGTCTGGGGGCGCTGGTCGGCCGGCGGCGCTGGCGCGGGCTGTCCAGCAGGTATGACGCCGCCGGGTCGTCCACCACGGCACAGCCAGCAGAGCCCTCTGCGCCAGCCGCGTCGTCTGCGGCGATCTGGGACCAGATCTCGCGGGGCGAGGATCCCACCGCCGGGCACTGAGCAGGTGGTGAGCCCGGGCAGGGAGCCGCAGATCTCATCTCTGGGGGTTCCTGAGGCAGGTCAGCGCTGACAGTATGGCCTCACGATCGCAGGAACACCGCCACCGGCGAACCCTGCCCGAAGCGCCCGCTGACCGTCGCACCGAGGAGAAGACCCATGGCAGAGCACCAGGACGGACAGAGCACGGCAGCGTGGACCGCGGTCGGGATCTTGTTGGTGGCCTCGTTCCTGGTCGCCCTTGCCATATGGATCGCCAGCTGGCCCATGGCCATCGTTGGCATCGTCCTGGTTGTCGTGGGGGCGGCTGCCGGCAAGATCCTGGCGAGTGCGGGTTTCGGGGTGCAGAGGCCCGAGAAGGCACCGCCTACGATCGAGCGTCGCTGACCACCCTGTGGCCGATTCGGCACATTCCCCACGGCGCCGATAGCCTTGTGGGGTGCGCACAGTCCTCGACGAGATCATCGACGGCGTCCGGCAGGACCTCGCACGCCGAGTGGACCGCGTCCCGCTGGATGCGCTGAAGTCACGCGTGCCGCTGGTCGCACCGGCCCTGGATGCCCTCGCCGCTCTTCGCGGTGCCGACGGGATCACGGTGATCGCCGAGGTCAAGCGGTCCAGCCCGAGCAGAGGCGCGCTCGCGGCTATCGCCGATCCTGCGGGGCTTGCTGCCGAGTACGCAGCGGGCGGGGCCGCCATCATCAGCGTGCTGACCGAGATGCGGCGTTTCGGGGGCAGTCTGGAGGATCTGGCAGCGGTGCGGGCTGCCGTGGGCATCCCCGTGCTGCGCAAGGACTTCATGGTCACTGCCTATCAGCTGTGGGAGGCCCGGGCCTATGGCGCCGACGTCGTCCTGCTGATCGTCGCGGCCCTTGACCAGCCCACCCTGGTCGGCTTGCGGGAGCTCGCCGAGTCATTGGGGATGACCGCCTTGGTCGAGGTGCATGACGAGGCCGAGACCGGGCGCGCCGTCGACGCCGGCGCCCGGCTGATCGGCATCAACGCCCGGAACCTCAAGACGCTGGAGGTCGATCGGGGCACTTTTGCCCGGCTGGCTCCTCGTGTCTCCGCGGGGATCTTCACCGTCGCCGAGTCGGGAGTGCGCGGACCAGCGGACGTCATCGAGTATGCCCGGGCTGGCGCCTCCGCGGTGCTGGTGGGCGAGTCCCTGGTGATCGGTGGTCGCCCCCGGGAAGCTGTTGCGGAGCTCATTGCCGCAGGTGCCCGTCCAGCGTTGCGCGAGCAGGGAGTCTGATGAACAACCAGTCCGGCACGTCCGAGGCACTCCCGAAGGGTCAGCAGGCGGGCCGTTTCGGCGAGTACGGCGGCCGCTATGTCCCTGAGGCGCTGATGGCGGCGCTCGAGCAGCTCGACGAGGCACGGCTCAAGGCCAGGGTGGACCCGGCCTTCCAGGGCGAGCTCGAGCGTTTGCACCGCACCTACACCGGCCGTCCGAGCATCATCACCGAGGCGCCGAGATTCGCCGAGCACGCCGGGGGAGCCCGCATCCTGCTCAAGCGTGAGGACCTCAACCACACCGGCTCCCACAAGCTCAACAACGCGCTGGGCCAGGCGCTGCTGGCCAAGCGGATGGGCAAGACCCGCATCATCGCCGAGACCGGCGCCGGCCAGCATGGGGTGGCCAGCGCGACGGTGGCAGCCCTGATGGGCCTTGACTGCGTCGTCTACATGGGGACCAAGGACACGAAGCGCCAGGCGTTGAACGTCGCCCGGATGCGGCTGCTCGGTGCCCAGGTCATCCCGGTGAGCCATGGCAGCGCGACCCTGAAGGACGCGATCAACGAGGCGATGCGCGACTGGGTCACCAACGTCGAGACCACCCACTACGTGATCGGCACGGTCACCGGCCCGCATCCGTTCCCGGAGATGGTTCGCGACTTCCAGCGCATCATCGGCGTCGAGGCAAGGGCTCAGGTGCTCGACCTCGTCGGTCGTCTGCCAGATGTCGTCTGCGCCTGTGTCGGCGGCGGCTCCAACGCGATGGGCATCTTCCACCGTTTCCTCGACGACCCGTCGGTTCGCCTGATCGGACTCGAGGCGGGCGGCCGTGGAGTCGACACAGATCAGCACGCGGCTCGTTTCAGCACCGGCCTGCCAGGGGTCCTGCACGGCGCGTTCACCTATGTCCTGCAGGACGAGGACGGACAGACCTTGGAGTCCTACTCGGTCTCGGCCGGGCTGGACTACCCCAGCGTCGGGCCCGAGCACTCCTTCCTGCGGGACTCCGGCCGGGCCGAGTATCGCCCGGTCACCGATACCCAGGCGATGGATGCTTTTTCCCTGTTGTCTCGCACCGAGGGGATCATCCCGGCCATCGAGAGTGCCCACGCGCTGGCCGGTGCCCTGGAGATCGGGCGCGAGCTGGGCCCGGCTGGCGTGATCCTGGTGAACCTGTCAGGCCGGGGCGACAAGGATGTGGACACGGCAGCCCGCTGGTTCGGGCTGCTCGGCGACGATGTGCCATCAGAGGGGCTGGAGCAGCAGTGAGCGGTGTCGGAGCAGTCCTGGCCAAGGCCAGGTCGGAGGATCGGGCCGCACTCGTGGGCTACCTTCCGGTCGGGTTCCCGGATGTGCCGGGATCCATCCATGCCATGGTGGCCCTGGTCGAGGCAGGGGTGGACATCGTCGAGATCGGCGTGCCCTACACCGACCCGCTGATGGATGGCCCGGTGATCGCGCACGCGGCGGACGTCGCGCTCCAGGGCGGGGCCCGCCTGCGGGATGTCTTCACCGCGGTGCGGGCTGTCGCGGACGCCGGTGCCCCGGCTCTGGTGATGACCTACTGGAACCCCGTTCTCAGGTATGGCGTGGACAGGTTCGCGGACGACCTGGCCGCCGCCGGCGGAGCAGGCCTGATCACGCCGGACCTCATCCCCGACGAGGGCGCTGACTGGATGTCGGCTGCCGAGCGTAACGACCTGGACCACATCTTCCTGGTGGCGCCCAGCTCCACCCCGCAGCGGCTCCGGAGCACCACCGCGGCCTGTACCGGCTTCGTGTACGCCGCCTCCAGCATGGGGGTGACCGGGGCACAGAAGACGGTCGGCGACTCGGCAGAGGTGCTGGTCAACCGCACCAGGCTGATGACCGACCTGCCGATCTGCGTCGGGCTGGGTGTCTCGACCGGCGACCAGGCGGCTCAGGTGGCCGGTTTCGCCGACGGGGTGATCGTCGGCTCGGCGCTGGTGCGCTGTCTGACCGATGCCGTCTCTCCCGCGGAGGGCCTGGCCGCGCTCCGCGAGCTGTGCGCCCAGCTGGCTGTCGGCGTCCGGAAGGGGCGCTGAGAGCATGGACCTGAGGAGTCAGTGGGAGTCAGGGCGTCTTCCCGACCTGATCGGGCTGCTGGCCCGGCTGATTCTCGGGGTCGTGCTGCTGGTGGCAGGGGCGATCAAGGTGACCTCGCCGGCTTCCTCGGCCCTGGCGGTCCGTGCCTACAAGATCCTTCCGTACGACTTTGCCGGTTACGTGGGTTTCGCGTTGCCGGTGGTCGAGATCCTGATCGGCGTCCTTCTGGTCGTCGGTCTGCTCACCCGGGCTGCAGCGGTGGTGGGCGGCCTCCTGATGCTGGCCTTCATCATCGGCATCAGCTGGGCGTGGGCCCACGGGTACTCGATCGACTGCGGGTGTTTCGGCGGCGGGGGAACCATCGCCGCCTCCCAGACGCAGTACCCATTGGAAGTGCTTCGTGACGTAGGGCTGGTAGCCCTGGCCGCCTGGCTCGTCCTTCGTCCCCGCACGGCTTACAGCCTTGACCATCGTTTGTTCGGATAAAGGAGACCTACCCAGATGCGCCCCGACGCCTCCAAGAAGATCGCCACCGTCACGCCTAAGAGCGGCCCCAACCCGGTTATCATCGGCGCGGTCATTGCCGTGGTCGTGGTGCTGGCCGTGGTGGTTGCCATCGTGATCGGCAACAACAGCAAGTCGGGTTCATCCTCGGCGGCCCAGACCGTTCCCGCGGCGGTGGTCGGCGGCACCGGAGGTGGCATCCTGGTCAACGCGACGTCCAAGCCCAATGCCCCCACCCTGGACGTCTACGCCGACTACCAGTGCCCGATCTGCGGCGAGTTCGAGAAGGCTTTCGGCCCCAGCATCGTCGCGCTCGCCAAGGCCGGTGAGGTCAAGTACGTGGCGCACATGATGACCTTCCTTGACCTGAACCTCAAGAACGACTCCTCGGCCCGGGCGACGAACGCGGCGGCGTGTGCGGCTGACGCCGGCAAGTTCATCGAGTACCACACCGCGGTCTTCGCCGCGCAGCCGGCCAAGGAGGGTGACGGCTACACCGATGCCCAGCTCACGGAGTTCGCCAAGACCGCCGGGATCACCGGCCCCGCACTGACCACCTGGCAGAAGTGCACCACCTCAGGTCAGCACAACCAGTACGTCGCCGATGTCGAGACCGCGTCCGGCAAGGCCGGAGTCACCGGCACGCCCACCGTGAAGCTCAACGGCAAGGACATCACCAAGACCCTGACGACTCCCGAGTCGCTGGTCGCGGCGGTCAAGGCTGCCACCAGTTGATCGCATACATCCCCAGCCCGGGCCAGTCGGTCTGGTTCATCGGCCCGTTTCCCATCCGGGCGTACGCGATGTGCATCCTGGCCGGCATCGTGGCGGCGATCTGGATCGCCCAGCATCGGCTCGAGGACCGGGGCGGAGAGCCCGGCCAGGTGCTGGATGTCGCGTTGTGGGCGGTTCCGTTCGGGATCGTCGGCGGCCGGCTCTACCACGTGATCTCCAGCCCGGCGGCCTATTTCGGCGACGGCGGGCGTCCGCTCAACGCGTTCAAGATCTGGGAGGGCGGTCTCGGCATCTGGGGGGCCATCGCGCTCGGCACGGTGGGCGTCTGGATCGGCTGCCGGCGTCACGGGGTCCCCTTCCTGGACTTCGTCGACGCGGCGGCGCCCGGTTTGGCCGTCGCCCAGGCCATGGGCCGCTGGGGCAACTACTTCAACCAGGAGCTGTTCGGCGGACCGACCACGCTGCCCTGGGGCCTGGAGATCTCGCCGGTGAACCGGCCGGCCGGCTACGAGCAGTTCGCCACCTTCCACCCGACCTTTCTCTACGAGTCGCTGTGGTGCCTGCTCATCGCGTTGGTGCTGGTGCTCGCCGACCGGCGGTTCAGCTTTGCCCGGGGCCAGATCTTCGCGCTGTACGGGATGCTCTACACGCTGGGCCGGGGACTCATCGAGATGTTGCGCACCGACCAGGCCAACTATGTCTTCGGGCTTCGCCTGAATGTGTGGACCTCCGTCATCGTGTTCGCGGGATCGGCGTTTGTCTTCTGGCGTCTCAGCGTGCGCGGCAACAAGGCCGGCAGCGAGGACAATGGGCACAATGGCAGTGGCGACAAGGTCAGTGGTGACGCTGACAAAGGCGGGGACAACGCTGAAGAAACGGATACCCCGGCAGAAATGGACGGGCCCGATGAGCCTGCCGCGGATCTGCCGCAGTCATCTCAGCATTCGGACTGAATCGGTCTTCGTGGGAGGATTCCGGGCTTTCCGGTATTCTGACATCTCCTCGCTGGCCAATGCCGTCCATGCAGGTCCCCGAGGATCTTTCGAGACGTGAAGGACGGTATCTGATAGTGGCTTCTTCGCTGTTCTCGGCCCAGCCGACGAATCAGGGCCTGTACAACACCGATTTTGAGCACGACGCGTGCGGGGTCGCGCTCGTCGCCACCATGCGCGGCAGCGCGGGTCACGACATCATCGACCATGGTCTGACGGCGCTTCGCAACCTCGAGCACCGCGGCGCGACCGGGGCAGACCCGCATGTCGGCGACGGCGCCGGCATCCTCACCCAGATCCCGGACGCCTTCCTGCGCGAGGTCGTGGACTTCGACCTGCCCCCCCGGGGCGCCTACGCAGCCGGCATCGCCTTCCTTCCCGCGGATGAGGGTGAACGGGCCGAGGCCGTGTCCACGATCCTGATGCTGGCCAAGGAAGAGGGACTGAAGGTCCTGGGCTGGCGGGACGTGCCGGTCGCGGCCGACATCGTCGGTGCCTCTGCCCGCTCGTGCATGCCCTTCTTCCGCCAGCTCTTCATCACCGCTTCGGCCGGCCGGGTGGTCGGCCTGGGCCTGGAACGGATGGCCTTCTGCCTGCGCAAGCGTGCCGAGCACGAGGCGTCGGTCTACTTCCCGTCGCTGTCCGCGCGCACGATGGTCTACAAGGGCATGCTGACCACCGATCAGCTGGAGCCCTTCTTCCCCGACCTGTCCGACGAGAGGTTCGCCACCGAGCTGGCGCTGGTTCACTCCCGCTTCTCGACCAACACCTTCCCCTCGTGGCCGCTGGCTCACCCCTACCGCCTGATCGCGCACAATGGGGAGATCAACACCCTCAAGGGCAACCGCAACTGGATGAGGGCGCGCGAGAGCCAGCTGGCCAGTGGCGTGATCCGCGGTGACCTCGACCGGGTGTTCCCCATCTGCACCGAGGGGGGTTCGGACTCGGCGACCTTCGACGAGGTTCTGGAGCTGCTGCACCTTGGTGGTCGTTCGCTGCCGCACGCGGTGCTGATGATGATCCCGGAGGCCTGGGAGAACCACGCCGAGATGGACCCTGCCCGCAAGGCGTTCTACGAGTTCCATGCCACCTTCATGGAGCCCTGGGACGGCCCGGCCTGTGTCACGTTCACGGACGGCACCGTCATCGGCGCGGTCCTGGACCGCAACGGGCTGCGCCCCGGACGTTACTGGGTGACCGACGACGGACTGGTGGTCCTGGCCTCGGAGACGGGTGTGCTGGACCTCGAGCCGGGCCGGGTGGTCCGCAAGGGACGGTTGCAGCCGGGCAGGATGTTCCTGGTCGACACCGCCCACGGCCGCATCGTCAGCGATGACGAGGTCAAGTCGTCACTGGCCGCGGAGAACCCCTACGAAGACTGGCTGCACGCCGGCCTGATCCACCTCAAGGACCTGCCCGAGCGGGAGCACATCGTGCACACCGCGCTGTCGGTCGCCCGCCGTCAGCAGACGTTCGGCTACACCCAGGAAGAGCTGCGAATCCTGCTGTCTCCGATGGCCCGGACCGGCGGAGAGGCGTTGGGCTCGATGGGCACCGACAGCCCCATTGCCGTGCTGTCCGATCGCCCGCGGCTGCTTTTCGACTACTTCTCCCAGCTCTTCGCCCAGGTGACCAACCCGCCCCTGGACGCCATCCGCGAAGAGCTCGTCACGTCGCTGGGCACGGTGATCGGCCCGGAGGGCAACGCCCTTTCGGCCGGGCCTGCGCACGCCCGTCAGCTCGTCCTGCCGTTCCCGGTGCTCGACAACGACGAGCTGGCCAAGATCGTGCACATCAACGCGGACGGCGATCTGCCCGGCTACGCCACCTATCTGGTCAGGGGACTGTACGACGTCGCCGGCGGGTCCGCCGCGATGAAGGCCCGCCTCGACGAGATCCTTGCCGAGGTGTCGGTGGCCATTGACGCAGGTGCGCGCTTCGTCGTGCTCTCGGACCGTGACTCGAGCCGGGCTCAGGCGCCCATCCCCTCGTTGCTGCTCACCTCCGCGGTGCACCACCACCTGATCCGTGAGAAGACCCGCACCCTGGTCGGGCTGCTGGTCGAGGCCGGGGACGTCCGGGAGGTGCACCACGTGGCGCTGCTGATCGGCTTCGGTGCGGCGGCGGTGAACCCCTACCTGGCGATGGAGTCGGTCGAGGACCTCGTTCGCTCAGGGGCCCTGGGCGCTGACAGCGCAGACCAGGCGGTCAGGAACCTCATCAAGGCGCTCGGCAAGGGCGTGCTCAAGGTCATGTCCAAGATGGGCATCTCCACCGTGGCCTCCTACCGTGGCGCACAGGCCTTCGAGGCGATCGGGCTCTCACAGGAGCTCATCGACGACTACTTCACCGGGACGACCTCCCAGCTCGGGGGTATCGGCCTCGATGTCCTGGCCCAGGAGGTCGCGGCCCGTCACGCGACGGCATACCCGCTGGACAGTGTGCGCCTGCCGCATCGCAAGCTGCAGGTCGGCGGGGAGTACCAGTGGCGGCGCGAGGGCGAGCCTCACCTGTTCGACCCTGACACGGTCTTCCGCCTGCAGCACTCCACCCGGAACCGCCGTTACGACATCTTCAAGCAGTACACAGCCCGTGTCGATGAGCAGTCAGAACGGCTGATGACCCTGCGCGGGCTGTTCCGGCTCGCCGGGGGTCGCCAGCCTGTGCCCATCGACGAGGTGGAGCCGGTGAGCGCGATCCTGTCCCGGTTCAGCACCGGGGCGATGAGCTACGGCTCGATCAGCCAGGAGGCTCACGAGACCATCGCGGTGGCCATGAACCGCCTCGGCGGCCGCTCGAACACGGGGGAGGGCGGGGAGGACGAGGACCGTCTGCTGGACCCGGTGCGCCGGTCGGCGATCAAGCAGGTGGCCTCGGGACGCTTCGGGGTGACCTCGCTCTACCTCACCCAGGCAGATGACATCCAGATCAAGATGGCGCAGGGCGCCAAGCCGGGCGAGGGTGGTCAGCTGCCGGGCCACAAGGTCTATCCATGGGTGGCCAAGACGCGGCACTCAACTCCCGGGGTGGGACTGATCTCGCCGCCGCCGCACCACGACATCTACTCCATCGAGGACCTGGCTCAGCTGATCCACGACCTCAAGAACGCCAACCCGTCGGCGCGGGTGCACGTCAAGCTCGTCGCGGAGATCGGTGTGGGCACCGTCGCCGCGGGCGTCAGCAAGGCACACGCCGACGTCGTGCTCATCTCAGGCCATGACGGAGGCACCGGTGCCGCGCCGCTCACCTCGCTCAAGCACGCGGGTGCGCCGTGGGAGCTCGGACTCGCCGAGACCCAGCAGACTCTGGTGCTCAACGGCCTGCGTGAGCGGATCGTCGTGCAGGTCGACGGCCAGCTCAAGACGGGGCGGGACGTGGTGATCGCGGCCCTGCTCGGGGCCGAGGAGTTCGGCTTCGCCACCGCTCCGCTGGTGGTCAGCGGCTGCGTGATGATGCGCGCCTGTCAGCTCGACACCTGCCCGGTGGGCATCGCCACCCAGAACCCCGAGCTGCGCGCGCGGTTCTCCGGCAAGCCCGAGTACATCGAGACCTTTTTCGAGTACATCGCCCAGGAGGTCCGTGAGCACCTGGCCACGCTGGGCTTCAGGTCCCTGTCCGAGGCCATCGGTGAGGTGTCGAGCCTGGACACGGCGGCCGCGGTGGAGCACTGGAAGGCCAGCGGGCTCGACCTCACGCCGATCCTGGCGGACGTCGCCTCTCCGAACGGTTCGCCCCGCCGCAACACCGTGGGACAGGACCATGGACTGGCAAAGGCCCTGGACCACACCCTGATCGCGCTCAGCGAGGAGGCGTTGCGGGACAAGACCCCGGTGCGCATCGACCTGCCCGTGCGCAACGTCAACCGCACGGTCGGCACCATGCTTGGTCACGAGGTGACCAAGGCATACCCCTCCGGCCTGCCTGACGACACGATACAGATCTCGCTGACCGGGTCGGCGGGGCAGTCGCTGGGAGCCTTCCTGCCCGCCGGCATCACCCTCTGCCTGTATGGCGATGCCAACGACTACGTGGGCAAGGGGCTTTCCGGCGGCCGGATCGTGGTCCGGCCCGATCGCGCGGCCTCGCTGCCGGCAGAGCACAACGTCATCGCCGGCAACGTGATCGCCTACGGTGCCACCAGTGGCGAGGTCTTCCTGCGAGGCCAGGTGGGCGAGCGGTTCTGTGTGCGTAACTCGGGTGCCACGGCAGTCGTCGAGGGTCTGGGCGACCATGGTTGCGAGTACATGACGGGTGGCACGGTCCTGGTCCTAGGGCCTACCGGCCGCAACTTCGCCGCCGGCATGTCCGGTGGTCTGGCCTATGTTCTGGACCTGCATGTTCAACGGGTCAACCGTGAGCTCGTCGACCTTTTCCCTCTGCGTGAGCGTGACCAGGAGGTCGTCCAGGAGCTGCTGGCCAGACACCGCCGGTGGACCGAGTCCGCCGTTGCCGGACGGTTGCTCGCGGACTGGGACAGCGTCAAGAGCAGGTTCACCCTGGTTCTGCCGCGCGACTACCAACGCGTCCTGGACGTTCGGTCGACCGCCGAGGCCGAGGGCCTGGACCTCAACGGCGCTGATGTCTGGGAGCGGATCATGGAGGCTTCTCGTGGCTGATCCACGCGGATTCCTGTCCACCCGTGAGCGGGAGCTGCCCAAGCGCCGTCCGGTCCCGGTCCGGCTGATGGACTGGAACGAGGTCTACGAGAAGCAGGACGTCGCCCAGGTGCAGCGGCAGGCCGGTCGCTGCATGGACTGCGGCATCCCGTTCTGTCACAGCGGCTGTCCGCTGGGCAACAGGATTCCCGAGTGGAACGACCTGGCCTGGAGGGGCGACTGGCGCGAGGCGATCGAGCAGCTGCACGCCACGAACAACTTCCCCGAGTTCACCGGCAGGCTGTGCCCGGCACCGTGCGAGATGGCCTGCGTGCTGGGTATCAACCAGCCTGCGGTGACCATCAAGCAGATCGAGGTGACCACGGTCGACCGGGCTTTCGAGGGCGGAGAGGTGACCCCCAAGGCCCCGGACCGGCTGTCCGGCAAGACCGTCGCAGTGGTCGGTTCCGGACCGGCCGGCCTGGCCGTCGCCCAGCAGCTGACCAGGGCCGGGCATACCGTGGCCGTCTTCGAGCGCGCCGACAAACCCGGTGGGCTGCTCCGGTATGGCATCCCCGAGTTCAAGATGGAGAAGTCCGTCCTGGACCGTCGCCTGGCCCAGATGGAGGCCGAGGGCACCCGGTTCCGCAACGGCGTCGATGTCGGCGGAAAGCTGACCGGCAAGAACTTGCGCGACCGGTATGACGCCGTCGTCCTCGCGGTCGGTGCCACGGTTCCGCGTGATCTTCCGGTCCCCGGACGTCAGCTGGACGGCGTGATGCAGGCCATGGAGTTCCTGCCCCCGGCCAACCGGGTGGCCCTCGGCGAGGAGGTCGAGAACCAGGTGGTCGCCACCGGCAAGGACGTCATCGTCATCGGCGGCGGCGACACCGGCGCGGACTGCATCGGCACGGCGCACCGTCAGGGTGCCAGGTCGGTGACCTCGCTGGAGATCATGCCCCGCCCCGGTGACGAACGTCCCGAGACGCAGCCGTGGCCGACATACCCCACGCTGTTCCGGGTTGCCGGCGCCCACGAAGAGGGTGGCGAGCGTGTCTTCGCGGTGAATACCAAAGAGATTCTCGGCGACGATCTGGGCCGTGTGCGGGCTCTGTGCCTGGTCCAGGTCACGCGGGGTCCCGGGGGTTTCACCGAGGTCGAGGGCAGCGAGAAGGAGATCCCGGCACAGCTGGTTCTGCTCGCCATGGGCTTCCTCGGACCACAGCGGGCCGGGGTGGTCGAACAGCTTGGCGTCGAGCTCGACGAACGCTCGAACATCAAGCGGGACAAGGCTTTCATGACCTCTGTGCCTGGTGTCTTCGTCGCCGGAGATGCCGGTCGGGGCCAGTCCCTGATCGTCTGGGCCATCGCCGAGGGCCGCTCTGCGGCTGCTGGCGTGGACGCCTATCTGATGGGCGGGAGCTCTGCTCTTCCCCGCCCGATCAACCCCACGGACCGGCCCCTCAGCATCTGAGCACCAGCCGGAGCCGATTCACGATATCCACCTATCCGCCTTTAGAATCGAACTCATGCGCCGCGCGAAGATTGTCTGCACACTCGGTCCTGCCACAGCTGTTCCCGGGGGTGTGCGAGCCCTTGTTGACGCGGGCCTGGACGTCGCCCGGATCAACCGCTCGCACGGCAGCTACGAAGAGCATGAGGCGGCCTACGCCTCGGTCCGGAAGGCCAGCCAGGAGTCTGGCAGGGCGGTGGGCGTGCTTGTCGACCTGCAGGGCCCCAAGATCCGCACCGGCCGGTTTACCGATGGCGCGGTCATCCTGGTCGATGGCGAGCAGTTCACCATCACCATCGATGACGTCCCCGGTGACAAGCACCGGGTGTCGACGACCTACAAGGGGCTGCCGGGCGACGTGAAGCCGGGCGACCGGCTGCTGATCGACGACGGCAAGGTCACCCTCGGGGCGCTGAAGGTCACCGAGACCGATGTCCTCTGCGAGGTGCTCATCGGCGGGGTCGTCTCCAACAACAAGGGCATCAACCTGCCTGGCGTGGCCGTCAGCGTGCCGGCCCTCTCGGAGAAGGACGAGGCGGACCTGCGCTGGGCGCTGCGACTGCCCGCGGACATGATCGCGCTGTCCTTCGTGCGGGACGCCAAGGATATTGACCGGGTGCACCAGATCATGGAGGAGGAGGGCGTCCGTCTGCCCGTCATCGCCAAGATCGAGAAGCCCCAGGCCGTGACGAACCTCCGCGAGATCGTCAAGGCGTTCGACGCCATCATGGTCGCTCGCGGTGACCTCGGCGTCGAGCTCCCGTTCGAAGAGGTCCCGCTGGTCCAGAAGCTGGCGATCGAGATGGCCCGCCGTGAGGCCAAGCCGGTGATCGTGGCCACCCAGGTGCTCGAGTCGATGATCTCCGACCCCCGGCCCACCCGCGCCGAGGTCAGCGACTGCGCCAACGCCGTCCTGGACGGCGCCGACGCGATCATGCTGTCCGGCGAGACCAGCGTCGGTAAGTACCCGACCGAGGCGGTGCAGGCGATGGCACGGATCATCGAGAGCACCGAGGAGCATGGTCTCGAGCGGGTTCCCGAGCTTGGCACCCGGCCGCACACCACCGGCGGAGCCGTCACGGCAGCCGCCGCGCAGATCGGCGAGCTGCTGTCCGCCAAGTACCTGGTCACGTTCACCCAGCTGGGTGACTCTGCCCGGCGTCTGTCCAGGATCCGCCCCAAGCTTCCGATGCTGGCCTTCACCCCCCTGGAGTCCACCCGCGGGCAGCTGACGCTCAGCTGGGGGATCGATTCCCACCTGGTGACCGCTGTCAGGCACACCGACCAGATGACCGTGCAGGTCGACGAAGCGCTCCTGGAGAGCGGCGCCTGCGTTGAGGGCGACACCGTGGTCATCGTTGCCGGGTCCCCTCCCGGCGTCCCGGGGTCGACCAACGGTCTGCGCGTGCACCACGTCGGTGACGCCAGGAACAAGGTGGCCCCGGCCTACGAGGATCTCCCCTGACCGGTCACGAATCCGGTCACGACACGTGTTGGTCGTGACCGGATGGGTGGCGACCTGTACGCGGGGCGACTGATCATCCCGGTATGCTGATCGCCGCAGCCTCGCCGGGGTGGTGGAATGGCAGACACGGAGCACTCAAAATGCTTTGCTCGAAAGGGCGTGCGGGTTCGAGTCCCGCCCTCGGCACCGTAAGGAACAGCTCTCTCACATCTCAGGATCAGACTCGTATCGGAGCAAACCCCTACGGGGTATTACGAGGCTGGAGCCGTCAGCGTCGTTGCTGCCCACGCCCACGAGCTCGTTGTCCTGCTTCGGTGATCTCACACAGCCACAAAGCTAGGCAAACAGGGAATCCCGGGAAGGCGTGTTCGGGCCCTGAGGCGGTTACTGGCTGAGCAGCTGCGCCAGGTGGAGCACCGATGTTGCTTCGATCACGGGCCGCGTGAAGTAGTCGGGTAGGTTGCCCGGGTTCGGTTGATCCAGGCGGTGCGAAGTCCCGCGTGGTCAGCGCCGCTGTCCCAGGGATAGACGCGTACGAGCATCATGTCGATGGGCTCGACGCCACATTGCCGGGCGGCACAGGCATAGGCGCCGGGCGAGGGCTCCCAGATCCCGGCGTCCTCGACAGAGGGCAGCCGTTCGAAATGCTGGCCGCCGAACCGCTGGGGGTCAGGGTATGAGCGCCTCCCTGTCCTTACGCCGACTGACCCGCGACCACGGCACCGGCGGGGCACCGGCACTGGACCGCCTGGACCTCGACGTCCCCGCGGGAGGCTGCGACTGCCCGACGACATCCCGGTGCGCGACGTGCCCGGGGTTCTTGTGATCAGGCAGGAGTCGGTCGAGGTCACCGGCGCGGCTGACCCCGCCGCAGACGCCTACGGCACGCTGGCCACGGTGCGCGTCGTTGGTGCCCGACGGCTTGTCAGTATCGAGGTCCCCGGCCTGGTCGCCTCACAGAACCGTGAGACGCCTTTCGCGCGCGTGCAAGCCGAGCTGCCCCTGGGGTCCGGGGTCAGCCTGAGGCAACGCTTCGGACTACATTTCCTGACAGACTCGTCCGCTGCAGAGTCAGATAGACCACGTTCTGTTGCAACGGCCACAAATTCGTAATCAACGAAGGTTCTGACCTGTGACAACACCCGCGCACCTGTCCACCCTGGGCATGCTCACATCCGCAGAGGCACCCGCTGCAAGACGGCAGCGCCTGGACGAGGCCGAAGCCCAGCTGGGAATGGTGCCGAACATGTACGCGTAGATGGCCAACTCGCCCGGCCTGCTGAACACCTACCGGTTCGGATAGGACCAGTTCCGTCGCCACTGCGGCTTCAGCCCGACCGAGCAGGAGACCATCTTCCTGGCTAGCAGCCGCTTCAACGGCTGCGCCTACTCCACGGGTGCGCACAGCACGATCGCAGACGGCACAAGGTGCCGACCAAGGTCACCGATGCTGTCCGTGCCGGCGAGCCAGTAGGTGACGACAGGCGTCAGGCGCTCAACGTCTTCACCACCACCATGGTGGACACCCGGGGCCGCCAGGCTGACGTTGAGCTGAAGGAGTTCCTGGCCGCCGGGGACACCGAGAATCAGGCTCTGCAGATCATCCTCGCGATCTCAGTGAAGACGCTGAGCAACTATGTGAACCACATCTTGCACACCCCGCTCGACAAGGCGTTTGCCCATCGCGCCTGGTCCCAGACTCAGAGTGAGCCTCGTGGGCCGGGACTTCTTGTAGCTTCGACCACATGCGTTTTCCCGGCTCTCGTGGTTTTCAGGGAATCCCGCCCTGGGTGGATCGGGTTACTCATCCATGGAGAAGCTTCCTGTCAGGACTGGCACGACCACATTCGGGAGCCAACCCTGTTGGCCTTCACCGTCCCACACCCGCAACAAAGGAGAAGTAACGTGCAAATCGCCATGATGGGTCTCGGACGTATGGGTGCCAACCTGGTCCGGCGCCTGGTTCGGGACGGGCACAGCTGCGTCGTCTACGACCGCGACCTGGCCGCCGTCGACCAGCTCGCAGCCCTGGACGGGGTCACCGGCGCTCGTGATCTGGACGAGATGGTGTCACTGCTCGACGTGCCCCGGGCGATCTGGGTGATGGTCCCCGCAGCCGTCGTGGGCGCAGTCGTGGACGACCTGGCCGCCCGCCTCGAGCCAGGCGACATCATCATCGACGGGGGCAACAGCCACTACCGTGACGACATCGACCGGGCAGCCTCCCTTGCCGAGCGCGGGATCCGGTTCATCGACGTCGGAACCAGCGGGGGCGTGTTCGGCCTCGAACGAGGCTTCTGCCTCATGATCGGTGGGGAACCCGAACCCGTCGCGCAGCTAGACCCGATCTTTGCCACGCTTGCGCCGGGGCTGGCCGCCGCCGAGCGCAGTCCCTGCCGGGTGGGGGAG
Organism: Actinomycetales bacterium; assembly: GCA_038236535.1. Classification (GTDB taxonomy): domain Bacteria; phylum Actinomycetota; class Actinomycetes; order Actinomycetales; family Dermatophilaceae; genus UBA4719. Next base: position 35,228 of record JBBRZQ010000021.1, read on the forward strand.
GCATCAACGGCCGAGCGAGGCTACCTGCATTGCGGTCCCAGCGGTGCCGGCCACTTCGTAAAGATGGTCCACAACGGCATCGAGTACGGCCTGATGGCCGGTTACGCGGAGGGCCTGGGCATCCTGGCCCGGGCCGACATCGGCAATGACGGTCACGAGTCCGACGCCGAGACCACCCCGCTGCGCGATCCCCGCGCCTACCAGTTCAACCTTGACGTGCCCGAGATCACCGAGCTGTGGCGCAGGGGAAGCGTGGTCGCCTCGTGGCTGCTCGACCTCACCGCCGACGCACTGCACAAGGATCCTGACCTGTCCGGGTTCGGTGGCCATGTCTCCGATTCGGGGGAGGGCCGCTGGACGGTCCACGCGGCCGTCGACGAAGGGGTCCCGACACCCGTGCTCTCCGCCGCTCTTTTCGCCCGCTTCAGCTCCCGGGGGGAGGGCGATTTCTCCAACCGGGTCCTGTCGGGGATGCGCAAGGAGTTCGGCGGCCACGCCGAGAAGGCCGAGGGCCCGGTGACCCGCTGATGACTGCGATCAACCAGACATCACAGTGCTCAGAGGCAGGCGGAGGCGCCCACCTGATCAGGTAGCAGACGCATACTCACGTAGCGGCGTGCTCGCACGCCGGCGGGTCAGGCCGTCCCGGCAGCGCCAGTGGCGGAGGTGGCGGTGAGCACCGTGGAGATGCTGACCTCGCTGGTGAGTGTCCTGTGGACCGGGCACTTGTCGGCGATGGCCAGCAGTGAGACCCGCTGCTCAGCGCTCAGCGAGTCGTCCAGGGTGATCACCCTGTCGATGTGGTCCAGACGCCCTTCGGTGCTCTCGCAGGTGTCGCAGTCCCTGGCGTGGATGCGGCTGTGTTGCAGCTGCACGGAGGTGGGGCCCATGTCCCACCCCTTGCGGTCGGCATACATGCGCATCGTCATCGAGGTGCACGCCCCCAGCCCCGCCAGCATCAGGTCGTACGGAGTCGGGCCGGCATCCTGCCCGCCCGAGCTCTCCGGCTCGTCCGCGGTCCAGGTGTGCCTGCCCGCGCGGACGGTGTGAATGAAGCCACCCTGCCCGGTCTCGGCGACGACTACGCCAGGGACGGCCGCGGCCGGAACCGGGTCGGCTTGTGCCGGCCTGGGATCGCCCGCTGCCGATCGGGCCGCGGGGAGGTACCGGCTGACCCACGTCGCGATCAGCGACGCGACGAACTCCGCGTCGGCCGGCTGGGTCAGCAGGTGATCGGCGCCGTCAAGTGACACGAACGACTTGGGATGGCGGGCGGCGTCGAAGATGGCCCGGGCATTGTCGATTCCGACGATCTGGTCCTGCGGGGAGTGCAGCACCAGCAGGGGCCGCCCCAGCGCAGCGATGCGCTGGGCCTGGGGCTGCGCGGCGATGTCGTCCAGGAAGCCCGCCTTGAGGCAGAACATCCGCCCGCCGATAGTCACCCGTGTCTGGCCGTTTGTGGCGAGCTCCGGACCACCCTGCACGATCAGGTGGGAGACGTGCTCAGGGCTGCTGGGTGCTCCGAGCGTGGCGACGGCCACGACCTCGTCAATGTTCCCTGCGGCCGCGAGAACTGCTGCACCACCCAGCGAATGACCGACCAGGATAGAGGGGGCGTGGCCCTGGCTGCGCATCCAGCCTGCCGCGGCGAGCAGGTCGGCGATGTTGGAGGAGAAGTCGGAGTTGGCGAAGTCACCCCCGGACTGGCCCAGACCGGTGAAGTCGAAGCGCAGTACCGCCACGCCGCGGGTGGTCAGCGCGGCCGAGATGCGGGCTGCCGCGTGCCCGTCCTTGCTGCAGGTGAAGCAGTGTGCAAACAGGGCGTATGCCACGGGTGGGCCTTCGGGAAGGTCCAGCCGGCCCGCGAGGATGCCGCCCAGCGCGCCGGGGAACTCCACCCGCCGACTGGAGGCCGCTCTCATCCGGCGCGGTGCGATCGCCTCGGGCGCAGTCACAGCTTGGGTAGTCATTGCTGAGCTCCAGTCGTCAGGGGTAGCAGCCGGCGCGAACCGCGGTGCTCCGGGGTGTCAAGGACCGAGTGCTGGGCGCAGGCCGGAACGAGCTGGCCGGTCTCGGGGTGAGCCATCGTGAAGGAACACGCTGCGAGGCATTCCTGGGTGGCCCGCACGCCCGGGTCGTCGGCAACCTGGCCGGCCTGCATGCGCTCCCAGGCTGGCGCGACGTCAGCGGCGTCCAGGCGCCGCAGTGCCGACCTGAACCTCATCGGCCGCGCACCCTGGCAGTGGTCTGCGGGAAGCATGCCACCGCCAGTTTCATCTGGGCGACCATCGTGAAGGCGATCGCCAGGAGAACGTGCATCACCCCTGGGGCGGTATTCATCGTGAGCTCCCGTCTGACGAGTGTCTATGAGGAGGGAACCCGACTGAGCGCCGGATCCTTCCGCGCCGCGCAGGTCTTGCTGGCGTCGGCGTGGTGCAGCAGGTCCGGCCCACCGGCGCGTTGACAGTGACGATTCGCCGGGCGGACTGACGCCGTGACCTGGTCAGGGCAACGCGTCCTGCGGCTCTCGGCGCTTGAGGTCGCGGCGTCGACGCGAGGTGCGCACGGTCAAAGCGCCGGTCACCGCCACGACGGCGAGTGCGACCCCGCCGATCCCGACCCGATTTGGGAGACCCAGGTCAGGCTCGGCGCCTGGCCCTTCCTGTTCAGTCGCGGCCCCGCCACCGTGCCGCCGGCCAGCAGCCAGCTGGCCACGGCGATCAGGAGCACACCGATCATCACGGTCAGGACCGGCAGCCAGCGCTCGATGGACAGCGCCAGGGGTGCCACGACCAGCGCAAAGGACCCGAACACGGCCACGAAACCGACAGTCATCCCGGTGGTGAACCGGACTGCCCGGGTTGCCGCGGCCCGCTGGCCGGGCGGTCCGGCCGGTGCCGCCACGAGCATGGTCAGGTAGGCCGGCAGTACCGCGAAACCGCAGGGTTTGAACACGGCAACTGCACCGGTGTCCTTCACAAACTCGCGCATGTCTTTTCCTGTCCGATCCCGGGAACCCCCAGGAATCTGACCCGCCCATCAAACTCAGCGGCGACCTTGGCAACTCCGGGTGCCTCGGCGCGGCAGATGGTGCACCACGGGGCCCAGAACCACAGCACGACTGGCTCGCCTGCCAGAGACGACACGTCCATCTTCTTGCCTGCCAAGGTGGACGCCGTGAACGACAACGCCGCCGACCGTACTTCGGCGGAGGCTGCAGGGGTTTTGGCGGATGGGTCCGACGACCCGCCCGAAGGCTCGGTGCCGCCAGCCGAGCAGGCGGCCAGCACCAACGTCGAGGCCGCGACAAGCGCGGCAACCCGAGCGGCCGCCCTTACTAGGATCCGAGAGTCAGCCCTTAGTCTGCCGCCCGGGCCGCCCGGGCCGCCCGGGCCGCCCGGGGCGGTCCTGACCTCGTTCTTCTCAGTACTGACAAGCATTGTGGGCTCCCTCGCGAACGTGTCCATCCGGCTGCCCGCGACGCGCCGTCTCCATTGAGGACACGGCGCAGCGCGCTCACTCCTGAAACTCGTCCCTGGTCTGGGGCATATGACAACAACCCCGTGGACCAACCGGATAGTTCCTTGGCATCGACGTGCGAGTGTGCGGCGTCGGGGTCTTCCGAGGTGTTGTGCCACTCTGCGGGCACGCCCAGCCGTGACAGATCACGTCGACGGTCGGGGCAGCAGGGCAGCCCGGGCGCCAGCACACCTGAGCAACCGGCCGAACGACATCGGAGGGGGTGCACACTCCGGCTTTGTGCTCATGGTGACGGAACCACCGGGCTGTTGCGATGCTGCTATCGGAGGAGGCACACGAGGTGAGAATTGGTGGCGCCGGTAGGGCTACCGAGGCCCCTCGATGGCTGACAGGATTGTCGCCGTGACCGCGATCAGTCCAGAACAGCCGTCCACCGACATCGGGTCCACCGTGGGTCGGCTGGTTTCCGTCAATGTCGGGCTTCCCCGCGATGTCGAGTGGCGCGGCAGGACGGTTCACACGGGCGTGTGGAAGCGGGCCGTCGAAGGGCCGCGAATGGTCCGGGAGCTGAACGTCGACGGGGATGGCCAGGGCGACCTCGCCGGGCACGGCGGACCGAACCGCGCGGTCCTGGTGTATCAGCTGGCGTCATACGAGCACTGGAAGCAGTTCTTGGGCCGGGACGACTTCGACTATGGGCAGTTCGGTGAGAACTTCACGGTCGCGGGGCTACCGGACGACGAGGTGTGCATCGGCGACCAGTACCAGATCGGCGAGGCCCTGTTCGAGGTGAGTCAACCGAGGGTGACCTGCTACCGGGTGGGACTGCGGCTGGGGGAGCCCCGTCTTCCGGCGCTTCTGGTGTCGCATCATCGCCCGGGGTTCTACCTCAGGGTGCTGCGTGAGGGTGTGGTCGAGGCGGGCGCGCCGATTCTGAAGGTACGGACCGGTCCGGAGCAGATGAGTGTCTCAGCTGTTGACGGGCTGCTCTATCTGCCCGGCCATGACCGAGCTGACGTCCAGCGGGCGCTGCGTATCCCCGCGCTCAGTCCTGGTTGGAGGGAGTCCTTCCAGGCTCTGTCGAGCACCGGGGAAGGCGTCACCGGAAACGCCGGGCTGAATGAGGCCAGCGGCGAAGCTCCCGCCGCCTGGCCAGGATTCCGGGCCGTGCGCGTCGTCGAGGTGGTTGCTGAGAGCGAGACGGTGGTCTCGCTTCAGCTGGAGGCGACTGACGGGCAAGGCCTGCCGGCCGCTCTCCCGGGGCAGTTCGTCGTGCTTCGTCTCGACCTGGCGGATGGGCAGCCGCCCGCGTCGCGGAGCTACTCCCTGTCGGGTCCCCCGGGAACATCGGGCTACCGGGTGAGCGTGAAGCGTGAACGCGGCGGAGCCTTCAGCAGCTTCGTGCACACGAGGATCCATCCCGGGTCCGTCCTGGAGATGTCAGCACCGCGGGGCAGATTCACCTTGGCCGCCGCAGACGCGCCGGTCCTGCTGGTTTCCGCAGGTATCGGTGCCACCCCGGTGCTCTCCATGCTGCACGCCCTGGTCGTGGACGCTGCCCCGCGCGCCGTCTGGTGGCTGCACGGAGCTCGCAACAGCACCGAGCACGTTTTCGCGACTGAGGCTGGCGAGCTCCTGGCCCAGCTCCCGGGCGCGCGCAGCCAGATCTGCTACAGCTCGCCGCTGCCCACAGACACCCCTGGGAAGGACTACACCCACCGCGGGCGACTGGACAGCGACTTCCTCACCAGCCTCTCCATCCCAGTGGATGCTCTCGCGTATCTGTGCGGACCAGAGGTGTTCATGGACGACGTCCGGGCAGCGCTGACACAGACCGGTCTTCGCCCGGCACACATCCACAGCGAGGTATTCGGAGCCGCGGCGAGTATGACGCCAGGCATCGCCGCCAGAGCTGCCACATTGCCCCATCCACCCCCGGGGCAAGAAGGCAGCGGCCCGAGCGTCACGTTCTCACGTAGCGCGCTGACCGTGCCGTGGCGGGAGGACTTCGGCAGCGTCCTCGAGCTCGCCGAGGCCTGCGACGTCCCCACCCGGTGGTCGTGCCGGACCGGCATCTGCCACACCTGCGAGACCGGGCTGCTCGCCGGGGGCGTGTCCTACGAGCCCGTGCCGATAGATCTCCCGGCAGAAGGCCACGTCCTGGTCTGCTGCGCCGTGCCCAGCGACGACATGGTCCTTGACCTGTAGCAGGTCAGCCTGGCTTGCCGCCAGCTGATCCTGGGCATGCACCGCGACGCTGAGCGCCCCGAGTGGTGAGCGTTTCGTAAGGCTCGCCCGATGTGCCAGTCACCTCATGTGGTGTTTCATCGCTATGACGGGTGCATATGGTGCCTCATCGCTGGGAGAGGGACAGGAGCAATGTGCTCGCACTACTCGCCGACAGCAGGGCCGCGCAATGACCACCGAGTCCCCCACCGCGGGTATGCCGGCCTCGACGGGGTGCTGCGACCACACTGGCAGTCGTCGACCAAGCCGATCTCTCGCGTGCTCGTGAGGGCATCGTGACCGCGGCCGGAGGTTCCCTGGACCGGGCGACGACGACGCTGGGCGCGGTCGTCGTCGCCGGCGCCGTGTTCGTGTTCGCTCGCGGCGACCTCGTTCTGTGTCGGCCTTGGCGTCGGCCTCCTTCTCCTCGGGCTGGCTCACGACCAACCGCGGACCTCGACCCCATGAGCTGTCGCCAAGCACCGAACCAAGGAGCGCGGCCTGGCCCCGACCCTCGACCTGGTGACCGCGCAGGCGTCTCTGGGCCAGACCGACAGCTGTGGCATTCACCCGAAGGCCCGCAAGAGGTGGGTCACCGCCCACGCACCGGCCTTCGCTTCGTGAGCGTCTGCCTTGCCAGTGCCGCCCGGTAAGGACTACACCGCTGAGTCGGTGTTCCGGCCGGGTAACCTGCTGCGAGAAGCACGCCGTCAGAGGAACCTGCCCGACCAGCCGATCCCCCGGATCTGCCTGCTGGATCCAGACGGGGACATCGCCACCCACCTTGGTGACTCAGGCCGGGGACAGCGTCACCCCGGCTGGGCCTGTTACCACACCGACATGTGGGTCACCGACCTGGACGGGACGACCGTCGGCGTGGTCGGCTGCGCCGTCGGGGCCCCTTTCTCCGTCCTGGTCGCCGAGCAGATGTTCGCCAGCGGGGCCGACCTGGTCATCTCGATCACCTCCGCCGGCCAGCTCCAGCCGCTGCCCGGGACCCCTGCTTCGTCCTGATCGACAAGGCCCTGCGCGAATAGGGAACGAGCCTGCACTACCTGCCACCCGAACCCTGGAGCGTGCTGCCCGGCCACCTGAAGGCCGCCCTCGAACCCACCCTGCACGATAGGGACGAGCCAGTCATCACCGCGCGGTCCTGGACCACCGACGCCCCCTACCGCGAAACCGAGGCCGCCATCGGCACTGCGCTCAAGGCCGGGGCCACCTGCGTCGAGATGGAAGCCGCCGCTCTGTATGCCCTGGCCGAGGCACGGGCTACGACGTCGTCTGCCTCGCCCACATCACCAACACCATGGCCATCACCGAGAACGACTTCGAGAAAGGAGAAGCCAACGGCGTCCACGCCGCACTCGCCCTGACCACCCACATCGCACGAACAGACATGGCGGAACGCACACGGTTGTCGCAACGATGAGGGCCGCTACGATCCACCACAGGTGCCCCAGGACCCCGAGTCGGTAACGGTCGATGAGGTGACCCTGGCCCGAGAGTATCCGAGGCTGTTCTGGTGTGTGAGGGGTCTTGAGCGGGTATCACGCCGCAGTCACGAAAGAGCGCCAACCTCGGATCTGCAACCGGTCCCCGGGGTCATGACAGTCCGCGCAGGGCGTCTTCGATGCCTCGGTGGAAGGTCGGGTAGGCGTAGATCATGGACCGCAGGGTGTCCAGCGGGACCTGGGCATGCACGGCGACGCTGAGCGCCCCGAGGACCTCGCCACCGGCCGGGCCCATCGCGGTGGCCCCGACGAGCACCTCGCGATCGGCGTCAGCGATGAGCTTGATCAGGCCTTCGTTGCCCACCTTGTGGATCCACCCTCGGGAGGTGCTCGGGACGTTGGTGCTGCCGACCAGGACCGAGGTGAGACGTTCGCGGGCCTGCTGCTCGGTCAGGCCGACCGAGCCCACCTCCGGGTCGGTGAAGGTCACCCGGGGCAGAGCACGGTAGTCGGCTGGGGGGCCGCCCTCGCCGAGGATGTCACGGATCACGATGCCCGCCTGATACATGGCCACGTGGGTGAATGCGCCCTGTCCGGTGATGTCACCGACCGCCCAGACCCCGCCGGCCACCCGGCAGTGATCGTCGATCGGGGCGGTCCTGGCCGAGGGGTCCACCCCCACCGTGTCCAGTCCCGCCGCGGCGGGATCGGCCCGTCGGCCGGTTGCCACCAGAAGCCGTTCGGCCCGCAGGACCAGCCCGCCGTCGAGCTGCACTGCGACGCCAGCCCCGTCGCCGTCGACGCGACTCGCCGTCATACCAACGTGGACTTGCATGCCTTCAGCCTCGAACACGCCCTGAAGGAGCTCGCCAGCCTCCGGCTCCTCCATCGGCAACAGGTGGTCGGCGGCCTCCACAACACTCACCTGCACACCGAAGCGGGCGAACACCTGAGCCAGCTCGCACCCGATGGCCCCGCCGCCCAAGACGATCATCGACGCCGGCAGCTCCTTGGTCTCGACCGCCTCGTGGTTGGTCCAGAACGGCACCTGGTCCAGCCCGGCGATCGGCGGTATCGCGGGTTTGCTGCCGGTAGCCACTACGACACCCCGGGTGAGCGCGTAGCTGACCCCGTCCACCTCGACCTGGCCCGGGCCGGTCAGCCGGCCCTTGCCGCGCAGGAACGTGCCGCCCTTGCCGACGAACCGCTCGACCGCGACCTTGTCGTCCCAGTTGTCGGTGGCCTCCTCGCGGATCCGGCGCGCCACCGGCGCCCAGTCCGGGTGGATCTCTGACACGCTGCCCCCAAGCTGCGGCACCCGGCGGGCCTCCGCGAGGGCGTTCGCGGCGCGGATCATCATCTTCGACGGGATACACCCCCAGTAAGGACACTCCCCGCCTACCAGACCGTCGTCGATACCCAGGACACGCAGGCCGCTCTCGGCCAGGGTCCCGGCGACGTGCTCACCGCCAGGTCCCATACCGATCACGGCTACGTCGTAGGACTCCATGAGTTCTCCCTCGCTCGTTCGCACCTTGAGTGCGCTGATCAGAAACCCGTTCTAGGAACGCCATCGGCAGGGTCGGGTCGGCCGGGGTCGATGTCGCGAACGAACCGGCGCAGGCGCGCCAGCGGCAGCGAAGTCACGCGATCACGTCGCCGGAGCAACGCGGCCCGGACCAGGCGGTGGGTCTGCGCGTCCCCACTGCACCACCAGCACTCACTCAGGTGGGCCCGGACCCGCCGCGCGGCAGGTCCGTCGAGCTCGCCGTCGACATAGGCATGGACCTTCGAACGCAGCCGCAGGTGCCGGAGATGACTCATGGACCGGTAACCCGCCGGCCAGTGTCGGTGATTCCTGCGACAGATGGAATTCTCGGGCGCCGCAGGCGGGTTCCCCTGCCATGACTGAGGCGGCCCGTGACCAGAAGCAGCGCCTGGCGTTCGACCACTACGTCGTTCCGGAGATACCCGTCCTCTACCGCGTAGCGCTGTCGCTGACCGGCCAGCCCGCGGACGCCGAGGATCTGGTGCAGGACACCTTGATCCGGGCGTTCCGCGCCGTGGACCGCTTCGACGGTGCTTACCCAAGAGCCTGGCTTCTGACCATTCTTCGACGCACTCACCTCAACCGTGTTCGCGGACGAAAACCGGTGCTGCTGCGAGACGGTGAGTCGGTTGAGCTGACTCTCGAGCGGGTGGGCAAACCCGCGCGGTCGGCCGAAGAGGTCGTCGTCAGCGACCAGTTCGAGGCGGTGGTCGCCGAGGCGTTGTCGGCACTGCCCGACAAGCACCGGCAGGTGGTGACCCTGGTCGACATCGATGGCCTGACCTATCAGGAGGCCGCCGATGTCCTGGGCGTCCCCCGCGGCACCATCATGAGCCGGTTGCACCGTGCCAGGGCCCGCATCCGGACCCGGCTGACCGCAGCCGGTCTAGCTCCCAAGAGAAGGATGTTGTGATGATCCACTCCATGCTGTCGCGTTCCGGGTGCCTGCGGGTCACGCGGGTCCTGCAGGCCTACCTCGACGGTGAGGTCGACGAGGCGACGTCCGCGATGGTCGCCACGCACCTCGAGGAGTGCCGGCGCTGCGGCCTGGAGGCAAGCACCTACCGGGCCATCAAGGTGGCGATCACGGAGGCGGGGCCGGACGTGGCGCCCGTCGACGCCAACGCCGTTGAGCGGTTGCGCCGTTTCGCTGAGGACCTCTCCGAGCAGCAGGCCTGAGGACCCGGACGCCAAGGACGTCGAAGCGAAGTAGCCACCCGCCCGGTCAGGGCTCGCCGACGCAGACGTTGGGGAATCCCTCGTCGGCTCCGGCGGGTTTCCTGTGCATCTATCACCAAGATTGTGCATCTATGACCAAAACGAGGAGCACGGACATGCGAGCAACGTGGAATGGGACCGTCATCGCCGAGAGCGACCAGACCGTGGTGGTGGAGGGCAACCACTACTTCCCCGCGGAATCGGTCAATTGGGAGCTGCTGAAGGAATCTGACAAGCGCACAACCTGCCCCTGGAAGGGGCAGGCGAACTACTGGTCAGTGGACGCTCCCGGGCGTTCGGGTGAGGATGTCGCCTGGTCCTACCCGGATCCCTCGGTCGCCGCCCGCCAGATCACCGGGCATGTCGCATTCTGGCGTGGGGTCCGTGTCGACGCCTCCTGACCGGTCTGGGGAACTCCCCGGTTCCCGGACGGCGGGACGCAATCTGCGACCGGCAGGTGAGGTCGCAGGCGGGCGGACGCGCGCCGAGTCCGAGGTCCCGCCCGCTCTTTACGTCGGGTCGGAGCAGGTGATGCGGGTCCTGGCCGATCACGGTCGGATGCGACTGGAACGGCTTGACTCTGCGCGTGTGTTCGCACTGGCGATGCTCGCCGGCGGGTTCATCACCATGGGCGCGCTGCTATCGGTGCTGCTGGCTGCGGGGGCGAGCAGCGAGGGCGCAATCCGGCTCCTTGAGGGTTTCGGCTTCAGCGCGGGCTTCTTCTTTGTGATCTTGTCCGGGGCGGTGCTGTTCACCGAGGCCAACGTCGCGCTCCCTGCTGTTCTGCTCGGCGATCGCCGAGCAGTGCTCAGGGTGCTGCGGTTCTGGGGGTTGGCATGGCTCGGCAACCTCGTCGGAGCGTTGCTGATCGGCTGGCTCATGTCTATCGCCATCAACCTGACCCCGGCCGTCGACCTCTTGTTGCGGCACGTGGTGGCCACCAAGAGTGTCGCGATGCACCAAGGCGCAGGAGCCTGGTGGTCCGTTGTCGTGTCGGGGGTCCTCGCGAACTGGCTGGTCGGCATGGCCGCGTTCTTCGCGACCATGGGACGAACCATCATCGGCAAGTACGTGCCCGTCATGCTCGCCGTGACGGCGTTCGTCGCGGCGGGCTTCCAGCACAGCCCCGCGAACATGGGGTTCTTCTCCCTCTACTCGGCGTTCGTCGGCGACCTGGACTGGGGCTCGGTCCTGGCGTGGAACCTGGCGCCTGCCGGCCTGGGGAACATCATCGGCGGGGGAGTCGCTGTCGCCGTCCTGCTCGGCTGGGCATACTCGAGGTTCGATCCGCCATCCGGCCACGCAGACGGCGCGGGAGACCGGCAGGAAGCGGCGAGAGTCGAGGAGTGAGGCGAAGCCAGACTTTCTCAGACCGGCTGCCTCTTCGCCGCGAAGCGGCCGTTGTGAGGTGGCCCACCACGGGAACATCACCAGTACGTGAGCGGGTTCCCGGTGTGTAACCGATCGCAAACCCTGGAGGACGCATGTCCCGCATTCCCGCACACACCCTTGACAACGTCCCTGAGCAGTCACGGGAAACGCTCACCGGGCTCGCCAAGAAGGTGGGCAAGGTGCTGAACATTCACTCCGGGATGGCCCACTCTCCCGTAGTTCTGGCTGCCCACAAGGGAATTGGCGACGCCATCGCCGGATACGGCACCCTCGACGCCCGCACCCGGGAGACCATCGCGCTGGCGGTGGCGAACGAAGATGGCTGCGACTACTGCGAGTCCGCGCACACCCTCTCGGGCAAGGTTGCCGGACTGTCCCTTGACCAGACCCTGGCCATCCGTGGCAACGCGATCGACTTCGATGACAAGCTCGCCGCCATCGCCGCGGTGGTGCGTGAGGCCGCCGCCAACACCGGCACGGTCTCGGACCTGACCTGGAAGGACGCGCGCGCCGGGCTCCTGCTCGCCGA
>JBBRZQ010000022.1:0-45995 GCA_038236535.1 Actinomycetales bacterium
CGGCGCCCGCCTTCACCCGAAGCCCCCACGCTGACACCGTGATTGGTGACGGCTACCGGATGCGCCCCCAGGACTGGGCGACCGTGCTGCTCCCGCTCATCCACCGTGATCGGGCGGTGTGGGGCGAGGACGCCGGGCAGTTCCGCCCTGACCGGTTCCTGCCCGAGAGGACGCGCGAACGCCCGCCACACTGCTACAAGCCGTTCGGAACGGGCGAGCGCGCCTGCATCGGGCGGCAGTTCGCGATCCACGAGGCGGTCCTGGTGCTGGCCCGGCTGCTGCACCGCTACGACATCGCCGGCGACCCGGGCTACGACCTGGTGATCACCGAGCGGCTGACCCTGATGCCCCGGGGCTTCGAGCTGACGCTCAACCGGAGGACACCCGCACCTTAGGCCTGGCTGCCGCCCTGGACGACCGACTCGCTCGGCTGGACCAGGACGTAGCCCTGACCACCAAAGGCCATCTGCAGCGACTCACCGCTGCCGCCGCGCATCATCGACCTGATCCCGCCGGTGTCCACCCGGATGTCCATGGTCACCCCTGCGGTCCACAGGACGACGGCCTGAGCGTCACCGAAGGTCGGTGCGCTCGCCACGTCGAGGGCCACCGGCTCGCCCTCTGTGGTGATGGCGACATACCCGGTGCCCCTCAGCGACACGTTGTACATGCCCCCGGTCATCGCGGCGGCGTGAGCCTGGACGCGGTGGATGTCCCAGTCGATGGAGGACGAGAAGGCAAGGACGTTCTTGCCGTTGACCGAGAGCGAGTCGTCCTCCAGGTACATGATCTGCACCTCGGAGGCGCGGTCGGCGACGAAGAGGTCACCCTGGCCCGAGCACTGCATCATGTCCACGCCCTCGCCGGTGATCTTGGACTTGAACATCTTTCCGAGGCCGCCCGAGCCCTTGTTCTCGAAGTGGACGTCACCCTGGTAGTCGACCATCGAGCCGCTCTTGGCCCAGACCGGCCCGAAGCCCATCTGGATCTTCAGGAGCTTCTTGTTCTGCAGTGAGAACGGGTCCGCCGAGGTGTTCTCCCGGAAGTCCTGGAGCAGTTTCCCGTGGATGGTCATGTCGGCAGTCCCCTCGTCCCGTCGCGTCCGCAGTCCCCGAAACCGGGCCCGTTTCGAAACTCTAACCACGACGCCGGTCGCTGAGTAGCCTTACAGGTATCTGGGCGAGCAGGTCGCCGCGGTACCGGTGGAGGGGGCAGTCATGGGATTCCTGGACAGGGCCAAGGCCGCGGCGGACGAGCTCGCCGCCAAAGCGGACACGGCGCTGGGCAACTCGGGCCTGGGCGGACCGAAGGCACCCGCCAGCAGCGACGCCGACCGGTACTTCCGCGATCTGGGGGTGCTCGCCTACCTCGAGGCGAGCGGACGCCCCGCCGACCCCGGAGAGCACCAGCGGGTGATGACTGCGCTGCGGGAGATGGAATCGCGCGGGGCCATCAGCTCCTTTGCGCTGCACACCGCCCCGCCTCCCCCGCCGGGGACGGCCGCGGCAGGAAGCCAGGGCGCGGTCCCGGCGGCGCCCGGAGCCGCTGGTTCGCCGGCACCACCACCGCCCGGGTCCGCGCCGCAGGCACCGGCCGCTCCGAGGACGCCGCCTCCGCCACCGCCATCCTGGATGAACAAGGAGTCAGGAGAAGGGAGCTGAGCAGCCCTCCTCAGCCATCGCCACCGGCCTGCCCCCCTTTGTTCAGCCCGACCTGTCCGTCATCACCCGGGGCCGATCGCCTCAGGACCGATCGCCGGCTGCGGACGGGCAGGTCCGGCCCGCCGGATGAGGCTGGCGGTCTGGCTCTTCCGCAGCCACTGCAGGGCCCGTTCCAGCAGCTGGACCTTCTTTCTCCACTCCTTGGTGCCGCTGCGCTCCGGCGCCACCGCCTCGTGCAGCTCGCACTCGGCCCGGACGAGATCCAGAGCCGAGTTGAGCATCTCCTCGACCAGCGCCCCGGTCGACTCGAGCCGGAGCCGTTGCTGGGCGTCGACGACCGCCAGCACCCCGGCCACGGCATTCCGCAGCGCGGCCACGGGCATCGTGGAGAGCTCCTCGACGGCGAGGCGACGAGCCTGCTCGACCACCTCGGGGTCCTCACCTGCCCCGACCCCCACGCCGATCCCGGTGGCCGCCGCACCCACCCCGGTGAGGGTGGCGATGGTGATCAGCCCGCCGATCATCCCTCCCGGCCCGAAGGCCACCAGGGTGCCGGTGACCACGGCTGCGGCCAGGCCGGCCGGCGCCGCGATGGCGAGTCCGACCCCGGTCAGCGACAGCAGCACGAGGCCACCGCTGATCAGCACCGTTCCCCAGGGGAAGCCCGACTCCCTGACCGCGTTCTGGCCGGCCTTGACCCCCTCCCGCACCGCGTCGGCGAACTCCTTGTCGCTGACCTCGCCATACCGGGTCCGGACCCGCTGAAGGGTCTGCAGGAGGGCCTCGTGCCGGTGCTGGTCGCTGACCTTGACGTCGAACGGGTAGAACGGCGGTGACATCTCCAGCCCCACGGCCAGGGAGAGCAGGGCGTCGTCGTTCCAGGTGCCGTGAACGAGCTCGGCTGGATGGTGCAGCAGGTCGTCCTCACTGGGGAACCTGCCCTCGCCGACCGGGGAGTCATCCAGCCGCAGAGACTGCTGCTCGAACAGCTGCTGGCGCTGGGCGTGCACATCGGCCAGGGTCCGCTGGGCCAGCAGGGCCCGGGCGGCGTCGACTCGTGCCTTGAACGACCACTCCTGGCTCTGCGCGCAGGAGGAGAGCTGGTTACCGTAGGCGAACGAGAGCAGCAGTGGCTGCCACGCAGGGTGCAGCCGGCGCTGCACGGAAGCCGGCCGGACGCCGGCCGGGACGCCGAACGCATGATGTCCCAGGACGGCCGCCGCGGCGGGATTGCTGAGGTAGGCCTGCGCGTCGTGGGCCTGCCCAGTCTCCACGGCGATGTCGGCGGCCGCCGGGAACCTCCGGGCCACACCCAACCCGACGGTGACGATGTCGCCGGGGTCGTAGAGGTTCACCCAGCCGCCGACCCGGTCGTAGGGGAAGCCCCCCTCGAATCCGGGGTCGCCGAGGCGCTTGATCGCCAGCGGGCTGCCGATGGTCAGCAGCAGGTCGATCCGCAGGTCCGGGGGCAGCTTGGTGAGCAGGTCCGCGGCGACCACCGAGCCCAGGCTGTGCGCGACGAGGATGACCTGGCCGGAGCTGGGCAGCTGGGCCAGCACGGCCCGCTGCGCGGCCATCCGGGCGTCCCGGTTGCGCTGGTAGCGGCGAGCCGCATGGATGAACCTGACGCCTATCCGGGTGACCCAGCCATCATCGGCGAGGTCGTCCGGCACCCAGGAGACCACTGGTCCGGCGCCGGTCCTCTCCCAGGCCCGGCCCACCCGCGAGAGCCCATCCTGGCGCTGCAGGTACCGCAGCCGGGCCAGCTGGTGCTCCTGCTCGGTGCCCTTCGTCCAGGTGCGTGCGGGCTCCGGGCCAGGCTCCCCGCGCTGGAGCTCCGCCAGGTAGTTCGGGGAGGTGATCCGGTCATGGTCGGGGTCGAACCTGCTGTGACCCATCTGGGCCAGCCGCAGGTTCAGCGGTCCGAGCCAGGTATTGGTGTCCTCCGGCCCGCTGGCACCGTGAAGGAAGACCAGGTCCCGTGCGTGCGTCATCGGCCGCTACCCCCTCAGGTTCACGAGCACATACCCCACTCTCACACCGACCCGGGCCGGCCGGACAGGTTTCGGCAGAAGAAGGCTCCCGGCGAAGGCCTGGGGGCATATGTTCGCCCGGACAAACCCGGACAACACCCCTAGGGTTGACTGGCCGGACGTCACGGTAGCGGCGTCACCTCAGATCGGAATGCCATGAGAGCAGATCAAGCACGCGCGTATGTCGAGTCCCTCCTGTACCGGTTCGTCGGTGGTGACCGGGTGGTGGCTGACCACGACGGTGACTATCGGGTGTGGTTCCGGGACTGCCTCTACTTCGTCCGGGTGATCGGTCATGACGTGCCAGTGGTCCAGGTGTTCTCGGTGGCCGTGGCCGACGTGGACGTGACCCCCGAGCTGCTGACCGAGCTCAACACGCTGAATGCCGAGATCCAGTTCGCTCGCGCCTACCACCTGCGTCAGCAGATCCTGATCGAGACCGACGTGCTGGCCGAGGACTTCGACCCGGCCACCTTCGAGGATGCCTGCAGCCACGTCGAGACGGTCACCCTCGAGATGGCGCCCAGTCTGGCGGCCAGGTTCGGTGGCCGGCTGACCTTCGCCAACCGGCTGACCCTGGCCGCGGTGCCGGGCCTTGGCGAGCTTCCGGTGATCTCCGGGGCGTCGGTGACGGCCCAGGTTCCAGCCTCGGCCGAGGCTCCGGCCCTGGCCATTGCCCCGTCGCAAGCCGAGGTGCCGGCCCTGCCCAGCACACCGGAGGCCGACCAGGCGCCGGCGGCTGCTGAGCCCCCGACCCCGGCCAAGAAGCGGACCCCGGCCAGGCGACGCGCGACTGCCAAGGCCCGGGCGCCGCAGGAGATGCCGACCGCCCAGAACGTGTAGGGGCCGGACCTCAGCCCGCTCAGGTGCTCATGATCTCGGCCAGCGGGCGCTGGCTCATCCAGCGCTGCTCCCGGGGCCGTTGCGCCACCTCGTCGATCAGGTTCGGGTAGGACATCAGGTCGGTGAACTGGAGCCGGCCGGACTGGAACCCGATCATCGCGCTGGCCCGGCCGCCGGACTCGAGCTGCTCGGACAGGTACTCGATGCACCGCCCGGTCAGCCGGATGGCCTGGACCCGGTCGAACGGCGAGGGGTCGCCGCCCTCCTGGATGTGTCCGAGGATGGCCGGCCGGGCATCGAACAGGTCCCCGCCCTCCTTCTCGAACACCGAGGTGATGAAGTCCGTCGTATACACCGGGTCGGCGTGCTCGCTGCGGATCACCAGGCCCAGCCGCTTGCCTGACCGGAAGCCCTCGGACAGCTTGCGGACGTCGGCGACGAGGTCGTTCAGGGTCAGCTCCTCCTCGGGCAGGTAGATCCGCTCGGCGCCGGTGGCCAGTCCGCTCATCAGGGCGAGGTAGCCGCAGTCGTGGCCCATCACCTCGACCACGAAGACCCGGCGTGAGGCCACGGCTGACTGACGGATCTTGTCGACGTCCGAGACGATGCTGTTCAGCGCGGTGTCGCTGCCGATGGTCAGCTCGGTCCCAGGCAGGTCGTTGTTGATCGTCATCGGCATGCAGACGATCGGGATGTCCAGCGACGGGTACGTCCGCCGATGGGTGTGCAGCAGGTGCGCGGCCTGGTACCCGGCCCAGCCCCCGGCCATCAGCAAGCCGTCGATGTGGTGCGCCTCGAGCTGCTTGGCGATCTGGGCCACTGCCGGCCCGTCCGGCAGGTACCGGTTGGTGCCGATGTCGGCTCCCCCGCGCGAGGCAAAACCACTGACGCTCATCCAGTCCATCTCCTGGATGTCCCCCTGCTGGAGGCCGTGGAAGCCGTTCTTGACGGCCAGCACGCTGTATCCGCGGTTGAGCCCGAGCCGGACCGCGGCCCGGACCGCCGTGTTCATGCCTGGCGCAGGTCCGCCGCCGTGCAGCACGGCGAGCCGGAACCGCCGGCGACCGTGCGCGGTGGGCCGTGGCGCAGCCTGCTGCATGGTGCTCAGGACGACCTCGGACTCGGAGAAGCTGCCGCCGCGCAGCCGCATGGCGCCGTCATAGTCGTTCTGCTGGATCCGTTCGGCGGTCTCCTGGGTCCGTGCTACGCACTCCATCAAGGGCGAGCTGGCGACCTGGTTGCCCCGGATCCCGATCAGCTGGGGGATGGCACCGGGCGGGTCGGTGAGCAGCCGTTCGACCGCTGCGTGCCCGAGCAGGGTGGCCAGGCACCGGTCGTAGGCGCTCGGCGCGCCGCCCCGCTGGACGTGGCCGAGGATGGTGACCCGGGCGTCCTCGCCGCCGAGCTGTTCCTCGAGCACGCTCTTGACGTTGTCCACGGTGATCGGCTGGCCGTCACTGGTCTGCGCGCCCTCAGCGACCAGCACCAGGCTCTGCGGACGGCCGATCTCGTGCCCGGCCCGCATCGCCGCGCACATGTTCTGGGCCCAGTCCTCGCCCTCCGGCGGGCGCTCGGGGATCAACAGCCAGTTGGCCGCTGTCGCCAGGCCAGCCGTCAGCGCGAGGTAGCCGCAGTGCCGGCCCATCACCTCGACGATGAACGTCCGCTGATGGCTCGACGCGGTGCTGCGGATCGAGTCCAGCGCCTCGACGATCCGGTGCAGCGCGGTGTCCGCGCCGATCGTCATGTCAGTCCCGGACATGTCGTTGTCGATCGACCCGACCAGGCCGGCCAGCCGCAGGACCGGATGCGCCTCCGCGACCTCCGCGGTCACCTCGCCGGCCTCGACGAGCCCGGCAACAGCCCCGGCCCACTCCCGGCGGAACAGGTCGGCGGCGGTCAGGCTGCCATCTCCCCCGATCACGACCAGCGCGTCGATCCCGCGTTCCAGCAGGTGGCGAACCGCGGCGAGCCGGCCCTGGCTGGTACGGAACTCGTTGCACCGTGCGGTCCCGAACACGGTGCCACCTCGGTGCAGGATCCCCCCGACGTCTGCTGAGGACACCCGCTGGATGGCGTCGCCCCCGTCGACCAGACCCTGGTAACCGTGGTGGACCACGTGCGCGTCGACCCCGTGGAACAACGCCGTGCGGACCACAGACCTGACCGCGGCATTCATCCCGCCGGCGTCCCCGCCGCTGGTGAGTACCGCGATATTTGAGGGCGCGCCCACCAGTTCACTCATGGAATGAGTAAAGCGGCTGCCCATCAGGCTCCCGGACGCAGGGCCAACGGCGGCTCTGCCCCTTCGTTCCCATCGGCGTCCCGAACACGATCCTGACAGTCCCTTGGCTGGGCGGACATTCTGGCGTCGCACAGTGGTCGAGGTAACAACACCGCACGGTTCGACCACCGCGCAACAAGAACCGCGCAACAAGAACCGCGCAACAAGAACCGCGCAACAAGACCGTGACGCACAACACCAGGGAGCAGATCATGTGGAAGACCATCGGAGCAGTCGGCGCCAGTGCCGTCCTCATCGGCGGGGCGGGAACGGCTGCCTACGCGGCCTCCGGGACTCCAGCCCCCACCCCGGCGGCCTCATCGGCCAGCGCGACCCCGGATGGCGCGACGACCCCCGGGACAGCGGCCGGCAAGGGCGCGACACCGGGCAAGCACCAGGCCCGCGACCGGATCCGCCGGGCCGTGCACGCCAGCTGGGTAACCGAGAACAAGAAGGCCAGGACCTTCACCACGCACGAAGCCATCCGGGGTCAGGTCACCGCCGTGTCCACGGCCTCGATCACCGTCAAGTCTGCCGACAATGTCACCGAGACGTTCGTGGTCAACCCGGCCACCAAGGTGTGGACCCGCACCCCCAGGACTGCCGCAGACAAGGCTGCGGCTTCCGCAGCGCCGTCCGCCCGGACCCCCGCGAGCAGGACGGCTGCCTCGATCGCTGAGGTGGCAGAGGGTGACATCGTCTTCGTCGGTGGTACCGGGACCAGCACGCTGACCGCTATCCGCGTCATCGACGTCAAGAGGTAGGCCGGGCGCAGGGCAGCCAGTTCGTCCGGCCAGGCGGTTGCCGGCCAGGCGGTTGCCGGCCAGGCGGTTGACGGCCAGGCGGTTGCCGGCCAGGCGTAACTGCGCTCAGCTGGCGACCGGTCCGCGAGCCGGCAGCCGGACGGTGAAGCGGGCCCCTCCCTCAGCGGAGTGGCCCGCTTCCACGGTGCCACCGAGCCGCTGGGTCAGCCCGTCCACGATGGCCAGCCCCAGACCGGTGCCGACCTGCCGGATCCCCCGATAGCGCTCGAAGAGGACGGACCGCTCAAAGGCCACCGAGAGGTCGTCGTCGGTCAGGCCCGGGCCGCCGTCGCGCACCTCGAGCAGCACCGTCTGCCGGTCCTGCCCGGCGCTCACCGACAGGATGACCGGTGCCCCGGGCGGGGTGACCCGCAGGGCGTTCTCGAACAGCCCGTCCAGGATCTGCCGGACCCGGGACGGATCCGAGCGGCACCAGATCGCGGTCGTCGGCGCCTCGAGCCGGAAGGCCACCCCGGCGGCCCTGCAGCGGCTTCGCCATACCTCCGCCGCCGACCGCGCCAGCGAGGTCACGTCCAGATCGGTGAGATCGATCCGGAACTCCTCGGCGTCCAGCCGGGCCAGGTCAAGCAGGTCGGCGACCATCCGGTTGAGCCGTTGCGCCTCGGTCAGCATGACGGCGCCGACCGAGGACGCCTGCTCGGGCGGTACCACCCCCTCAGCCAGTGACTCCGCGTATCCGGAGATCGCGGTCAGCGGGGTCCGCAGGTCATGCGAGACCGACAGCAGGAACTCACGCTGCCGGGCCTCGGAGTGGGACAGGGCACGGGCCAGGGTGTTGACCGCCGAGCCCACCGCGGCAACCTCGGCCGGCCCCTGCGGGGTGACCGCGACATCCCGGTGCCCCTCGGAAAGGGCATGGGCGGCCAGCGCGGTACGCCGCAGCGGTCTCGAGATCCGCTGGGCGAGCAGGACGCCAAGGCCGATCGCGACCATCACCCCGATGAGCAGCGCGAGCATCACCCGCCCGATCAGTGCGTCGCCGAAGGCGGTGGCATCGGCCCGGCGCTGCAGCAGCACGATCCCGCCCACCCGGGTGGGACGCCCCTGCACGAGCACGGGCTGGCCGAGCACGATGGTCTGTTTCGAGACCGGGGCGCCGCCGAGCAGCCGGCTGATGTCGGCCGCGTTGATGCTCGCCCCGCCCAGAGCGGTGGCCCCGACCAGCCGGCCGTCTGCGGCCACCGTCACCGACTGGACCTTGAGCGTCTGCAGGATGCGCCGGGCCCGGCGCTGGGAGGCCTCCGGGCTGACCCCCAGGTCCGCGGTGGCCTGCGCCGCGTCGGCCAGCTGGGACAGTGTCTTGCGGGCGTTGTCGGCGTTGCTCCGGTTGATCAGCCCGATCGCGAGCCCGCCGGCCAGCAGCGCGGTGATCACGGCCACCGCCGAGGCCGTCAGCGCGATGCTCTGGGCAAGGGTTCCGCGGCGGATCACGTCTGGCCGTCCGGCCGCCCGACGCGGCGGGCGGCCGGCTGTTCCACGGCATACCCGACGGCCCGGACCGTGCGGATCGGGCTCAGGTCACCGAGCTTGGCCCGGAGCTGGGCGATGTGCACGTCCACGGTGCGCACGCTGCCGCTGGCGGAGTACCCCCAGACCTCACTGATCAGCTGCTCGCGGCTGAAGACGCGCCCCGGCCGGCGCATCAGGTAGCCGAGCAGGTCGAACTCGGTGGCGGTCAGCTCGATCTCGCGGTCGCCGGCGAAGGCGCGCCGCTGCCCGGTGTCCAGCCGGACGTCCCCGACGACCAGGTCGGCGCTGTGGTCCGGGCTGCCCTGCGAGCGGCGCAGCACGCTGGTCACCCGGGCCACCAGCTCGCGGGGTGAGAAGGGCTTGGTCACGTAGTGGTCGGCGCCGAGCTCGAGCCCGACGATCCGGTCGATCTCGTCGTCGCGGGCGGTCACGAACAGCACCGGGGTCCAGTCGTTCGCGGAGCGCAGCCGCCGGCAGACCTCGATCCCGTCCAGTCCGGGAAGACCGATGTCGAGGATCACGGCGGCGGGCCGCAGGGCCCTGATCGAGGCAAGTCCCGAGATGCCGTCCCGTTCCAGATGCACGCCGTAGCCGGCCTTGACCAGGTTCAGCCTGATCACGTCGGCGATGGCGGCCTCGTCCTCGATCACCATGACCAGTCCGCGGGCAGACCCGTTCACGCTCATGGCCGACGGCCTGACGGTCTGGCTGCGGACAGGGTCCGGGAGGGTACAAGGAGCACACGTCGACTCTAGTTTCCTGCGACAACGACTTGGCGAGGACCATGTTCGGATCAGGTCAGGAATCCGTCCGGGCAGGAATGCCCGCGCCTCCGGCCCACAGGGAGACCGCAGCCCGCGGCCCTCAGCGGATGAAGCGCCGGGTCGCGACGAGCTCGCGGGAGTAGGCCGGGGTGGAGATCGGGATCGTCTGGACCACGCTGCCGGTCTTCGGCGCGTGCACCATCCGGCCGCTGCCGGCGTACGTCGACACGTGATGCACCCGCCCGCTGGTGGCGTAGAAGAGCAGGTCGCCGACCCGGATGTTGCGCAGCGACACCGCCGCCCCCCTCTTTGCCTGGGCGTCCGCGTCGCGGGGGATGATCACGCCGTGGGTCCGGTAGTCCAGGGACGGCAGCCGGGTGCCAAAGCTGATCTCGGGCAGCGGAGTCGCCGCCGCGTTGTCGGTGCGCAGCCAGGCGGTGCCGACGACCACCGGCGGTCGCGACCAGGGCCGAGACCGCCGGTGGGAGCGCCGTCAGCTGCGCGGCGGGCACCCATCCGGGGTATCCGCGGGCATCCAGCGGGGTCGGCTGCTCTGGCACGACGACCTTGACCCAGGAGCCGCTGCGGGCAACAACGACGACCCGGTCACCCAGCAGCGCCTGGGTGTCGGCGCGCCCGTTCAGCCCGCGACGACCGGTCAGCGTCATCCGGGACAGCCACGTGCGGATCGCCGCCGGGTTGGTCAGCGCCGGCCGGTCGACGACGCGGGCGGACCCGGGGGCACGCCACAGGGTGGCCACCAGTCCGCCACATAGGCGTTACGGCCGACAGTGACCGAAGGCACCGCCGGGACGGCCGCAGCGGCCACGACGGAGGCAGAGGCGCTCATGCCGGTCGCAATGAGCCCGGGCAGCACCACGACGCCTGTACACGCGATTGCCAGTGCCAGACGCCCCATCCTCGTTGCCGCGGCAGACCACCCCAGGCCTTCATTTCCTCCTGTCACCGAAGGAGGGGAGGGGTTTTCGGCTACCGATGGTGGCTATTCGGCCGGATTTCCCCTCAACAACAGCCATCTGACGCTCCACAGCCACCGCGACCTGGACTCGCCGCGCTTGCCCTCCACAGGCACTGAAGAGGCATGTGTCATCACCCCAGCAAGGTTCGTTCGTGGTGAGGCTCGGGCCGGGGGCTCACCGCGGCCCGCCGGGCGGCTGTTAGCGTTGACGGTCGCCCAAGCACCGCCCACGCGGGCGCCGGGCACAACAGGAAGTGACCACCATGAGACGCCCTCCCCGCAAGGCCGCGATACTGGCGGCAGCGGCCATCGCCCTTGTCACCGCGGCGACGATCACCTTGAGCCTGCGCGACAGCGAGCAGTCGGGGACCGTTGTAAACGTCTCCCTGACGGACTCGGGCGGGCCGATGGGTGAGGGCAACGGCCCGATGCAGCCCGGTGCGATGGGCCTGACCGCGGACCTGGCCACTGTCCCCCAGGGGAAGGTGACCTTCCGGGTGACCAACGCCGGGGCGGTGAACCACGAGATGGTCATTCTTCCCCTGGCGGACGCCCAGGTGATGGGGACCCGCCCGTTCGACAGCGAGGCAAAGATCGACGAGAAGGGCAACCTCGGTGAGGCCTCCGCTTCCGGCGCCGAGGGCAAGGGCGAGGGAATCCTGCCCGGCGCCACAGGCCGGACGACGGTGACCCTGGCGCCCGGGCGCTACGAGCTGGTCTGCAACTACATGGGCCACTACGTCTCCGGGATGTACGGCAAGCTCACCGTCACACCCTGACCGGGGGCCAGCAAGCTACAGCGGGGGTGTGTCCGGCCCGACCCGGCGAACCCGGAGAGCCTGGTCGAGTCCGTACTGGGAGCCCATCCGCCGGTCGATGTGGCTCTGGCACGTCCCCGGTCTGGCTCTGGCGGTCCCCTTGTCGGGATGGCACAGTGGCGTCCATGGTTGCGGACCTGTGGGGGGAACACCTGCCGTCAGCGGTGGCAGGTGAGCTGCCGCCGCTGCCACCGCGGCTAGCAGCCTGTGTCGAGCTGGCTACCCGGGGAGAGTCCAGGGTGCTCGAGCCCGGCGAGCTGTGGGAAGACCCGCAGGCGGAGGAGCTGCCGGAGGTCCAGGCGTTGGCCGCTGACGGCTGGAGACCGCTAGGCGAGGACCCGATGGTGCAGATGTTGCCCGCCCTGTGGCCCTCGCAGCACCGTTGCTGGGTGCCGGACCGGCTGCCGCGGATGATGACGTCGGTGTGTCAGCAGTGGGGCGAGCCGGCCCCCTCGAAGCGAGCCACGCTCCAGCCCTGGTCCGAAAGGGTCACCGCGGGCGAGGCAGCGCGGCTGGCGGAGCTGGCCGCCGAGTGCGGTCTGCCGGAACCGCCGCCGGGCCGGCTGTGGCTGCTGCGCTCCCCCTGGCCGACCCTGGGGCTGGAGGTGGTGCTGTCGATGCTGCATCGCCGCTGCGAGCAGCTCGGGATTCACTGGGACCCGTCCGGCAATCTCAGGGTGGCCGGTGAGCTCCTGAGCTGGACCGAGGCGCAGGTGTGGGACTCCTGGCGTGGCCCGCAGGCAGATGCTGCGCGGGCATGGGAGCAGCTCGGGCGGGTGGGCCAGGACGTCGCAGCGCTGGTGATCGCCGAGCTTGGGCCGGCGGACACGGCCCGGCTGACCGCTCCGGTCGGTGCCGGTGGAGCGGGTCTGAGCGAAGCGCAGGCGGTGGCCTGGGCCGAGGCGCTTCGTCTGGCGGACGCTGACTGCGTGGTGGAAGCAGTGATCGGCTGGCGAGCGCTGGGCCTGCCGGCCGAGCCTCCTCAGGACGAGGACGACGTGCTGGAATACAGGACGCCGGCCGAGGCCGCCGACTGGTTGACACAGGGGTTCAGCTTCGAGGACATGGGCGTATGGCTCGGGGTGAGCCTGCAGTCGGCGCAGGTGTGGCGCGACTCCGGGTTCCCGCAGGTGCAGGCGCGGGCCCTGCTGCAGGCGGACCCCACGGTGACGCCATCTGAGGCGGTCACCTTCGACGAGGTCGGGATCGTTGCCGATGCCCGGCCGGGGTGGCTGGAGGCCGGGTTCACCGCGGAACAGGCACGCGCCTGGACGGAGGTCGACGTCTTCCCCCAGGAGGCACGCGTGTGGCGCTCGATGGGCCGCGGTATCGATGACGCCCGCCGTCACCGGGCCGCCGGTGGCGGGGCCGTGCCCGATGATATCGAGGTCGGATGGTCCGGGTTCGGACCCGGTCGGGCCGACCGTGGCTACGGGGTGACGGACCCGCCGGGAACCCGCGGACGACTGGCATCGGAGTCCTCAAACGGCTACGGGTACGACTATCGGTAAGCGCGCAGTCCCCGGGCCGCTGCCCTCCTGACGCGGAGCGCACTGACCGATCCCGTGAGGACGACTGGCTGTAGGTCACTCCGGTTCGGCTCGAGGTCGAGCCCGGCAAGTCTGCAGACGCCCTGGTCAGCTCAGGTGTTGGCAGAGGAAGTCGTCGACGATGTCCAGCACCTGTGGTGTCCACACGCTCGGGCCGCCGTGTCCGCCGCCGCGCACCTGGACGCCCTCGACCTGTTGGCCGGCGGTCCGCAGGGCTTCGACGAGCAGGACGCTCTGCGCGAAGGGCACGGAGCGGTCCTTGGCGCCGTGCACGACGAGCACCGGGGGGACGGACCGGTCGGCTCGCAGGTGGGTGCGCGGGTCGGCCTGGGCGACCCGGTCGGGCGCCTCCGTCAGAGACTGCACCCCGAGCAGCGTGGTCACCGGTGAGCCCGGTGCGTCGTGGACCATCGTGGTGGGTTCGTCGTCCATCCGGTCCAGGGCCACCGGACCGTAGAAGTCGACGACCGCCGACACGTTCACCGGCGGGCGCCCGGGCTCGTCGGTGAAGTCCGGGTCGCCGCTGGTGAGTGCGGCCATGACCACGGTGTGCGCACCTGAGGAGTCTCCCCATAACGCCACCTTGTCCGGGTCGATCCCGAAGTCCCCGGCATGGTCCACGAGCCAGCGCGTCGCGGTGAGGGTGTCTGCGATCTGGGCGGGGAACCGGGCCTGCGAGGCCTGGCGGTACTCCACGATGGCCACGACGTAACCGCGGCGGGCGAACGAGGCCAGCGGTTCGAGGTTGGCGCCGAGCTCCTGCTCGCCCCATCCGGAGCCCTGGACGAAGACGATCAGCGGGAACCGTTCGGCCGCGATCTCTGCTGGTTCGCCGGTGGCCCAGTCCAGGGAGGGCTGGGCCACCACCAGGTGCAGAGCCTGCCCGTCCTTGATCGCGTAGCGCAGTCCGAGATGGACATGGACGTTGCGCGACGATGGCCGGCCCTCCACGACCCGCAGGCCCGGCCCGCTGGTGGTGGACTCCGGGAAGTCAGCGTGGGTCCAGGCCTGCGTAGTCACCGGGCGAGTCTGCCACGGAGGACTTCCTGCTACACGCACCGTGCTCGGCCCCGGACGGTGGCGGGAGGCTTGAGGTGCCGGCCGGAGTCGCCCGCCCGACGGCATCCCGGGGCCGCCAGCGCTGTTCATCCGCCAGCGCGGCCGGGGCCCGCATCCGCCACGCGTCGGTGCCGCGGCCTGCCAGGTCTGCGCTCCGGGTAGGACCAGACGAAGCCCCTGTCGGCCACCCTGACGTCGAAGCCGTCGCTCTCGATCTCCGCCACATGCGACAGCGCCAGCGCAAGGCGGCGTACGTCGTCGGCGTCAGCCTTCGAGGTCGTTCCTTGAGCACCCAGCCAGCATCCATACAGGCTAGGGGATGTCGAGCACCGCACCCAGGTCCTGAAGGCGCGTGGACGGGCGTATGAGCGCGCCTCGGGCAGGGCGGACCATCGGCGCCCCCACGTGATCGAAAACACTGCCGGCCACCGAGGCAGGAGGACCTTAGTCACCGGTTAACGCGCGGTTCACCGCCATTTCGGAGCTAACGTAGCAAGCGCTTTCACCCAGGCTGGCGGCCTTGCGAACAATGCCGTGAATGCCCGGACTCATGCTTGGAGAGAACCGGCCATGACGTCTCAGAATGTCCCCACTCTGACGGCCGAGCCCTCCGGGCTGACCCGCCGCCGGTTCGTGCAGTGGACAGCCATCGCGGGGGCGAGCACCGGGCTGGTGACCGTGGCCGGGTGCGGCACCCAGGACAAGACCGGCGCTATCGTCGCGCCGGCGGCCTCCGGCACCGAGGCGAAGGTCGTCTGGAGCTCCTGCAACGTCAACTGCGGCAGCCGCTGTCCGCTGCGGCTCAACGTGGTCGGCGGGGTGATCACCCGGGTCGACCCTGACAACACCGGTGATGACAACCTCGGCACCCAGCAGATCCGCGCCTGCGTGCGCGGACGCTCGATCCGGCAGCGGATCTACAACCCCGACCGGCTGAAGAAGCCGATGAAACGGGTCGGCAAGCGTGGCGAGGGCAAATGGGCCGAGATCTCCTGGGACGAGGCCTTCACCACGATCGCCGACACCCTCAAACGGCTGATCGCCTCCCACGGCAACGAGTCGATCTACATCAACTACGGCACCGGAGTCCTCGGCGCGACCGTGGCCACCAGCTGGCCACCGGCGTCGTCCGCGGTGGCCCGGATGCTGAACTGTGTCGGCGGCTCGCTGATGCAGTACAACGACTACAGTGCGGCCAACATCGAGACCGCCGTGGACTTTCACTACGGCAGCTGGCAGGGCTCGAACAGCAACGACGACACCGTCAACAGCAAGCTCGTGCTGATGTTCGGCAACAACCCGCACGAGACCCGGATGAGCGGCGGCGGTGAGGTCTTCGTGACCCAGACCGCCAAAAAGCTCTCCGGTCACAAGGTCATCGTCTTCGACCCTCGCTACACCGACACCGCGATGAACCTCGCCGACGAGTGGGTGCCGCTGCGGCCCGGGACCGACGCCGCGCTGATCGCCGGCTTCGCCCATGTGATGATCACCGAGAAGCTGGTCGACCAGAAGTTCCTGGACAGGTACTGCTCGGGCTTCGACGAGGCGCACATGCCCGCCGGGATGCCGGCGAACCTCTCCTACAAGAGCTACATTCTCGGCCTGGGCGCGGACAAGACGGTGAAGTCGCCGGAGTGGGCCGCGCGGGTCACCGGGGTGCCGGCCGATGACATCCGGCGCCTGGCCCGTGAGATCGCGCTGACCAAGCCGTGCGCGATCACCCAGGGCTGGGGTCCGCAGCGACACTCCAACGGTGAGAACCAGGCCCGGGCGCCCATGCTGCTCGCGGCGATGACCGGCAACATCGGCATCTCCGGTGGTGGCACCGGTGAGCGCGAGAGCAATGCGGCCCTGCCGATGGCCACATTCCCGACGCTCGAGAACCCGGTCCGCCCAGTCCTGCCCTTCTACCGCTGGACCGACGCGATCGTCCGCGGCAAGGGGATGACGTACCAGGACGGCATCCGCGATGCCAAGGACACCAACAGCAACGCGAACATGAAGAACGACGTCACCCTCGGCTCAGACATCAAGTTCATCTGGCTGTACGGGTCCAACGCCCTGGTCAACCAGCACGGTGACATCAACAAGACCATCGAGATCCTCTCGGACGAGACCAGGTGCGAGATGATCGTCTGCATCGACAACCAGATGACGGTCTCGGCGCGATACTCCGACATCCTCCTGCCGGATGTCACGACCGCCGAACAGGTCGACCTGGCCGCCCAGCAGAGTGCCGGCAACCTCGGCTACACGATCTTCGCGGACAAGGCCATCGAGCCGCTGTACGAGTGCATGCCGGTCTACGAGCAGATGGCCGGGATCGCGGACAAGCTCGGCGTCAAGGCGAAGTTCACCGAGGGCCGGACCCAGGAGGACTGGGTGCGCTGGATCCTGGACGAGAGCCGCAAGGCCATCCCGGACCTGCCGTCCTTCGAAGCCCTCCGGAAGATGGGCATCTTCAAGAAGAAGCTCGACTCCGTCATCGGGATGAAGGCGTTCCGCGACGACCCGGTGGCCAACAAGCTCAGCACCCCGTCGGGCAAGATCGAGATCTTCTCCTCGAACCTCTACACGATCTCGAAGACCTGGAAGATGGAGAAGGGCAACAAGGTCACCCCGCTGCCGGAGTACGTGCAGAGCCGCGAGATGCCCGGCGACCCGTTGCAGGCGAAGTACCCGCTGCAGTGCATCGGCCACCACTACAAGGCACGGACCCACTCCACCTACGGCAACGTGGTCTGGCTCAAGGAAGCCCACCCGCAGATGGTGTGGCTCAACGATCTGGACGCCCGGTCCCGCGGGGTCAAGGACGGTGACAAGGTCAGGGTCTTCAACGACCGTGGCGCGCTGATCCTGCCGGCGCACGTGACCAAGCGGATCGCGCCCGGGGTGGCCTCAGTGCCCCAGGGTGCCTGGTACTCCCCCGAAAAGGCGGGAGGCGTGGACCTCGGCGGGTCGATGAACACGCTGACCAGCCACTTCCCCACTGCCTACAGCAAGGCGAACGGGCAGCACTCCAACCTGGTCGAGATCGTGAAGGCCTGAGATGAGCAAGGACAAGCAGCTCGGCTTCTACCTGGACCAGACCGCCTGCACTGGCTGCAAAGCCTGCCAGATCGCCTGCAAGGACAAGAACGACCTCCCCGTCGGCATCAGCTGGCGCCGGGTGGCCGAGTACTCCGGCGGGGGCTGGTCCCAGGACGATGCGCTCGGCACCTTCAAGCCCAACGTCTTCACCTACTACACCTCGGTGGCCTGCAACCACTGCACCGACCCGATCTGCGTGCGGGTCTGCCCGACCCAGGCGATGCACAAGGGCAAGGACGGCATCGTCACTGTCGACGCCAGCGTCTGTATCGGTTGCCGGTACTGCGAGTGGGCCTGCCCCTACGGCGCGCCACAGTTCAACGCCGACAAGGGCGTGATGACCAAGTGCAACTTCTGCCAGGACTTCGTGGCCGAGGGCCGCGACCCTGCCTGCGTCGCTGCCTGCCCCTCAAGGGTGCTGGACTTCGGCGAGATCGGCGAGCTGCGCAAGCTGCACGGCGATGCGGCCAACATCGAGCCGCTCCCCGATCCGGCCATCACCAGGCCCAACCTCGTCATCACCCCGCACAAGGACGCCCAGAGATCCGGTCACGGCAGCGGTGCGCTCGCGAACCCCAAGGAGGTCTGAGTCATGTTCAGTGAACTGCCGCTGGTCGCCTTCACGATCATCGCCCAGATGTCGGTCGGCTCCTTCGTCGTCCTCGGCCTCATCCACCTGTTCGGGAGCCGAGCAGGCCGCGACGTCGTCGACCGGGTGAGCGACCCTGCCCTGTATGCCATCGGCCCGATCCTGGCGCTCGGCCTCTTCCTGTCGATGATGCACCTGGGCACGCCGGTCCGGGCGGTCAACGCCCTGGGCCACCTGGGTTCCAGCTGGCTCAGCCGGGAGATCCTGTTCGGCCTGCTCTTCGCCGCCATCGGCGGGGCCTTTGCGCTCTGTCAGTGGTTCAAGTGGCTCACCCCGGTGCTGCGACAGGTGCTCGCCGGCCTGGCCGCGCTGGTCGGGCTCGCGCTGATCTGGTCGATGACGATGGTCTACCAGCTGCCGACCGTGCCGGCCTGGGACTCGTGGGCAACACCTGTCCGGTTCTTCGCGACCACGTTTCTGCTCGGCTCGCTCGCTGTCGGCGCAGCCCTGGTGATCGCCGACGGGCTGCGCCGCCGGCGTGGTGTTCCCGCCGACGCCGGGACCAAGGCGGTCATCGTCACCTCCCTGCGCGGGATCGCTGTCGGCTCGATCGCCATGCTGGGCATCGAGTTCGTGGTCCTGCCCCTGTATCTGGGACGGCTCGCCACGAACGGGTCCGCTGCCACGAACGCCTCTGCCGGTGCTCTGGTGACCACCTACGGCATGTATGCCGCAGTCCAGCTCGTGCTCGTCTTCCTGGGGGTTGCCCTGCTCGGGGTCTTCCTCAGCAAGCTGGTGAAACCGGTCAACACCGCGCGACTGTTCGCCCTGGCGCCAGTCGCGGCGTTCGCCCTCGTACTGACCGGCGAGATCATCGGCAGGATGCTGTTCTACGCAAGCTATGCCCGGGTGGGGCTGTGACGACAGTGACGTCCACGGCAGCGGACGTCCTCGACGGGTATGCCGCCGCGTGCGCCTTCCTGTCCCGGCTGTTCCTCGAGCCGGTTGACGCGCCCCTGATCAGCGCACTTCACGACGGGCCGCTGCCTGCCGACTGGCCGATGGAGACGGACGAGAACACGGCGCGCGGGCTCCAGGAGCTGCGAGCCGGGATGTCCACGCCGCTGGACGTCCTGCTGGTCGACCATCGAGATCTCTTCGAGGGCCCCGACCATGTCCTGGCCTGTCCGTACGAGTCGGTCTATCTCAGCGAGGAACACCTCACCTTCGAGCAGCAGACGCTGGCCGTGCGGGCGTTCTACCGGCGGTTCGGGGTCGAGGCGCCATTGCTCGGCAAGGAGCCCGACGACCACATCGGCCTCGAGCTGTCCTTCATCTCCCACCTGTGCACGCTGGGGCTCGACGCCATCGAGGCCGGCGACGCCGATGCCGAGACCGCGATGATGGCCTCCGTCGGGGACTTCCTGGACCAGCACCTGTTGCGCTGGGTCGACGGCTGTCTGGACCGGGTCGCCGAGAATGCCACAACGGACTTCTACCGCGGCGTGGGCCAGCTGACCCGGGGAACCGTCCGCCAGCTTGAGGCGACCTTCCGGGCCTCATGACCGTGGTCGCCGTGGACACCCGCCCGCTTCGGCACTGGCTGCGTGCAGCGGACCGGACGCACCTCGTCATCTGCTGCAGCGAACACCGCGATCCGGTCAGGTGGTCAGGTGCGATCGCACGGCCCGGTGTGCAGCTCGCCGTCATCAGGCTCGCCACCTGCCTCGCACAGGCGAACCCCGCAGTGCTGCTCGAGCTGGTGGCCGGCGGCGCCTCTGGCATCACCGTGGCGCTCGATGGCTGTGCCAGCCGCGAGGAGGCCGCATCGGTGGTCGCCCGGGCCTCGGAGTTCCTGACCGCTCTGAGACCCGACGCCGCCCGGAACACGGGTGGCCCGGCGATCGAGGGGGCCACGGTGTTGCCCCCGAGGCGCAGACATGGCGCGGTCTGGCCGATCCTGGACATCAACACGGTGCCGATGTCGCGCCGGGCACTGCTCGGACGCCCGGACGGCCCTGACCTGGCCGAGCCTGGCGAGAACCCGACACGGCGACTGCTCTCGGTGCTGCGCGAGCTGGCCGGCGGGCAGGACCCCGGGACGGCTCTGGACGGCATACCCACCGGGGTCCCGCGGCTGACTGCCACCTCGTGCGCGGGAAGCGGCGTCTGTGCGCGCAGCTGTCCGGCCCGGGCGCTGGTGGTGACCTCGACCGTGCTGGCCGAGGCCACCGATCAGCGAGAGGCGATGGCCCAGTTCCAGCTGGCCTTCGCCCCGGCGCTGTGCACCGGCTGCGGTCAGTGCCTGCAGGTCTGTCCGGAGTCCGCACTCGGGCGATCGGGAGAGCACGTGTGGTCGGAGCTGCTGGCCGGGGAGCCGGTCAGCCTGCGGGTCGGGCTCATCCGGCGATGCGCCCGCTGCGGCGGGCCGCACGGCAGGCTTGGTGAGCTCTGCGCTGTCTGCGCCTATCGCGCCGCGCATCCGTTCGGTTCGACCATGCCCCCCGGATGGCCGGTGACGCAGAGGCCCCCAGTGGCCGACCGGTAGCCGGCGACGCGGGCATCCGAGCTGAGCCCGGGATGGATGGGTCAGCTGGCGAGAGCGTGCAGCGAGTGGCTGGCCTCGCGCGTCTCGTCCCGGTGACCCTCGGCCAGGCGCTCGGCCTCCCGGTAGGGCATGAACCCGGAGTCCGACCGGCAGTCGTGACACACAGCCAGGGCTCGTCGCCCAAGGAAGATGACCTCGACCGCGTGCGGATGACAGCACTGCACGCTGACCACGTGTTCGTGGTCGCGGCCGTGCGCTGCTGTTGCCGTGGATGCTGCCACGGCCACCTTTACCTGTTCAACTGCCTGCTGCACGGTTCACCCCTCCTTGTCGGTCCGCGGGCCTCTCTGCGACCCGTTTCACCAAGCTCTTCACTCTCACCATGGACCCGGGAGCCGGTCGAATCGGGGCATTACACTCGATATGGTCAACAGTTGATCACAACAGGCCAGCACCGCTCACACCAGGTGACTATCCGGTCCCGCTGCACCTGGTCCGTCGGGGTCACCCGCTCACGACTCGAACGGCCTCGCGCTGACTGCCAACAAATGACTATGGTGTCGCCCATGACGGATGCATCCAAGGACGGCAGCCCCGCATCGCCGGTGGTGACCCATCGGCCGCTGGTGGTGCTGAAGAAGGTCAACAAGCACTTCGGGACGCTCCATGTCCTCAAGGACATCGACCTGACCATCGGCGAGGGTGAGGTCGTGGTCGTCATCGGCCCGTCCGGCTCCGGCAAGTCCACCCTGTGTCGGGCGATCAACCGGCTCGAGACGTTCGAGTCCGGCACGATCGAGATCGACGGAGTCGCACTGCCCGACGAGGGCAAGGAGCTGGCCAGGCTCCGCGCTGACGTCGGCATGGTCTTCCAGTCCTTCAACCTCTTCGCCCACAAGACAATTCGCGAGAACGTCACGCTGGGTCCGATCAAGGTCCGCGGGCTCGACAAGCGCAAGGCAGACGAGCGTGCTGACCAGCTGCTGGATCGGGTCGGCATCACGGCGCAGGCCGACAAGTACCCCGCACAGCTCTCTGGTGGCCAGCAGCAGCGGGTGGCCATCGCCAGGGCGCTGGCGATGGATCCCAAGGTCATGCTGTTCGACGAGCCCACCTCCGCCCTTGACCCCGAGATGATCAACGAGGTGCTCGAAGTCATGACCGGCCTGGCCAAGGAGGGAATGACGATGGTCGTGGTCACCCACGAGATGGGTTTCGCGCGCCGGGCCGCCAATCGGGTCGTCTTCATGTCAGAAGGCCAGATTGTCGAGCAGAACACGCCCCAGGAGTTCTTCACCAACCCGACCTCCAGCCGGGCCAGGGACTTCCTGAGCAAGATCCTCACTCACTGAGCTCCACCCGCCCACCCGCCCACCAGCCCACCCGCACACCAGCACTTTCCGCGCCAATCCAGGAGGAAACATGGGACGAAATCGAAACGTCTTCGTAGCAGCCCTCGCGGTCGCCATTCTCGCACTGAGTGCCTGTGGGTCGAGCAGCACGCCCGAAGCGAAGGTGGCGAACGCGCCGAGCTTTGAGGCAGGCACGACGATGGCCAGGATCGCCACCGCCGGCACGATGAAGGTCGGGACCAAGTTCGACCAGCCCGGCTTCGGGCTCAAGGGCCTGGACGGCAAGCTCACCGGCTTCGATGTCGAGGTGGCCAAGATCATCGCCGGGGCGATGGGAGTCAAGGCCGACAGCATCGAGTGGGTCGAGAGCCCGTCCAAGCTCCGGGAGGAGCTCATCGAGAAGGGCACGGTGGACATGGTCGCCGCCACCTACACGATCAATGACAAGCGCAAGGAGCGGATCACCTTCGCCGGACCGTACTACGTCGCGGGTCAGCAGCTCATGGTCAAGTCCGACAACAGCAAGATCACCGGCCCGGCCGATCTGAAGGCCAACCCCGACCAGAAGGTCTGCTCGGTCACCGGCTCTACCCCGGCGGAGCAGATCAAGCCCTACCTGGCGAGCCCCTCGCAGCTGGTGCTGTTCGACGTCTACGACAAGTGCGCCAACGCACTGCGGACCGGCCAGGTCCAGGTGGTCACGACCGACAACGTCATTCTGCTGGGGTTTGTCTCCAAGTCCGACAAGAAGTTCAAGCTGGTCGGCGAGCAGTTCACCAAGGAGCCCTACGGCATCGGCATCAAGAAGGGCGACGTCAAGTTCTGCGAGTTCATCAACAAGACCCTCAAGGACAACTCGGCGGCCTACACCAAGGCCTGGGCAGACACGGCCGGCAAGGTCGAGGGCGCCTCACCAGCCACTTTGCCTGCGGCCGCACCCTGCGTCTGAGCCGCCCGCGCGACAGGGGGCGCTCACCGGACAGGTGAGCGCCCCCACCAGGACAATGCCCCGGACCTGAGGCCCGGGCAACACCGGTGCAGGGTGCTCCCGATGGGGCATCGCAAGCTCAGCACATCGAAATCCCAGATTCCGTCGACAAGCAGAGGAGGTGCGAGATGGACGCCATCACCACGAACCTCGACCTGTTCTGGAGCGGATTCCTGCGCTCACTGACCCTCTGCCTGTGGGGAGCCATCGGCTCGCTGATACTCGGCACGATCATCGCCACCTGCCGGGTGGCCCCCGTCGCACCGCTGCGCGCCTTCGGCACTGCGTGGGTCACCGTGATCCGGAACTGTCCCCTGACCGTGGTGCTGTTCATGTTCGCCTTCGGGCTCCCCGAGATCGGCATCAACGCCTCCTACTACACCTTCGGGCTCGCGGCACTGATCATCTATACCTCGGCCTTCGTCTGCGAGGGCCTGCGGGCCGGCATCAACTCCGTCTCGGCCGGTCAGGCTGAGGCAGCCCGCGCGATCGGCCTGACCTTCAGCCAGTCGCTGACCCAGATCATCCTCCCCCAGGCCTTCCGGACGTCGATTCCCCCGGTCGGCAGCGTCATCATCGCCATGATCAAGAACTCCGCGGTCGTCGGCGCCTTCGGCGTGGGGGCGGACCTGTTCAGCGTGGGAGAGTCACTCACCAGCGCCCAGGGCTTTGCGGCACTACCCGTGCTGACCGGTGTAGCCGTCGGCTATCTGATGATCACCCTCCCCGCCGGCCTGGGCCTCGGCGTCCTCGAACGCAGGGTGGCGATCGCGCGATGAGCACTGCCAGCGTCCTGTATGACGCCCCTGGCCCCCGCGCGCGGCGCCGGGCCAGGGTCGGTGGCGCGATCGCCACCGTGGCCGTCCTGCTGCTGACCGGGCTGGTCATCAAGCGCCTCGCCGACCAGGGCCAGTTCTCCGGCGAGCTGTGGGGACCGATCCTGGACCCCTCCAACGAGGACTTCCCGCTGGTCTGGAACCTGCTGGCTCTGGGACTTCGTGCCACGCTGACGGCCGCAGCGCTGGCCATCGCGTTCTCCCTGGTCATCGGCGGCGTGGTGGGGGTGTCCCGGATGATGCTCGGCCGCAAGGCCCGGATACCCATTGTCGGCCTGATCGAGCTCCTGCGCGGCCTGCCCGTCGTGATCACCATCTACTTCGCCAGCCGCGTCCTGCCCGAGCTCGGCGTAGATCTCAGCGGGCTGCCGGGCGGAGCAGGCCTTTGGTACCTGGTCATCGGCCTCACTCTCTACAACTGCGTCATCATCGCCGAGATCATCCGTGCCGGGGTTGCCTCTCTTCCGGATGGTCAGCGGGAGGCGGCCCTGGCGGTAGGCCTGACGCCGGGGGCCACGATGCGCCTGGTGCTGCTCCCCCAGGCCGTGCGGGTCATGCTGCCCGCCCTGATCAGTCAGCTCGTGGTGATCCTGAAGGACACCTCGCTGGCGGCCGTGCTCGGCCTCTACACCGAGCTCCTGCGGCAGGGAAACCTGATCGCGCTCAACCTGCACAACCCGATCCAGATCCTGTCAGTGGTCGGAGTCATCTACATCCTGATCAACTACAGTCTCAGCCGGCTGGCCACCTGGCTCGACCGGCGCTCCGTGCACCAGTCCTGACTCGAATCCCGGCCCGCGACGGGCTGCCTGAGGGGATCAAGGACTACCTGGCGCAGAGCCAGGACCTGGGCCGGATCCAGCTGCCACCGGACACGATGCCCGACGAAAACCCTTACGGCACATCGCTATGGAGGCGATCACCTCAGCGTTGACCGCCCCGGGGCCGCCGACAGTCTGGATGGCCGGCACCGGTACGTTTAGTATCGAAGGGAGCGCGGACGACGTCGATCCCCGCCGCCGTCTCGCGCCGTTCCGTGGAGGCGCGACATGGCAGCTGCAGCGATCCGGACCGTAGGACTCACCAAGCACTACGGACGGGTGATCGCCCTCGACGGCCTCGATCTTGAGGTCAGCCCCGGCGAGGTCTTCGGGTTCCTGGGGCCCAACGGGGCCGGCAAGTCCACCACCATCCGCCTGCTGCTCGGACTCATCCGGCCCACCGCCGGGCAGGCCTGGCTGGCCGGGGTCCCCGTCTCCGACGTGGAGCACGCCCACCGCTCCGTGTCGTATGTGCCTGGTGACGTCTCCCTGTGGCCCCAGCTGACCGGCGCCGAGTGCCTCGAACTGCTCGGCAACATCTCTGGCGGGGTCGACACCGCGTACCGCGACGAGCTGCTCGAACGTCTCAACCTCGACCCAGGCATGCGGGCCCGGTCCTACTCCAAGGGCAACCGGCAGAAGGTCGCGCTCATCGCCGCGTTCATGACCCGACCCGACTTGCTGCTGTTGGACGAGCCGACCGTGGGCCTCGACCCTCTGATGGAGGCGGAGTTCCAGTCCCTGGCCCGCGAGGCAGCCTCACGCGGGCAGACCGTGTTCCTCTCCTCGCACCTGCTCGACGAGGTCGAGGACCTCTGCCAGCGGGTGGCCATCCTGCGCGCCGGGACCCTCGTGGAGATCGCCGCCCTGGACGATCTGCGCAAGCTCACCACGACGATCTTCGAGGCATCCCTGTCGAGCCCCGCGCCACAGCTCACCGACCTGCCCGAGGTGATCGGCGTCGAGCCGATGGATGGCGGGGTGCGGGTCACGGTGAGCGGGGCGCCGGGCGAGGTGCTCACCCGGCTGAACGCCGCGGGCATCACCCGGCTGGACAGCCGGGCGCCGACCCTCGAGCAGATCTTCCTCACGTACTACGAGACCAGCTCGACCCAGCGTGAAGCCGTGGCGGCAGCACACGGAGAGTCGGGCGTCCCGGCGCACGGCGGGGGCGACCGGCGATGACCGAGACCGCACACCGCGGCGCTCACACGATCAGCCCGAGGAAGCGGCGTGACACCCGGACCACCCAGGCGGTGGCCGACTCCGGGCCCGAGACCAGCGACGTCCAGCCGCAGCCCGCCGGAGGCTCCCGCCCGGGCCGCACGGTGCTGCGCCTGTACACCCGCCTGATCCGCCGCGGTGCCGTGCTGATGGCGCTCGGGCTTGCCCTCTACGCCGGTTTCGAGGTCGCCAGCTACAAGGCCGCCTACCCCGACGGGGTGACGGCGGCGCAGTTCGCCATGTTCGAAGACAACCCGGCGGTACGCATGATGCAGGGCGTGCCGAACGCCCTGGACAGCGCAGGCGGGTTCACCGCGTGGGACGGCGGCTGGATCTTCCAGCTCCTGCTCGCGGTGTGGGCGCTGCTGACGACCAGCCGGCTGCTCCGCGGCGAGGAGGACGTAGAGCGCTCCGACCTCGTGCTGGCCGGCCCGATCCGGGCTACCCGCACCACGGCCCTGTCGCTGGCAGTGATCGCGGCGGCCTCTTTGCTGATCGGCGTCACCATGACGGTGACGATGCTGGCCTCCGGGACCGGGCTTGCGGGTTCGGCGCTGTTCGGCCTCGGGCTCGCCGGGGTCACCGCGACCTTCGCGGCGGTCGCCGCGATCACCTGCCAGCTGGTCGACGTCCGCCGTCGCGCCGCGGCTCTGGCCGCGGGAGTCCTCGGCATCGCCTACCTGCTTCGGATGATCGGCAACAGCGCGGACGCCCGCTCATGGGTGCGCTGGACCAGCCCGCTGGGCTGGATGGACGAGCTCAGGCCCTATGGGGACCCCAACCTGCGAGCGCTCCTGCCGTTGCTGGTGGTTCCGGTGCTGCTGGCGGTTCTGGCCGTGCTGCTCCGGGCCCGGCGCGACCTCGGCGGCGCCCTGATCTCCGCCGATGCCGGGCGCGAACCCCACCTGCGTCTGCTCGGCGGGCCTACCGCTTTCGCCTGGCGCAGCAACCGCGGGGTCCTGCTGGGCTGGGTCCTGGGTCTCGGCGTCTACGCGGCGGTCATGGGCGCCCTGATCAGCACCATGGTCGACTGGCTGGCCCAGGACACGAGCTACCAGAAGATGATGGCCGACCTCGGTCTCGACCAGGCCCTGACGGTCCTGGGGTTCCTGGGCATGATGGGCATCATCTTCGGGGTGGCTGTCGGGATGCAGGTCGCCTGGCGGATGGGGGCGGCCCGGGCCGAGGAGGAGTCGGGACGGGCCGAGGCCATCCTCGCGCGCCCGGTGTCGCGGTTGCGCTGGCTGGGCGGTCACGCACTGCTGTCGCTGCTCGGCGGCGCGCTGATCCTCGTGGTGGCCGGCACCGCCACCTGGCTCGGGGTGGTGGCCTCAGGTTCGGACCAGGTCAGCTGGGCCGACGCGATGCGCTCGGTGCTCAACACCCTGCCGGTGGTGGTGCTGATCGGCGGGCTCGCCGTGCTCACTTTCGGGGTGCTGCCCCGGCTCACCGTCGCCCTCCCGGTGACCGTGACCGTGGTCGGCTACGTCGTCACGCTGCTCGGCCCAGCCCTGTCCTGGCCTTCCTGGGTGCTCAACCTGTCGCCGTTCACGCATCTGGCCATGGTGCCGGCGGTGCCGTGGGCCGCGACAGCAGGGATCGTGATGACCTGCCTCGGGCTGGTCCTGCTCTGCGCCGGGCTCCTCGTCTTCCGCTGGCGCGACCTGGTCGGCGCCTAGCCACCCTCGCCGCCTGGCCATCCTCGGCCTCGCCCCCCTGAACGCCAGAGACGCCGGCCCGCATCGCTGCGGTCCGGCGTCTGCGAACGAGTCCTTGCTCGGTCCCCGGAAGAGTCCCCCTCGTGTCCGGGCACCAGGACTCATTCGGCTTCTCTGGCCACCTTCATCTCCGAACCGTGCGCGATCACCGCGTAGATGACGAAGAAGTCCAGCGCCAGCAGCGTGAGCGACCAGAAGGGGTAGATGTTCGCCCAGGCGAAGTTGATCAGCGCACTGATCGACACGAGGATGACTGCCACCCAGCGTGCCCACATCCGACCTGTGAAGAGGCCGAGCCCGGCGAAGAAGACGAGTGCCCCGGCCAGCAGATGCAGCCAGCCCCACTGGGTGTAGCTCACCTGGACGGTGAGCCCCGTCGTGGGGAAGGCGATGTAGCTGTGACGGAACAACCCGATCAGGCCCTGGAACATGTGGAATACGCCGAGAATCATCATCATGGTCCCGGCAAAGACGATCCAGCCGACCCACCCGGTGACCTCTGACT
The DNA here is from genome assembly GCA_038236535.1 of Actinomycetales bacterium. Taxonomy (GTDB): domain Bacteria; phylum Actinomycetota; class Actinomycetes; order Actinomycetales; family Dermatophilaceae; genus UBA4719. The sequence continues at coordinate 27,960 of JBBRZQ010000022.1, forward strand.
CTTCCGTGTACTGCCTGGGAGCCTCGCCGCCACCAGACATCGACGTAGATCCAGCCATGACAACTCCTTCAATGAAGGGATAGCGCGCCCGACATTCGAAACGCGCCTGGAGCACCTCAAGCGTGATCCCGTACAGCAAGGGGAGCCTCATCCGCCGCGGATGAACGAGGGCAGGTCACCCGGGTCAGCCGGGCACCGTCGGTGACCCGAATTCGGGCTGGCACCATGCCTTACCCGGTTCGGCCAAACGCCGGACGGACCGGGCCCGCCGCTCATACCCTTTAGAGGTGATGGGTCGGGCAGTTCTGTCGCCGGGATCCTCTCCGCACCTCGGGTCGCCGGCCAGGACCGGCTGCCCCTTTTGCGCAGATCAGGGGGGTGCGAAGAGCAGATGAGCCCCCTTCGAGAACGCCTTGACCGTCTGGCCCGGCAACCCGTCAGCGCCCTTCGCGGGTTGTCCTGGACCACCTTCATCGGCGTGACCATCATGGCCGTGGCCGCCATCTCCGTTACCGTCCTGGTGCTGCTGGCCGGTGGCACCCGGGAGGCCGCACCCGCCGGCAGCGCCACGCCCATCTCGCTGACCCGGCTGGTCACCGACGCGAAAGCCGGCCGGCTGGCCAACGCCGTCGTGGACGAGACCAGCCTCTACGTCCAGGCCACCTACGGCCCGGACGCCCTTCAGCCCCCGCCGCCCGCCGCTGCGACCGCCAGCGACGGAGGCACGCTGCGCCCGGGAGCCGTGGCCAACGCGAAGGTGCTGGGCAGCTACCTGCCCAAGGTCCTGGACACTCTCATCGCGGCCGGCGTGCCGGTCCACCCGGGCACGGTCACCGGCTCCACCACCGAGGCGTCCGGCTCTCCAGCCCCCACTGTGGCGGCGAACGCGGCCGCGCTCGGCACCAGCGCGGGCAGCGCCAATGCCGCGGCAAAGGCCCCCTCTGCCTCCACCTCGCCGGTCAGCGGAGGGCCGTTCCCCTGGGCCATCGTGGTGGGCCTGGTGGGCCCGCTGCTCGGATCGCTGGTGATTGCCCTCGGGGCCCGCTGGCGCAAGGACCACGCACCGGCCGGAGAGCCCGACAAGAACGAGGGCGGCCACACCACGATGACCAACGGGAGGGCGAGAACCAGGCGGTTCGGGCCCAAGAAAGCACTTGCCATCGAACCGGCCACCGTCCCGGAGACCCGGTTCAGCGACGTCGCCGGGTGCGACGAGGCCAAAGCCGAGCTGCTGGAGCTGGTCATGTTCCTCAAGGAGCCCGATCGCTTCACCCGGACGGGCGCCACGGCCCCCAAGGGCGCGCTGCTGACCGGGCCCCCCGGGACGGGCAAGACCCTGCTGGCCCGGGCCGTGGCCGGGGAGTCCGGGGTGCCCATGTTCACCGCGGTCGGCTCAGACTTCGTGGAGAAGTACGTCGGGGTCGGGGCCCAACGCATCCGGGCCCTGTTCGCCGCTGCCCGCAAGCACCCGAAAGCCATCATCTTCATCGACGAGGTGGATGCCGTCGCCCGACGCCGGGGCGGCGACGGAGAGATGACCCACGTCGAGTCCGAGACGACCCTGATCGCGCTCCTTTCCGAGATGGACGGCTTCCACACCTCCAACGTCATCGTGATCGCGGCCACCAACCGTGCCGACGTCCTGGACCCGGCGATCACCCGGCCCGGCCGCCTGGACCGCAGGGTCGAGGTGCCCAACCCTGACCGCCGCGGTCGCGAGCAGATCCTCGCCGTTCACACGGTCGGCAAGCCGGTAGCCCGCGGCGTGGACTTCACCTCGCTCGCCCGGCGGACCCCCGGATTCTCCGGAGCGCAGCTGCAGGCCCTGGTCAACGAGGCGTGCGTGGACGCAGTACGCCGTGACCTGACCGAGGTCACCTCGGAGTGTTTCGAGCATGCCGTGGCCACCATCTCCATGGGCCGGGCCCGCACCTCCGCCCTGGTCACCGACCACGACCGCGAGGTGACAGCCTGGCACGAGTCGGGTCACACCGTGGCCGCCTACCTGCAGGAGCAGGCCGACGACCCGGTTCAGGTCACCATCATCCCGCGCGGACCGGCCGGCGGCGTCACCTGGATGTCCGGCAACGACGACCAGTTCCTGCCCCGGCGCAAGGCCCACGCCCAGCTGGTCACCGCACTGGCCGGGCGCGCCGCAGAGGAGATCCTGCTGGATGGCGAGTTCACCCAGGGTGCGGCCGGTGACCTTCAGTCAGCCACCGAGCTGGCCACATCGATGGCGACCCGCTACGGGATGACCCGTCTGGGCTACCAGGTGCGCCACGATGGGTCCCCACCGACCAAGGACGTCAGCGATGTCGTGGAAGAGCTGCTGGGCGGGGCGCACAAGGCCGCCACCAAGCTGCTGGGCGACCACCAGGCCTTCCTCGGCGAGGTGGCCGCCGAGCTGCTGGACCAGGAAACCCTGACCCTGGCCGACGTGGGCCGGATTGCCAGCCGGCTTGGCGTGGCCCGCTACGCCCATGTGCCCGCCCCGAACCCGCCCGCCCAGGTCAGCTCGGCCACCCCGGTGACACCGATCGGCATGCCCGACCTCCCTGACAGCTGACGACCCGCCGAGACAGCGGGCCAGGGCCGGCGTTCGGGTGTTCCCTCAAGCTGGCCCGGACCTGGTCACGGCAAACCGTCAGTGACCAGCGAAGCCGCACAGCGGGCTGGCCGACCCCAGGCGAGGGAACCGGCTAGAAGGTGGGGTAGATGTCGAGGCTCTTGCGCCCGGCAGCGACGAAGTTCTCGCCGGCGGAGTAGGTCGCGTCGTTGATCAGCGGCTTGAACTGAAACGTCTTGCCGGCAACGATCCGCTCGATCTGGAACTCCCAGATGTCCTCGGACGTGTTCTGGGCGTCGATGCCGCGCTCCCACTCATAGGGCGCGGTGTCGCCACGGACAGTGATCCGGTTGCCCACCCCGACGTCGTAGTGGACGCGGATCGACAGCATCGCCGGCCGCCTCTTCTTGGGCTTGGCGGACTTGACAGCCGGCGCTGCCACCTTGGCGGGGCTGGCAGCCGGGGCTGCAGTCTTGACGGGCTTGGCAGCCGGCGCTGCCACCTTGGTGGAGCTGGACGTGACTTTTGATGACCGAGCGGCCATGAATCCCCCATATGTGTGCTTTTGCGTTGAATATGCTCAACGTACCCGGCAAAGCCACTTGCTACAAAGGTTGGGTGCCAATCACATTGACGCGAGACCGGCGAACCACCGGCGGAGCCAGAGACCTGAGACGCGAGCTATAGCTCACGCCAGCCGTCACGGTGGTAGGCGGGGGTCGCGGTCGCCAGGATCAGCAGCGCCACGACCGCACTGGCGATCATTACCAGGCACATGGCGCGGGCGTCGCCGCCGAGCACACCGACCAGCGGGCTGACCACCCCGGCAACGCCGGCCTGCATCGCGCCGATGAAGGCGGCCGCGGTGCCGGCCACCGCTCCGTGCCGGGTCAGTGCGATCGCTGAGGCGTTCGGCGGGATGAACTGGATCAGGCCCATGGTCACCCACAGCGCCGCGAGGAGCCCGAGCAGCCCACCCGCCCCGGTCAGGGCGACGATCAGCAGCACGATGGTGGAGGCGAGCAGCAGCGGCAGGGCGGTGCGCAGAATGCGGATCGGCGCGACCCGGTGCACGATCGCGGCGTTGATCTGCGCGCCGCCCACCAGGGCGACACCGTTCATCGCGAACAGGAGCGCGAACTGGTTCGCCGAGAGCCCGTAGCCCTCGCGCAGGACGAACGGGGACCCGATGACGTAGCTCATCAGCACCGCCATACCGAGTCCGGGAAGCACGGCAATGGCGACGAAGTGGTGGTCGCGCAGCAGCACCCGGTAGCCGCGCAGGGCGGTCCGCAGACCCGCGGCACGACGCCGCTGAGGCGGCAGCGTCTCAGGCAGCCGGCGCCATACCGCGACCCACAGCACGACGCCGAAAAAGGCGAGGCCGACGAAGACCGCGCGCCAGCCCCACTGCCCGGCGATCAGGCCGCCGACCGACGGCGCGAACAGCGGCGCCACCCCGATCACCAGCATCAGCCGGGACAGCAGCCGCGACGCGTCAGAGCCGGTGAAGCGGTCGCGGATGACGGCGATCGCGACCACCGTGGTCGCGGCGTTGAAGAACCCCTGTGCGACCCGGAGCCCGATCAGGACCCCGATCCCGGGCGCGAGAGCGCACAGCAGTGAGATGACGATGTGCAGCGCGATGCCGACCAGCACGGGCCGGCGCCGTCCGAAGCGGTCGGAGAGCGGACCCACCACCAGCTGCCCGAAAGCGCCGCCGAGCAGGACGCCGGTCATGGTGAGCTGGACCGCTGAGGTGGTGGTGTGCAGGTCCCGCGCGACGTCCGGCAGGGACGGCAGGTAGATGTCGCTGGTCACCGCCGGCAGGGCGCACATCAGCCCGAGCAGCAGGACGTACCGGACGTTCGGCTGGTACGGACCTGGCTGGACGGTCTCCGGCTCGACGATCACCGGCTGGACGATCACCGGCTGGGCGATCACCGGCGGGGTGGGTCTGGGTTGCTGGAAGGCGCTGGGCTGGGCGGGGGTGGCATTGGTCATCAGGATGAATTCTCCCACCACAATCCCGTCCGGCCGTCCGCGCGCCGGCGGGGCCGCCGGCTCACCTCACGGCAGGACCGTGACCTCCACTGAGGCCACTCCCTCGCCCCCCACGTCGTTGACGACACTGAAGCTCACGGCATAGGTGCCGGCCTCGGTGAAGGTGTAGGTGTAGGTCGCCGGAGGAGCGGTGCCGAAGCCCCCGTCCACCCCGGCGCCATAGGTGGTCCAGGTCTGCAACGAGGTGCCGGCCGGGGTCGTCGCGCCAAGGGTGAAGGTGAACGGCACCCCCGCCTGCGGCTGACCGGTCGCGGTGATCGTGGCGGTCGGCAGGTCGAAGACGTGGATGGTGACCACGTCTGTCGCAGACTTGCTGGCGGAGTCGGTGACCGTGAGGGTGGCCGTCTTGACGCCGGCTGTGGGGTAGTTGTGGACCGAGAACCAGGACGTCGGATCTCCGGTGAAAGCCTCTGGGACACTGCCATCGCCGTAGTCCAGCAACCCCGACTGCAGGGTCACCCCGGCCGGGCCCGCCAGCGACTGGCTGGGGTCGAAGAAAAGGCCGGCGCCTACTGCGGCTCTGGTCACCGCCCCTGAGCTGTTGGTCACCGCAAGCACCGCCGTCGTATCCGGCACCGGGGTGCCGGGCTCGACGTAGCCGACCAGGTCGCCGAGGACGTTGACCGTGCCGGCCCTGTTGTAGAAGGAGACGGTGTTGCCAGGGCCCACCGGGACCAGCACCAGGTTCGAGACGGTCCGGCCCGCGGCAAAGCTCAGGCTCGCCGCGCCGGGCCGGGTGCTGCCGCCCTGGTAGACCGTCAGGTAGCTCGCTGCGGTGGCGGTGGCGGCGGTCACGTTGATCGCGACCGCGGTGGTCCCGGCTGGCAGCCCGGGGACCTTCAGGGTCAGGATCCGGCCCGCGCCGAGCATGGCCCTGGCCGCGCCCACCCCGGTTACCGTGCTCAGCACCCGGGCCGGCGCCCGGCCGGTGAATCCGCCGCCGGTGGTCGTCGCTGGCTGGAAGGAGCCGACCAGGTCGCCGAGGACGTTGACCGTACCGGCCCCGTTGTAGAAGGAGACGGTATTGCCGGGGCCCAGCGGGACCAGGACCAGGTTGGCGATGGTCTGGGCCGCCGCAAAGCTCAGGTTCGAGCCGCCGGGCCGGGCGCTGCCGCCGGGGTAGACCGTCAGTGAGCTGGCCGCGGTGGCGGTGGCTGCGGTCACGTTGATCGCGACCGCAGTGGTCCCGGCCGGCAGCCCGGGAACCTTCAGGGTCAACGTCCTTCCCGCGCCGAGCTTGGCCCTGGCCGCGCCCACCCCGGTCACCGTGCTCAGCACCCGGGCCGGGGCCCGGCCGGTGAAACCGGCGCCAGTAGCAGGGTTGAAGGAGCCGACGAGGTCGCCCAGGACATTAACCGTGCCGGCCCTGTTGTAGAAGGAGACGGTGTTGCCGGGGCCCAGCGGGACCACGACCAGGCTGGCCACGGTCTGACCCGCGGCAAAGCTCAGGCTCGCTGCCCCGGGGCGGGTGCTTCCGCCCTGGTAGACGGTCAGGTAGCTCGCCGCGGTGCCGGTGGCTGCAGTCACGTTGATGGCGACCGCGGTGGTCCCTGCCGGCAGCCCGGGGATCTTCAGGGTCAGGATCCGGCCCGCGCCGAGCTTGGCCCTGGCCGCGCCCACCCCGGTCACCGTGCTCAGCACCCGGGTCGGGGCCTTGCCGGTGAAACCGCCCCTGGTGCTTGCGGCGGCCAATGACGACACCGAGGCAGAGGCAGAGGTCGGGGTAAGGGAGGAGGCAGAGGCTGTCGGAAGCACGGACGAGACCACGCCCACCATCCCCAGCGTGCACACCGTCAACAAGGCCACAAGACGTTTCACGATCAAGCCAATCCTCAGCACAGGAACGCGACCCACGAGGGCCGCCTTACCCGTGCGAGCATGCCCGGCCCACCTTGGGACTTCCTTGGCCTGAGGTTGCCGGCGACCCGTTGGGGCCGGCCGTCCCCGATGCCACCGGCGGCGGCAGGGGTGGCAGAACCCCGACCCGGGTAGAGGCTCTGGCGGTCCTTCGGGCGCTATCGTTGGCAAAAGCCATCCTGACCCGACGGTGCCGGCCCGGCGGTCGCACCCCGCAGGACCTGGAGGGTGATGCCGGACAACACCACCACGCGACCCGCGCTGGACGCGAAGAAGTCGATCGTCTTTGGCCTCCTGGGCCTGGCGGTGATCGTCCTCATCTTCGTGCGGGTGATCCCGCAGATCGGGTCCTACCAGGGCGCGGTCGACGCGCTGAAGGTGATGACCACCGGTTCGATCATCGTCATCGTGATATCGGTCCTGGTCTATCTGGCCGTCTACGGGCTGCCTTTCATGGCAGCCACTCCCGGGCTGGCCTACTGGCGTTCCCAGCAGCTCAACCAGGGCGCGTTCGCGATCAGTAACGGTGTCCCGGCCGGCGGCGCCTTCGGACTGGGCGTCCAGTACGCGATGTTGTCGTCATACGGCATCGAGCCGACGATCAGCACGGCCGCCATCACCGCGGTAGGGGTCTGGAGCATCCTGATCACCCTGGCATTGCCGATCATGGGTGTCGCCGCACTCCAGCTCGCCGGCGAGAACACCTCCGCCTACCTGTGGTCTGCCGTGCTCGGCCTGATCGTGCTGACCCTGGCGATCCTTGCCCTGGCGTTCATCATCCGCAGTGAGAACGCCGCCCGGAGGATCGGATCCCTCGGCAACAGGATGGCCGCCCCCTTCGCCGGGCGTTTCCGATGGGCGGCGGACATCGACCTCGTCACCACGCTGGTCAAGCTGCGCCAGGACATCGCCGAGCTCGTCAGCAGGCGCTGGCCGGCGATCACAGGCGCCCAGCTGTCGGTGTCGCTGACCCAGTTCCTCGTCTTCTACGTCTCGCTGCGCGGGATCGAGGGCTGGCGCACCGCCGGGACCTCGCTGCTGGTCGTGTTCGGTTCCTTTGCGGTGGCTCAGATCGGCCTGATGCTCCCGATCACCCCCGGCGGCCTCGGGACCGTGGACGCCGCGATGATCGCACTGCTGACCGCCTTCGGCGTCGATCCCGGGGTCGCGACGGCCGCCGACCTGGTCTGGCGTGCCGCGTCGTTCGTCCCCCAGATCATCGCCGGTGTCGTCGCCCTCATCCTCTGGAGCGTGCGCCAGGGTTCCCGCCGGGTCAGCTCGCGACCCTAGCCCAGCGCGATCGCTGCGCCGGAGACGCTGGGATGCAGGGCCGGGGACACGGGTGCCGCGACACCAGCCAGGTCCTGGCCGCGATCTGGCAGGGAGGACGGCTGTGCGGCCAGAGCCCGCAGACCCGCCTGGTAGCGGAGCACCACCAGGTCTGCCACCAGCCGGTGACCGCCAAGGACCGGGGCGATCGCGGTGACACCGGCTACCGACCCCAGACCGGTGAGCCGGCTGGCGAACCGCCCGGGCGCGAGGAGGTAGGGCGCCACGCAGACCCTGCCCGCGCCGGCCTGCCGCAGGTCCTCCACGACCTCCGGAACCCCGGGTCCGTCGCCGGACAGGCAGGCATGGGCGACGGCCGGCCCCCACTCTGATCGCAACAGCTCGGCCGCACGACGAATGTCGGCCATCCCGGCAGGGTCCGAGGACCCAGCAGCCGCCAGCACGACGGCGTCACCCCATCGCGCCCCGGCACTGCGCAGTCTCGCGGTCATCGCCCGGGCGAGCAGCCGATCAGGTCCGAGCGGAGCAGCAACGTGGACGGGTCCGCGGGAGCGGGCGGCCGCGGCCGGGACGTCGATGGTGACGTGGTAACCGGTCGACAGCAGCAGCGGCACGACGACAGCCGGCCTCCTCATCTGGGACATGACCCGGTCAACCCCGGGCGCAACCTGCTCCACCCAAGCGGTGATCACCGCGACGCCGGGCAGCCGCCGCCGCACGTCATTCAGCAGGCTTTCCACGGCCGCCGGACCGGCAGGGTCCCGGGTGCCGTGCGAGACCGCCACCAGCGCAGGCCTCACGCCGGCCTCGGCCCGGCCAGGCAGTAGCCCCGCCTGATGACCGTCCGCACCCGCGCAGAGCCGACCAGCTTCTCGTCGTCGCTCATCCGGGCGGCTTCCGTTCTCTTCGGGGCCGACAGCACCTGGACCAGGTCGTCGACCACCCGCACGCCAAAGGTCGGCACGGCGACCGCGAGATCGTCCAGGCACTGGCCGGTGCGCAGGTCGAACGTCTTCTTCACCATCGGCGAGGCGACGAAGACCGTATCGCCGCGCGACCCGACAATGCCCCGGGACAGCACGTTGGCCCGGCTATATGGGTCCCGGTTGCCGATGGCCACGATCTCGTCGTGCCCCAGACGGAACAGGGCCACCTGGGCACCCTCCACCAGGGCGGCGACTCCGACGTCGACCCGGAGTTGGTCCCGGCGGCATACCGGAACCCAGACCCCTTGCCGCGCAAGGGCTCCCGTTGTCATCATGGCGAGCCAGCCGGGGTCGATTCGCTCGTCACGAGCACTGGCCCGCGCCTCTTCGGGGGCTCTGCGGGACGGATCTGTTCGCGCTCGGTGACGAACGAGATGGCCGGGTGGTCCAGAGTCATCGGTGGTGCTCCTTCCTCGTGCCACTGACGCTATGGCGACGAGGTTTCGGGCCGGGGATTCCTGGTGTTACGACCACAACAACTCTGTTTCGCGATGTCACCGTCGGGACGGGGGGATCGCTGGGAACTCACCCGACGATTGCCGTCACGTTGCCGGAACATTGCCGCCGGCAGGTCAGGGCGCGGCTGGCCCCCGAGGTATCCGCGCTCCTGTCGACCTCGGTCAGCCGGCGCCGTCCGGGGTCTCTTCACTCCTGCCGCCGAGCCAGGACCAGGCATACGCTCCGTCGTCGACCGCTGTCCCGGCCTCGCCGAGCTCCAGCGGGCGGAACGTGTCGACCATGACTGCTAGCTCGTCAAAGAACTCGACGCCGATGGAGCTCTCGTAGGCGCCCAGCTGCGGGCCGTGAGGGTGACCGCCCGGGTGCACCGAGACCGAGCCCCGGCCGATGCCGGACCCCTTGCGCGCCTCGTAGTCGCCGGCGACATAGAACATGATCTCGTCGCTGTCCACGTTGGAGTGGTAGTAGGGAACCGGGATCGACCCGGCGTGATAGTCGACCTTGCGCGGCACGAAGTTGCAGATGACGAAGCCGTCGCCCTCGAACACCTGATGGACCGGCGGCGGCTGATGGACCCGGCCGGTGATCGGCTCGAAGTCGCTGACGTTGAACGCATACGGGTAAAGGCAGCCGTCCCAGCCGACGACGTCCAGCGGGTGGTGCGGGTACGTGTGGACAGTGCCGGCGATCCCGTTCGGCCCGCCTCCCCGGTGCTTGAGATAGACCTCCGTCGGCTGGTCGGCCCGGGCGCCGGTGTCCTCGGCGAGCAGCGGTCCCGCCGGAAGCCTCAGGTCGCGCTCGCAGTACGGCGCGTGCTCGAGCAGCTGGCCATACCTGCTCAGGTAGCGTTTGGGCGGCGCGATGTGCGAGTTCCCCTCGATGCAGTAGGCCCGCAGCGGCTCCGCGCCCGCTGGTATCCAGCGGTGCGTGGTCGCCCGCGGGACGACCAGGTAGTCGCCGCCGGCCACCTCGAACGCGCCGAAGACCGTCTCGACCCTGGCCCGGCCGCTCTCGACGAAGACGCATTCGTCGCCAATTCCGTTGCGGTAGAAGGGGCTTGGCGTGTCTGCAACGACGTAGGAGATCCGCAGGTCAGCGTTGCCCAGGACCAGCCGGCGGCCGGTCACCGGGTCGACCCCGCGCCAGGAGTCGCCGGCGAAGAGGTCGTGCAGCTTCAGGTGACGCGGCAGCAGCGGGTGGTTCGGCGTCGTCGCGAGCGAGTCCGCCAGGCCCCACGAGCGAGCCTGGCTGATCGCGGACGGCGGCTCCCGGTGATAGAGCAGCGACGAGTCCGAGGAGAAGCCCTCTTCGCCCATCAGCTCCTCGTAGTACAGGTCGCCCTGCGGGGTGCGGTGCTGGGTGTGCCGTTTGTGGGGCACGTTGCCGATCTGCTGGTAGTGCGCCATGGCCCGTCCTCGCCTCGTTTCGGCCCAACGTTCCAGTACTCTTCGGGCATGTCAACGGCCGAGTCCTCCGGCGTCAGGGCCGATCCGCCCAGCACCTCAAGCTGGCTCGACCTCCCGCCCGAGCACCCCTTCGGGCTTGCCACCCTGCCGTATGGCGTGTTCTCCACGACCGACCCGGACCTGCGACGGGTGGGCGTCCGGATCGGCGACCTCGTGCTGGACGCCGGTGCTGCCGCCGAGTTCGTCGGCATGGAGTCGGGGGTCTGGTGGCTGCAGCCGAGCCTGAACCACTTCCTCTCACTGGGCCGACCGGCGTGGCAGGCGGCCCGCGGCTGGCTCATCGAGGTCCTGTCCAATCCCGCGCACCGGGACGGGATCGAGCCCTTCCTGATCCCGCTGGCCGAGGTCACCCTGCACCTGCCGATCGAGGTCGCCGACTACGTCGACTTCTATGCCAGCGAGGACCACGCCACCAACATCGGGAACATCTTCCGGCCGGATGGCGAGGCGCTCACCGCGAACTGGAAGCACCTGCCGATCGGGTATCACGGCCGGGCCGGGACGGTGGTCGTCAGCGGTATCAGCATCATTCGTCCGGTGGGCCAGCGCAAGGACGCCGCCGATCGCGAGCCGGTGTTCGGCCCGAGCGTCCGGCTCGACCTGGAGGCGGAGCTCGGCTTCGTCGTCGGTGGCGCCACCGAGCCCGGCAGCCGGGTGGGCGTGGACGAGGCGGCCGACCACCTCTTCGGGGTGGCCCTGTTCAACGACTGGAGCGCCCGCGACCTGCAGGCCTGGGAGACGGTCCCGCTCGGCCCGTTTCTGGGCAAGTCGTTTGGCTCGAGCCTGGGCGCCTGGGTCGTCCCGCTGGAGGCACTGGCAACGGCCAGGGTCCCGCTGCCGCCACAGGATCCCGAGCCGCTCCCCTACCTGCGAGGTTCTGGCACGCCTCTTTTCGGACTGGATCTTCACCTCGAGGTCCGGATCAACGGCACCCTGGTGTCGAGCCCGGAATACGCCGGGATGTACTGGTCGCCGGCCCAGATGCTCGCGCATCTCACGGTCAACGGCGCCAGCCTGCGCGATGGCGACCTGTTCGCCTCGGGCACGATCAGCGGCCCGGACAAGGGCACCCGCGGCAGCCTGATCGAGCTCACCTGGAACGGCCAGGAGCCGCTGACCCTGGGCGACGGCTCGACCCGCACCTTCCTTCAGGACGGTGACACGGTCACCATCACCGGCTGGGCCCCAGGCCCCGATGGCGCCATCATCGGCCTGGGCGAGGTCACCGGCACGGTGCTGCCCGCCCTGACGCACCGGCCTTAGGACTGCCTTAGGCCTGCCCGGGGTCAGAGGTTGCCGCGGCGCTCCTGCTCGCGTTCTATGGCCTCGAAAAGGGCCTTGAAGTTCCCCTTGCCGAAGCCGAGAGAGCCGTGCCGCTCGATGATCTCGAAGAACACGGTGGGCCGGTCGCCGATCGGCCGGGTGAAGATCTGCAGCAGGTACCCGTCCTCGTCCCGGTCGACCAGGATCCCGCGTCTCTGCAGCTCCTCGATCGGGACCCGCACCGTGCCGATCCGGGCGCGCAGGGCCGGGTCCTGGTAGTACGAGTCCGGGGTAACCAGAAACTCCACGCCCTCGGCCCGCATGGCGTCCACGGTGGCCAGGATGTCGTTGCTGGCCAGCGCGAGGTGCTGGACGCCGGGGCCCTGGTAGAACTCGAGGAACTCGTCGATCTGGCTGCGCTTCTTGGCGATCGCCGGCTCGTTGAGCGGGAACTTGACCCGGTGGTTGCCGTTGGCAACGACCTTGCTCATCAGGGCGGAGTAGTCCGTGGCGATGTCGTCGCCGACGAACTCGGCCAGGTTCACGAACCCCATCACCTTGTTGTAATAGTCCACCCACTCGTCCATCTTGCCCAGCTCGACGTTGCCCACCACATGGTCGAGCGCCTGGAAGATCCGCTTCGGTGCTCCCTCGCGCCGCACCACCGCCGACGTCCGCGGCAGGTAGCCGGGCAGATACACCCCGGCGTATCTCGAGCGATCCACCAGGCTGTGCGAGGTGTCGCCGTAGGTCGCGATGGCTGCCATCCGGACGGTGCCGTGCTCGTCGCTGAGATAGTGCGGTTCCTGCAGGATCCTCGCGCCGGCCGAGCGCGCCTGCTCGAGGCACCGGTCCACGTCGGGGACCTCGAGGGCGATGTCGACGACACCGTCACCGTGGGCCCGGTGGTGCTCCAGCAGCCGGCTGCCCGGGGCCACCCCGCCCTTGACCACGAAGCGGCAGGCGCCGCTCTCCAGCACGAAAGCCTTGTGGTCACGGTTGCCGGTCTCGGGCCCGCTGTAGGCCACCAGCTCCATCCCGAACGCCGACTGGAAGTAGTGCGACGTCTGGGTCGCGTTGCCGACCACGAACACCACCGCGTCCCAGCCGGTCACCGGGAACCGGTCCTTCGTCTCGTCATACTCCACCAGCCCGACCAGCTGCCGGAGCTGGTCAAGGTCGAGGTGGGCGTGCCGCTCCTCGGCCGTCAGCGCGATCCGGTTGCTCATGAAGTCACTGTGAGCCGGAAAACCTCGCCGTGCAACCACCCAAGAGGCCGGTATCGGCCGTACTATCGCCCTCCAAGGGCGTTGTACCCCTTCGGCCCGCAGCGCTGACGTGACGCTCGCCCATCACCTCCTGAGGACGGTCTGCCATGAGTACTGAAGCGTTCATCTACGACACGGTTCGCACCCCGCGCGGGCGCGGCAAGGACACCGGGTCGCTGCACGCCAGCAAGCCCGTGTCGCTGGTCGTCGGCCTGATCGACGAGCTGCGCAAGCGCAACCCGGGGCTGGACCCGGCGGCGGTCGAGGATGTCATCCTCGGCTGCGTGACGCCGGTCGGTGAGCAGGGCGCCAACATCGCCCGGACCGCCGCGCTGGCGGCCGGTTTTGAGAGCTCGGGCCCAGGCCTGCAGCTCAACAGGTTCTGCGCCTCCGGCCTGGAGGCGGTGAATATCGCTGCGGCGAAGGTGCGTTCGGGCTGGGAGGAGCTGATCATCGCCGGTGGCGTCGAGTCGATGTCACGGGTGCCGATGGGCTCGGACGGCGGGCCGTGGGCGATGGATCCGGAGACGGCCTACGCGACGAGCTTCGTGCCGCAGGGAGTCAGCGCCGACCTGATCGCGACCGTGGAGGGCTTCACCCGCGACGACGTCGACCTGTATGCCGCCGAGTCGCAGACCCGGGCCGGCAAGGCGCTGGCCGAGGGCCGGTTCACCCAGTCGGTGATCCCGGTCCTGGACCTCAACGGCCAGGTGGTCCTGGGAGCCGACGAGTTCCCGAGGCCGGGCACCACGCCCGAGTCGCTGGGCGGGCTCAAGCCCTCGTTCGCCGCGCTCGGCGAGCAGGGCGGCTTCGACGCGGTGGCGCTGCAGAAGTACCACTGGGTCGAGAAGGTCAGCCACGTGCACACGCCTGGCAACTCTTCGGGCATCGTCGACGGCGCAGCGCTGGTCCTGATCGGCAGTGAGCAGGCCGGGTCTGCCATGGGGATGAGGGCGCGCGGGCGCGTCGTGGCGACCGGCGTGGTCGCCACCGAGCCGACGATCATGCTCACCGGCCCCGGCCCGTCCGCCCTGAAGGCCCTGGCCAAGGCGGGGATGACGGTCGACCAGATCGACCTGTTCGAGGTCAACGAGGCCTTCGCGGCGGTGGTCATGAAGTTCATGAAGGACCTCAAGGTCCCGCACGAGAAGGTCAACGTGAACGGCGGGGCGATCGCCCTCGGGCACCCGCTGGGGGCCACCGGCGCGGTCATCCTGGGCACTGTCCTGGACGAGCTGGAGCGCCGCGACCAGCGCTTCGGCCTGTGCACCCTGTGCATCGGCGGCGGCATGGGCGTCGCCACCATCATCGAGCGTCTCTAACCCCTCCAGCAGCCACACTCACCTCGCCCGACACGACTACGGAGCCGCACCATGTCTGAGCGCAACTACCTGTCCGAGAACAGCACGATCCGGTGGGACCAGGACGACGATGGCATCGTCACGCTGACCCTGGATGACCCGAACCAGCGGGCGAACACGATGAACGCGGCATACCAGGAGTCGATGCATGCCGCGGTGCAGCGTCTGTACGCCGAGAAGGACACCGTGACCGGCGTCATCGTCACCTCGGCGAAGTCCACCTTCTTTGCCGGTGGCGACCTGAACATGCTGATCGGGGTCAACGACGAGAACGCCGCCGAGTTCGCGGCCGGGGTCGAGCAGATCAAGAGCGACTTCCGGGCCCTGGAGACCCTCGGCAGGCCGGTCGTCGCGGCCCTGAACGGCGCGGCGCTCGGCGGAGGCCTGGAGATTGCGCTGGCCTGTCACCACCGGATCGCCCTGGACAACCCGAAGTCTGCGTTCGGATTTCCTGAGGTCACCCTCGGCCTGCTCCCCGGCGCCGGCGGGGTCACCCGGGTCACCCGGATGCTGGGAGTCATCGACGCTCTGATGAACGTGCTGCTGCAAGGACCCAGGCTGAACCCGGCGCAGGCCCTGAAGGTGGGCCTGGTCGACGAGACTGCCGCGACCCCTGCGGCGCTGCTCGACCAGGCGACGGCGTGGATCAAGGCCAACCCCGAGGCGGCGCAACCTTGGGACGCGAAGGGATACCGGATGCCCGGCGGCACCCCGTCCAGCCCCAAGCTCGCCGGAATCCTGCCCGCGCTGCCGGCCAACCTGCGCAAGCAGCTCAAGGGCGCCCCCATGCCGGCGCCGCACCACATCATGTGCGCCGCGGTCGAGGGTGCCGGTGTCGACATCGACACCGCCCTGGCCATCGAAGGCCGCTACTTCACCGACCTCGCCCGCGGCCAGGTCGCCAAGAACATGATCAAGGCCTTCTGGTTCGACCTGAACTCCATCAATGGCGGAAGCTCGCGCCCGCAGGGCCACCAGCCGCGCCCGGCGACGAGGGTCGCCGTGCTCGGGGCCGGCATGATGGGAGCGGGGATCGCCTACGTCAGCGCCCGCAACGGCATCGCGGTCGTCCTGAAGGATGTCTCGATCGAGGCGGCCGAGAAGGGCAAGGACTACTCGCGCAAGATCCTGGACAAGGCCATCTCCCGCGGCAAGATGACCGAGGCCAGGCGCGACGCGCTGCTCGCCCGGAT
Source organism: Actinomycetales bacterium (assembly GCA_038236535.1). GTDB lineage: Bacteria > Actinomycetota > Actinomycetes > Actinomycetales > Dermatophilaceae > UBA4719. The sequence goes on from JBBRZQ010000022.1 coordinate 43,736, forward strand.
CACCCCCACCGCCGAGTATGCCGACCTGGCCGGCTGCGACCTCGTCGTCGAGGCGGTGTTCGAGAAGGTCTCGCTGAAGCAGTCGGTGTTCGGCGAGACCGAGCCTGTGGTGGCCCCCGACGCGCTGCTCGGCTCGAACACCTCGACGCTGCCGATCACCCAGCTGGCCGAGGGCGTGAAGCGCCAGGAGGACTTCATCGGCCTGCACTTCTTCTCACCGGTCGACAAGATGCCGCTGCTGGAGATCATCCGCGGCGAGCAGACCTCCGACGCGGCGCTGGCCCGTGCGCTGGACTACGCCGCGCAGATCAAGAAGACGCCGATCGTGGTCAACGACAGCCGTGGCTTCTTCACTAGCCGGGTGATCGTCACCTTCGTCAACGAGGCGATGGCCATGCTCGGCGAGGGGATCCACCCGGCGTCGGTCGAGCAGGCCGCTACCCAGGCCGGCTACCCGGTCGGCGCCCTGCAGCTGGCCGACGAGCTGAACCTGGAGCTGTTCCTGAAGATCCGCAACGAGACGATCGAGGGCATCGAGGCCGCCGGCGGGGTGTACGTGCGCCACCCGGCCGAGGCGATCGTCGAGACCATGGTCGAGCGCGGACGCCCCGGGCGTTCCCGCGGCGCCGGCTTCTTCGACTATGACGAGAACGGCAGGCGGCTGGGCCTCTGGCCGGGGCTGGCCGAGCTCTTCCCGGTGCAGGGCGACCCGGCCGAGGTCGACCTGCTCGAGCTCCAGGAGCGGATGCTGCTCATCCAGGCGGTCGAGTCGGCGCGATGCCTGCAGGACGGCGTGCTGATCACCGTCGCGGACGCCAACATCGGCTCGATCATGGGAATCGGCTACCCGGCCTGGACCGGAGGCGTGCTGCAGTACATCGCCGGCTACCGCGACCCTCGCGGCAGCACCCGCCAGGGCGTGGCCGGCTTCGTCGCCCGGGCCGACGAGCTGACCGCCAGGTTTGGCGACCGCTTCGCGCCGAACGCGTTGCTACGCAGGGAAGCTGACCACCCCCAGGTGCTCGCGCCCTACTCCCCCGACAACGCCTGAGCAGATCCCGGTATCGCGTCCCGGTCGTGAGCCTCGTCACTGGGGCTCACGACCGGGACGTTGGTCCATTCCGTCGCCTCGACCGGCCAGACTAGGCTTTGGTGTTCGAGTTCACCACGCGCTCCCATCCGCAGGCCGGATGGTGACTGCTGCCTGGGGGACGACAACAGGCGGCCTCCAGGGCGCCCCGCACAAAGGGATAACCGAACCTCATGCCAAGCACCACACTGCAGATCGAGAGCGACGGTTCCACCAGCCACCGCGGCCTTGCCGCCTGGGTCGATGAAGTTGCGGCGCTGACAACGCCCGACCGCATCTCCTGGGTGACCGGCTCCGACCAGGAATGGACCACGCTGACCGACGGCCTCGTCGCGTCCGGCACGTTCACCCGCCTGAACCAGAAGCTGAAGCCCAACTCGTTCCACGCCGCCTCCGACCCCACCGACGTCGCGCGGGTCGAGGATCGCACCTTCATCTGCTCGGTCCACGAGAAGGACGCCGGCCCGACCAACAACTGGGAGGCGCCGGACACGATGAAGGCACTGATGACCGACCTCTACCGGGGGTCGATGGCCGGACGCACCATGTACGTCATCCCCTTCGCGATGGGCCACCTGGACGCCGAGAAGCCCATGTTCGGCGTGGAGATCACCGACTCGGCCTACGTCGCGGCCTCCATGCGGGTGATGGCCCGCTGCGGCAGCGCCGTCCTGAAGAGGATCGAGGAGATCGACGCCGACTTCGTCCCGGCGCTGCACTCGGTCGGCGCGCCGCTGGCTCCCGGCGAGGCGGACGTTGCCTGGCCGTGCAACAAGACCAAGTACATCGTGCAGTTCCCCGAGGAGCGGATGATCTGGTCCTACGGGTCGGGTTATGGCGGAAACGCCCTGCTGGGCAAGAAGTGCTACAGCCTGCGGATCGCGTCGGTGATGGCCCGCGACGAGGGCTGGCTGGCCGAGCACATGCTGATCCTCAAGGTCACCTCCCCCGAGCAGGAGACCCACTACATCGCGGCCGCGTTCCCCAGCGCCTGCGGCAAGACCAACATGGCCATGCTGCAGCCGACCATCCCCGGCTGGAAGGTGCAGACCCTGGGCGATGACATCGCCTGGATGAAGTTCGGCGAGGACGGCCGCCTGTATGCCGTCAACCCCGAGTTCGGTTTCTTCGGCGTCGCCCCCGGCACCAACGAGAAGACCAACCCCAACG
>JBBRZQ010000023.1:0-43873 GCA_038236535.1 Actinomycetales bacterium
GCCCTCGACCAGCCGGCGCCGCCGGCGAACGAGCAGACGCCCGCGGTGGGAGCACGCCGCCGTGGACCTTCCCGGGCCGGTCGACATCAACGGTGACCCATCCGGAGGCCAGGCAGCAGACTTCTACCGCCAGGCCATCGCTGACCTGCCCTGACCCTGTCCCCCCGTCACTCGTTTCCTGGATCATGCCTGGCTGCCAGGCCTGACGGCCTGCGACCGTTCCCTGGGGATAACCTGCGGGGCAGTCCGGCGATCCGCGGCATAGTGGAGCAGGTCAGTGACCTGTCCAGACCCCAGGGGGAGCTATCCCGGTGCCGCCGTTCGTGCCAGGTTTCACCATCACGGGAGTGACCAGCTCGAACGCCATCGGCACGCAGTGGGGTGCGGTGCGCCGCCTGGACGGCCGTCACTGTGTTCTAGAGATCATCCCGGTGCCCGACGTCAGGCAGGCGCTGGAGGTGGCGGCCCGGCAGATCGCCGACTACGACCAGATCGACGGCACGCATCTGGTTCGGCGGCATGCCGCCATCGCGGTGGGTGACGGGGCTGTTGCTCTGGTGCTGGACGAGGTCGGCGGCGGCACCCTGAGCCAGCTCCTCGGCTCCCGTGGCCAGCTGACCTGCGGCGAGACCGTCACCACCGTCGCTCCGCTCCTGAAGACGCTGGCTGACCTGCATGCCGCCGACATCGTGCACGGGGGTCTGGGGCCGGGGAACGTCCTGTTCACCGGGGACGGAAGGCCGCTCATCGGCAGCCTGGGGGAGTCGAGTCTCGTCGCCAGGCCGGTCAGTGGCACGCCTCGGACGGGCGGCGGGGGTTTCCTGGCGCCCGAGCTCGTCGATGGGGGTGAGCCCCGGCCCGCCTCCGACGTCTATGCGATGGCGGCCCTGGCCTGGTTCTGCCTGACCGGCGGCTCGCCTGGGCCGGAGGATGGGCGGCCGTCCCTTTCCTCCTTGCGCCCCGAAGCCCCTGCCCTGCTCGTGGAGGTGGTCACCGCCTGTCTGTCGGCCGACCCTGGGGCACGGCCCTCGGCGGGCGAAGCAGCAGTCGCGGTCTTTGACTCGGCCCCGGCGGAGTCGGTCGCCCTGGCACCGCTAGCCGACCCGGCCGCCGAGATCACCCGCCGGATCAGAGCGGCGGCGCTGGCGGTTGCCGATCCGGCGCCTTCAGGTTTCCTGGCGAGGCACCGGACCGGACTCACCCTCGGCACGGTGGCACTCCTGCTGATCGCGGCCCTGGCAGGCGGAGCGGCCTGGCTGTCCGGCCGGCTTTCGGCGGACGCCGGGCCGGTGGCGGCTCGTTCGGTGGCCCAGCCGTCCGGGCAACCGGTCACCGTGCCCACCACGGCGCCGGGCGGGCAGCAGCCGACGCGGGCGCTGGCGACCATGCCAGCCACGATGCGCAGAGCAACGCCGGCAGTGACCCGGGCGGCCAAGCCAGCGAGAACGGCGGCGGCCGTCCCGGAAAGGACCGCCCAGAACCCGGCCGATGTGCTCACGGTCGCCGGATCACCCCAGAGCGCCCCGGTAGCCCTTCTACAGGCGTTGGTTGACGCTCGTGCCCTCGCCTACCTCACCCGGGATCCGGCCCTGCTCGACCTTGTCTACGCCCCCGGAGCGTCCAAGGCCGAGGTGGACAGGGCCAACATCGCCACAGCCCTCAAGAACGGCGGGACCTATCTCGGCCTGGCCTTTGTGGTGCACGAGGTGGCATTCCTGGATGGCACTGCTGATACCGCCCGGATCCGCGCCAGCATCGTCACTGCCGCCTACCGAACCGGGCAGCCGGACGGGCGAACGATCCCGCACGTCCAGGAGATCCTGGGGCCCTGCATCTTCTCTCTGAGCCTGACCACCGATGGCTGGCGGGTCCTGGCGCTGACGGTGAGCTAGACCCCCGATCAGGTGGAGGGGGTGGGCCGGACCGAGCGGAGTGGGGCCTGAGCCATTGTGCCCGACCTGATCCAGCGGTATCGGGAACGGGACGACGAGCTCAGCTCAGGTCGGCCAGCCAGCTCATGGCGCTCTTGATGGTGTCGTGTTCGAAGTCGAACCCCGAAGCTGTCAGAACGCTGGGCATGATGCGGGCGCTGCCCAGGATGTCGCCGGCGAACTCACCCAGGGCCACCTTGAGGGCCAGGGCTGGAGCCGGCAGGAAGGCCGGCCGTCCAAGCTGCGCGCCGAGGGCCTTCATGACCTCGGCCTGACGCAACGGCTGGGGACTGACCAGGTTGACCGGTCCGGCAAGGTCGTGGTCGATGAGATGGGCCAGGGCCCGCAGCTCATCGCGCAGCGTGATCCAGCTCCAGAACTGCCGCCCCGAGCCCAGCGGGCCGGCCAGCCCGAACCGTGCCAGTGGGAGTACGCGCTGCATGGCGCCACCATCGGGAGTCAGGACAAGTCCTGTTCTGGCGTGGACGACGCGCAGCCCCGCCTCCTGCGCCGGTGCGGTCGCCGCCTCCCAGGCTCGGACGACATCGGCCAGGAACCCGGAGCCTGTCTCGCTGTCCTCCGTGAGGATCTCGTCGCCGCGGTCGCCGTACGCGCCCGATGCCGAGCCACTCACCAGGGCGATGGGCTCCCCGAGCTTGGCCAGCGCCGTCGCGAGGGTGGCAGTGCCGTCGACCCTGGAGGAAAGGATCTTCTGCTTGTAGGCGGGAGTCCACCGATGGTCCCCGACGCCGGCTCCTGCGAGATGAACGATCGCCGTCAGGCCGGAGAGCTCACCGGGAGGAAGGTGGTGCGACGCAGGGTCCCAGCTGATCTCGTAAGGTGCTCGTGGCTCGCGGCGAACGAGGTGCACGACCTCGTCCCCCCGGGCGCTGAGGAAGGCCGAGAGTGAGCTGCCGATCAGCCCGGAGGCCCCGGTGATAGCGACGCGCTGTCGCTGCGACTGCGGATCCGGCATGAGGTCTCCGCCCTAGAGGCCCAGAGATGCTTCGAATGCGCCTTCTTCGAGACGGGCCTTCATCGTGGTCAGGAATCGGGCGGCGTCCGAGCCGTCGACCACTCTATGGTCATAGGACAGCGCCAGATAGACGATCGAGCGGATCGCGAGGGTCTCGCCACCGTCACGGTCCTTGACCACGACAGGACGCTTGACGACCGCGCCCGTGCCGAGGATGGCGACGTTGGGCTGGTTGATGATCGGGGTGTCGAACAGGACTCCGCGACTACCGGTGTTGGTCAGCGTGAAGGTGCCGCCGCCGAGCTCGTCGGGCGAGACCTTGTTCGTCCGGGTCCGCTCGGCCAGGTCGGCGATCTTGCGGGCCAGCCCGGCGATGTTGAGGTCTCCGGCGTCCTTGATCACCGGCACGAGCAACCCACGCTCGGTGTCGACCGCCACGCCGAGGTTCTCAGAGCCGTGGTAAGTGATCTGGTCACCGTCCACGCTGGAGTTGACGTTGGGGTGAGCCTTGAGAGCCTCGACCGCGGCCAGGGCGAAGAACGGCAGGAAGCTGAGCTTGGTGCCCTCGCGCACCTCGAAGTCGCGCTTGGCCCTGTCCCGCAGCCTGGCAATCTTGGTGACATCGACCTCGAGCACGCTGGTCAGCTGTGCGGAGACCTGCAGGGACTCCACCATGCGCGCCGCGATGACCTTGCGCAGCCGGGTCATCTTCTCGGTGGTGCCGCGCTTGGGCGAGACGGCCGGAACGGTTGACGGGGCAGTCGGCGTCGTCGCCGTGGTGGGCGCTGCCGCTGCCGGAGCCTTGGCAGCTGCTGCCGCCGCGGCAGAGTCGAGCACGTCCTGCTTGCGGATCCGGCCGCCGATACCGGTGCCTGTCACCGTGGAGAGGTCCACGTTGTTGTCGCCGGCCAGCTTTCGGACCAGGGGTGTGACGTAGGCCGATGCACCAGTGTGGTCCGTGGTGGGGGCCTTGACCGCCGGGGCCGGCGTAGCAGCAGCAGGTGCGGCAGCAGCGGGTGCGGCAGCAGCGGGTGCGGCAGCAGCGGGTGCGGCAGCAGCGGGTGCGGCAGCCGGAGGTACCGGGGCAGCCACCGGGGCGGCGACCGGTGCGACTGCCGGAGCGGGCTGCTGGACAGGCTCTGCCGCGGCGGCAGGCGCTCCGCCCGGGGTGCCACCGATGATGACGAGATCCGCGCCGACCGGGACGGTCTCGTCCTCGCCCACCAGAATCTTGGTGAGCGTCCCGGCAACCGGCGAGGGGATCTCGGTGTCGACCTTGTCGGTCGAGACCTCCAGCAACGGCTCGTCGACCTCGATCTGGTCGCCCTCTGCCTTGAGCCAGCGGGTGACGGTGCCCTCGGTCACCGACTCACCCAGGGCGGGCATCGTGACCGTCGTACCGCCCGCTATCGGCGCGTCAGAGGCCCCGGCCGGTCTCGTGGCGGCGGGTGCCTGGGCGGCAGGCTCGGGCGCCTCCTCTTGGACCGGGGGAGCGGCGGGGGCCTGCTCCGCGACAGGTTCGGCAGCAGGATCAGGCGTGGCAGCCGGAGCCGCCGCGCCGTTGCCCACGATGGCCAGATCCGTGCCCACCGGGACGGTTTCGTCCTCGGCTACCAGAATTTCCTGCAGCGTGCCGGCAACCGGTGAGGGGATCTCGGTGTCGACCTTGTCGGTGGACACCTCGAGCAGGGGCTCGTCGATGGTCACCGTGTCGCCGACGTTCTTGAGCCAGCGCGTCACGGTCCCTTCGGTGACGGATTCACCAAGGGCCGGCATAGTCACGCGTTCAGACATGAGTTGAGGTCTCCTCGTTGTGCGGTGCGACGGTCAATGCTGCTGGTACGGCTGCCAATCCGATGTGGCGGTGGTGCCTGAACTGCGTGGATCCATCAACCGTGAGCGTGAAGTGGCTTCCCGGCCAGGGCGAGATGCGCCTCGCCGAGTGCCTCGTTCTGGGTCGGGTGGGCGTGGATCAGCTGCGCGACGTCGGAGGGCAGTGCCTCCCAGTTGTAGATCAGCTGGGCTTCGCCGGCCTGCTCAGCCATCCGGGCGCCGATCATGTGGACGCCCACGACCGGGCCGTCCTTCTGGCGGACCAGCTTGACGAACCCCTGGGTCTGCAGGATCTGGCTCTTGCCGTTGCCGCCGAGGCTGTAGTCATACGTCTCGATCTCGCCGAACGTGGCCTTGGCCTGGGCTTCGGTGTAGCCGATGGAGGTGATCTCGGGGTCGCAGTAGGTGACCCGCGGGATGCCCTTCTCGTCGATGACCGGCGGGTTGAGGCCCGCGATCTGCTCAGCCACGAAAATGCCCTGGGCGAAGCCCCGGTGGGCTAGCTGCAGGCCGGGCACGATGTCGCCGACGGCATAGATCCCGTCGATGTTGGTCTGCAGACGCTCGTTGGTCAGCACGAAGCCCCGGTCGGTGGTGACGCCGGCCTCTTCGTAGCCCAGGCCAGCAGTGACCGGACCACGTCCGACAGCAACCAGAAGCAGGTCGGCTTCGATGGTCTCACCGGACTCCAGGGCCACGCTCACGACGTCGCCGGACTGGGTGACGCCTGAGAACTTCACGCCTGTCTTGAAGGCGATCTTGCGCTTGCGGAAGGAGCGTTCGAGCTGCTTGGAGATGGCCTCGTCCTCGGCCGCGACCAGACGGGGCAGAGCCTCGATGATGGTGACCTCGGAGCCGAAGGACTTGAAGACGGAAGCGAACTCGACCCCGATGACACCGCCGCCAAGGACCACGACGCGCGGCGGGACAAAGTCGAGGAAGAGCGCCTGCTCGCTGGTCATGATCCGGCCGGTGATGTCCAGGCCGGGCAGCGACTTGGCATACGAGCCGGTGGCCAGGACGATGTTCTTGCCGACCAGCCGGCGACCGGCGACCTCGATGGTGTCCTTCGCGACGAGCCGGCCCTCGCCCTCGACGTACTCGATGCTCTTGGACTTCACCAGGCCCTGCAGCCCCTTGTAGAGCCGTCCGACGACGCCGTCCTTGTAGGCGTTGACCCCGCTCATGTCGACCGACTCGAAGGTGGTCTTGACGCCGAACTGCTGGCCCTCACGCGCGGTGTCGGCGATCTCGGCGGCATGCAGCAGCGCTTTGGTGGGGATACAGCCCATGTGCAGGCAGGTGCCGCCCAGCTTGCCCTTCTCGACCAGGGCCACCGAAAGGCCCAGCTCGGCGGCGCGCAGCGCGCAGGCATAGCCCCCGCTGCCTCCACCCAGGATGACAATGTCGAATGTGTTCGCGGCGGTAGCCGACATGCGGACGCTCCCTTGCCTGTGGCATCTGACCGGAAATCGTCCTCAGGGCGTTCGGCGCGCGGCTGTGCGCTGTTCATCCTCGGACGTCACGCAACATCCTGCCACTGATCGGCGAGCGAGTCGCATCGGCCACCGGGGGTGCCAACGATGCCTCGCACCTGAGGTGGGTCCTAGAGTTGGTACATGATGTGCTCTGACGTGCAGGCAGCCGGAGGCGTTGGATGAGCTGGTGGGGACGCCGGCGACGACGTTCCGAGCAGCATCCGGCCGGCCCGGTGGACGGGCCTGGAATGACCGTGGACACCCGGGCGGTCAAGGATCATCTCGCGGCCTTCGTGTCCAGCAGACGCGGGGTCGAGGCTTTTGTCGAGCCCCCCACCAACGTCACGGCGACCACCGTGGTGTTGATCGCCCACGACGGCGAATGGACCCGGCGAGCTGTGGCATCGCGTGATGCGGCCTTCGAACTGCCCCGGTCCCTGGGCATACCGGTGTATGACGTCAACCAGACCGGGTACCCGTCGCGTATGCGTGAGTGGAACTCACGACACCGCAAGGGCGCAGCCAGGCGCGAGCCGGGCAGCAACGGCCGTGGGATATCACACTGACCTCCGCTTCTATGTCAAGGTTGGAACTCAGCAATGAAGGAGCGCGCATGACGAACGAGACGGACAAGCCCGGCAGGGACACGAGCGAGACGAGTGACAAGGCCGACCAGCCGGTCGCTGCGTCCACGGCCGAGGACGTGAAGCGCAAGTTCCGCGAGGCGCTCGACAAGAAGCATGCCCACGGCGGTCGCGACGTCTCAGAAGATGGCGATCAGGCCAAGATCCACGACGCGCATGGCCCGGCCAAGGCGCAGCAGATGTTCCGGCGCAAGAGCGGCGGCTGATCGCCAGCACCCGGTGGGTCAGCCGTCCGGACCCTTCCCCGATAAGAGAGCCAGCCACGTGTGACGTGGCTGGCTCTCTCGTTGCCCGCTTTCGCGAACGTCCACGGCACACCCGGCTGCCCGGTGTTCAGCGATATACCGGGTGTTCAGCGGTATGCCGGGTGTTCAGCCTTGCGACTCGGCGATCGCAACGAGGGTACGCACGCCGAAGCCGGTGCCCTGCTTGGGCGTGTAGCCCCAGGGCGCGTTGTCGTTGAAAGCCGGCCCGGCGATGTCCAGGTGGGCCCATGGGATCTGCTGCCCGTTGCTGCCCTGGCCGACGAACTCCGAGAGGAACCAGCCCGCGTAGATCACGCCGGTAGGACCTGACTGCAGCAGGTCAGCGACTGCGGAATCAAGGGTGGGCCGGATGTCCTCGAGCAGGGGGAAGGGCCAGAACGGCTCGCCGGCTGAGTCTGCGATGTCCATGATGACCTCGCGGAGCACGTCATCGTTGCTCAGGAATGCCGCGGTGCGGTTTCCCAGGGCAGCAACTGCGGCTCCGGTGAGGGTGGCGATGTCGACGATGAGGTCAGGCCTCTTCTCAGAGGCCAGGGCAAGGCCGTCCGCCAGGACCATGCGTCCCTCGGCATCGGGGTTGTTGACCTCAACGGTCTTGCCACCGCGCAACGTGACGATGTCCCCGGGGCGGCAGGCGCTCGAGCCGGACATGTTCTCGGCCAGGCAGAGGTGCGCGGTGACCTCGACCGGAACACCCAGCTCGGCGATGGCGAAGACAGCGGAAGCCACGGCTGCGGCGCCCGCCATGTCGCATTTCATCGTGGACATGCTCTTGGTGGGTTTGATGGCCAGGCCGCCGGAGTCAAAGGTGATGCCCTTGCCGACGAAGGCGATGTGCCGCTGATGTTTGTTCGCCTGTGATGGCTTGTAGTGCAGCGTGACAAGCCGCGGCCCGCGGGCTGAGCCTGCACCGACCGTGACGTGGCCGCCAAAGGCGCCGCGAGCAAGTCCGCCCTCGTCAAGGACCGTCACCTTGACGTCGGTGCCGACCGCCCGCTTCTTGACCGCCGCGGCGAAAGTCTCCGGGTAGAGCTCGTTGGGGGCCTGGTTGACCAGGTCGCGGGCGTAGGTGGTCGCCTCGCCGAGCGCGAGCGCCCGCTTGATCGCGACACGCAGGTCCTTGTCCCGGGCCACCGGGGTCGCCACGGTGAGCGACTGGACCGCCGCCGAGATGGGTCCGGCGGCTGCGGTCGTGATGGCGTATGCCCCGAACATCGCGCCCTCAGCAGCAGCGGCCGCCTCGGTCGTGCTCTTCCCGGGGGCGACGACGATGACCTTGCCGGACCCGCTGAGCTGGCGGGTTGCTGATCCGACCGCCCGGCGGATTGCTTCGGCTCCGAGAGTCGCGCCCTTGGCGCCGACCTTGCCGGCACCCGTCACGACCACCAGGGCTGCGGTGACTCCGGGCACCGAGACGAGCTTGACGACCTCATCGGCCGATCCCTTGGCCTTGAGCGTGGACAGCGCAGCCTCCAGATGGGCCACGCTTTCCTTGCCCAGCCCGTGTCCCGGTGCCAGAGCGGCGCCTTTCTCGGTCTGGACCGAGACAAGGACGAGGGCATCGCCCTTGAGCTCGGCCGGGCTGTGGTCTGACACGGTCAACGTGGTCACAGAGTTGGTTCCTTCATGGTCGGGGTCCGCGCGTGGCTGTGGTGTCACGCCTCGGACGAGAGTCGTTCTTGACCCACCCTGAGAATACGCTCAGCAGTTTGCGGATACGGTGGCCCTCATGACTGACTCCCCGCTCAAGACCTCCCCCCTTCACGACCGGCATCTGGCCCTCGGTGCCAAGATGGCGGACTTCGGCGGCTGGGAGATGCCGATCGAGTACCCAGGCGGCGGAGTGGTCCGGGAGCACACGGCGGTCCGTGAGCGAGTCGGCATCTTCGACGTCAGCCACCTGGGCAAGGCCAGCGTCAAGGGTCCGGGTGCTGCGGCGTTCGTCAACTCCTGCCTCACCAACGACCTCGGCCGGATCACCGAAGGCAAGGCGCAGTACACCCTGTGCTGCGACGAGACCGGCGGCGTGGTCGACGACCTCATCGCTTATCTGAAGGCCGACGACGACGTCTTCCTGATCCCGAACGCCTCCAACACTGCTGAGGTCGTGCGCCGCTTGCAGGTGGCAGCCCCCGAGGACCTTGAGATCAAGAACCTTCACGACGGATACGGCGTCATCGCGGTTCAGGGAGTCAACAGCGACGCGGTGCTGGAAGCGCTAGGGCTGCCGACCGGCCACGAGTACATGTCGTTCGTCGAGGCCGACTGGAACGGCAAGCCGGTCATCGTCTGCCGGACCGGTTACACCGGAGAGCGTGGATACGAGCTGGTCCCGCGCTGGGAGGACTCGCTGGCACTCTGGGACGCCCTTGTCGAGGCTGCGGCTCCCTTCGACGGACTGCCGTGCGGCCTTGGCGCCCGGGACACGTTGCGCACCGAGATGGGGTATCCGCTGCATGGCCACGAGCTGAACCTGGACATCACGCCGGTGCAGGCGCGTTCCGGCTGGGCCGTCGGCTGGAAGAAAGACGCATTCTGGGGCAAGGAGGCTCTCGTCGCAGAGAAGGCCGCCGGTCCGAGGCGCAGCACCTGGGGTCTGCTGGTCAGTGGCCGCGGGATTCCGCGAGCACATTGTCAGGTCAACGCCGCCGATGGCTCCCAGCTCGGTGAGGTCACCTCCGGGACGTTCTCACCTACCCTCAAGCAGGGGATCGCCCTGGCGCTGCTCGGCCCGGCTGCCAAGCTGGGTGACGAGGTCCTGATCGACGTACGAGGTCGCGACGTGGCAGCCACGGTCGTCAAGCCCCCTTTCGTCCAGGTTCAGATTCGCTGATAATCGCCCCATGACCAACAACGTCGTGGGACAAGGGACGGCCGCGGAGCCCTGGCTTCTGAAGACCCCGCCAGGGACGTCCGACTACTCGATGTACAGGGACGAGGAGTCGGACCCGCCCCGCCTTGTCTGCACGGTCGGCAAGACCACGCTGTACTACCAGCTCCGGTGTCTTGAGGACCTGCACGCCATGCTTCTGGAGCACGGCGACTGGATGGACCTGGGCACCGCTGACGAGCAGAAGCCGGCCAAGGACGGCACGGTCGAGGCCTGGGGCCGCTCGGAGAGCAACCCCGTGGGTGGGTGGTACGGCCTGAAGAAGGGGCTCCGAGGGCGATTCGGGATGTATGTTCCCCCGCTGATGGAGGCTCTCGGACTGGCCGAGCTGGAGCACAACCCACGCAACAACCGGATTCGCGGCATCTGAGAGCCAGGGTGTCGGCCAGGCGTAACCCTCAGCGGGTTCGTCGCTGAGACAGGCACGCCGTCCCTAGCTGTGTCGGTCGGGGATGTCCAGGAAGCCAGCGCTGGCGCGCCACAGGGCGTCAGCTATCGGTTCGAGCTTGCCGGGAGCGAACCTGCGTTGCTGGTAGGTGGCGGTGGCGGACTGGAGGGCCCGGAGGCTCACCACCCGTTCGGCCTCCAGCCGCGAGGCCAGCTCGTCCGGGGCGGGCTCGGGCAGGCGCAAGGGGTCGGCGGTGCCGGCGCGCAGGGCTGACAAGGGCTGGCCAGCGACGCCTGACTCATCCCAGATCAGCAGCGGACGGATGACGCGGTGGTTCCACAGGGGTGCTCGCGTCGATCGCCAGATCGCCACTGCCGGGCTCTTGGCGAGTCCGGCAGCGTTGGACCAGTGCTCGGCTCCGGCCGGGGCGCACAGCCAGGCAACCTCCTCGAAGGGCAGGTCGACTGCCATTACGACCGCCAGCGAGTCGAGATCCTCCTGATGCTCCAGCACGTCACCAAAGGTCCACAGGGCGGTGACCCGCAGCGGGAAGATCGCGGCCGGCCGTGTCGCCATGTCGGCACACGCCTTCGCCAGCTCCTCGAGATGATGGACCGCGCGGGACCACCTCATCTGCTCACCCGACCGGAGCCGGTCATCAGACGGGTTCTGGTTCTCGAACCGGTTCTGGTTCCTGGACGGGGTCTGTTCATCAGCATCTGGGGCACCGCTCTCATGGGTTCACCGACAGCAGGACAGCGGAGGTGATCAGCGCGACGGCCAGGGAGACCTCGATGACGGCGCCGAGGACGTCGCCCGTAATGCCGCCCAGACGGCGGGTGGCCCGGCGGATCACCACGACACCGCCGACAGCGGCAGCGGCCACGACCACCGGTCCGGCCCACCAGCCCGGGCCGGACCACCGGGTCACCAGCGCTGACAGGCCCAGCAGAAGAACGAAGACAAGTCCGGCCACCGGGGGCGAAACGGTGCCGGCCACGGTGGCGCCCAGTCCCTCCGTGCGGGCCGAGGGCACCGGGGTGGAGCAGGCCCAGGCCAGCAGGTGCCGGCTCGCGAGCACGGAGAGAGCGACCAGCGCGACGCCGGACAAGGTGGTCAGCAGGGTGGTCAGCGCCGTCGCGTCCACCAGGAGCACGAGGACCACCGCAGCCACGCCACTGGGCCCGATGTTGCCCCGGCGCATCACCTCCAGGGCCTTGGCCCGGTGATAGCTGGCAGACAGCCCGTCAGCGGTGTCGGCCAGTCCGTCCAGATGCATTCCCCGGGTGGCCAGGGTGATCAGCACGAGGGTCAGTGAGGCCGCTACCAGGGGAGGTACGGGCGCCTCCCGAACCGCCCAGCCCCACAGCAGCAGCAGGGCGGCCAGGGGTAGCTGGGTGAGCGGGGCAAGGATCATCGCCCGCCCGGCGACCTGTCGGTCGATCCGGGCAGGCGCGGGAACCGGGATGGCGGTCAGGGTGCCGAAAGCCAGCTTGAGGCCGTCCGGCATCAGTCGGCCACGACCGGGCAGCCCGAGAGGTCCAGGACACGCCCGGCGACCACCAGGGCCACGTGGTCGCTGGCACCGCTGACGGCTGCGTTGAGCCTGCCCAGGTCGTCCCGGAAGAGGCGGCCCGAAGCAGTGGCCGGCACGACAGAGAGACCGACCTCGTTGGTGACCAGGACAACGTCGACTCTGGCTGAGGCGAGAGCGTCCAGCAGTCGCGCGGTCTCTTTCTCCACCCGGGCCGAGGCCAGCTCCGGGTCCTGCCAGGCGTGGATGTCGTCGATCAGCCGGGTCAGCCAGGTGGACAGGCAGTCGATCAGAACCGGCTGGTCAGCGGTCCGGATGACGGTGACCAGGTCAGTGGTCTCGACGGTGTCCCACCGGGGCGGCCGGCGTGCCCGATGTCGTGAGATGCGTTCGGCCCACTCAGGGTCAGAGCCGTCCGGCACTGGCCCCGGTGCGACATAGCTGACCTTCGGATGCGAGCGCAGGAGGCTCTCGGCATACCGGCTCTTGCCGCTGCGCACGCCACCGAGGACGAGGGTCACGCTCATCAGTTCTCCTTGGGGCGTTGGTCGTGGGCGAGGCCGGGAGCGGCCGGTGCTGGTGCCGCGGACGGACCTGGCCCGGGATACACGGTACCCAGCCGACTAGCGTTGACCGGCAGGCAGTGCCGTAGGGCACCCGACGAAGGAGACACGATGGGTCGTGGCTAGTGGGCTGCTCGTGGCCGGGACCACCTCGGACGCGGGCAAGAGCCTGGTGACGGCCGGCGTCTGTCGCTGGCTGGCCCGGCGCGGCGTCTCGGTGGCCCCGTTCAAGGCGCAGAACATGTCCAACAACTCGATGGTCTGCGCCGACGGGTCGGAGATCGGCCGGGCGCAGTGGGTCCAGGCGGTTGCCTGCGGGGTCGTCCCGGAAGCCGCGATGAACCCTGTGCTGCTGAAGCCGGGCTCGGATCTGCGATCGCACGTGGTCCTGATGGGCCGCTCGTGGGGAGAGCTCGATGCGGGGGAGTGGGCCACCGGCCGCACGGTGCTGGCCACCACGGCTTTCGAGGCCTTCGGTGACCTGTCATCGCGGTTCGACGTGGTGATCGCCGAGGGCGCCGGCAGCCCCGCCGAGATCAACCTGCGCGGGGGCGACTTCGTCAACATGGGCCTGGCCAGGGCGGTCGATCTGCCGGTGGTTGTCGTGGGGGACATCGACCGCGGCGGGGTGCTGGCCGCGATGTATGGCACCCTGGCGCTGCTGGACGAGGCCGACCAGTCACACCTTCGCGGCTGGATCGTGAACAAGTTCCGGGGGAACCTGTCGCTGCTGGAGCCCGGCCTGCGGATGCTCGAGGAACGCACGGCCAGGCCTGTGCTCGGCACCATTCCCTTCCTGTACGACGTGTGGCTGGACGGCGAGGACGCGCTCGCCATCTCGGGGTGGTCGGGAGCTGACTCTGCGCAGACGCCGTCAGGTTCTGACGTCGGATCAACCCTCTCGGTGGCCGTGGTGCGGTTCCCCAGGGTCTCCAACGCCACCGACATCGACGCCCTGGCCGCCGAGCCGGGGGTCGATGTCCGGGTGAGCGCCGATCCCGATGTCGTCGCGCGGGCAGACCTGGTGGTGCTGCCCGGCACCCGGGCCACGGTGGCGGACCTGGAGTGGCTGCGCTCCCGGGGGCTGGGCGAGGCGATTGCCTCCCGGGCTGCGGCCGGCCGGCCGGTGCTCGGCATCTGCGGCGGCTACCAGATGCTGGCGGAGCTGATCGAGGACCCGGACGGTGTCGAGTCGGGCACGGCGACGACGGTTGCCGGGCTGGGGTTGCTCCCGGTCCGGGTTCGGTTCGGGCCGGAGAAGCACCTGGGCCGGCCGGCAGGTCAGTGGCGCGGAAACGAGGTGACGGCGTACGAGATCCATCACGGGGTGTCCTCCCAGACCGCCGGCGGCCCGGAGACGGAGCCGGCGGAGAGGTTCTTGGATGGGTGGCGGCGTGGGTCCGTGTGGGGGACCACCTGGCACGGAGCCTTCGAGAGCGATGACTTCCGCAGGGCCTTCCTGACGGAGGTGGCTGCTCAGGCGGGGGTCCGATGGCGGGCCGCCGCGGGCGCTCCGGGGTTCGCCGCCCGGCGGGAGCTCATGCTGGACCGCCTGGCGGATGCCATCGAGGACCACCTTGACACGGCGACACTGGCGGCCATCATCGGTGTCGATCTCTGAGACCCTGTGGTCGCGGTCTGTCCCGCGCGGGGCGTTTATCCGCTGGCTGGTTCCGGCAACATCTCAGGGGGCCGGGCTGCCCGGCTCAGAGGTCGTACACCTCGAAGGTGACCGCGTGCTCGACCCCCATCACCTGACCGCCACGGCCGAGGATCATCTCGAGCAGGTCCGGCGGCGCCGGGTAGTCGGCGCCAAGGCCCTCGAGATAGGTGTGGTGAGCCTGCAGGGAGGCCACGGCCGCATCCAGGTGGCCGGTCACGTCAACCCCGTGGGTGATCTGGGGCGACGCCGCCATGCACACCCATCTGACCCCGCTCCACGGTTCATAGCCCTCGTCCACCAGCGCGGGGTGGATCCAGCGGTTGCCGGCGTCCCTGGCGGCGTCCAGCGCGGCCAGCCCCACCGCCCGGTGGTCGGCCTGGTTGGTGCCGCCACCTGCGAAGCGCTCACGGTGGGTCAGCGTGATGACGACCTCAGGTTGGTGGATGCGGATCGCGCGGGCGATATCGCGACGCAGGGGCAAGCCGTACTCGACCATGCCGTCGTCGTATTCGAGGAACTCCACGAGCTCGACCCCCACCTCTGCCGCGCCGTCTCGTTCCTCCTGGGCTCGCTGTGGCGCGGCCTCGAGCGGCGGGATCCCGTCGATACCGGCCTCGCCGTGGGTGGCCAGCAGGTAGCTGATGGTCTTGCCCTGCTGCACCCATCGATCGACCGCCGCGGCCATGCCGTACTCAAGATCATCAGGGTGCGCGGCAACGCACAGCGCCCGTGACCAGGACTCGTCGAACGACGGAAAGCCAGGCTCTTGCCGAAGATCGCTCATTCGATCACGCTACACAGGGTCCGGGCTCAGCCCCGGCCGGACACCCGGCCCCTGCTGGTGGTCCATGATGGGACCTCGGGCGACCGCCGCCCCGAAGGAGAACTGTGTCCCTGCTGACCGAGACTGTCGCTGCCATCACACCCGCGTCCGACGAGGCGATGGCGGCCGCTGAGGAACGCCAGTTGATGCTCACCAAGCCCCCCGGGTCACTGGGCGCCCTCGAGGACCTCGGAACCCGCCTCTGCGGCATGTATGGCGAGTGCCCGCCACCGCTGCCCGATCCGGTCACTATCGCGGTCTTCGCGGGGGATCACGGTGTGCACGCACAGGGGGTGTCGCCGTGGCCTCAGGAGGTCACCGCCCAGATGGTCGGCAACTTCCTGGCCGGCGGAGCAGTGATCAACGCTTTCGGCCGTCAGGTCGGCGCGGAGGTCGTCGTGATCGACATGGGTGTGGCCGGCGAGGTGGGGCAGGCGCCGGGTCTGCGGTCGCACAAGATCGCCGCCGGCACTGCCGACATGACCCAGGGTCCGGCGATGACCGTCACCCAGGTGCAGGCAGCCATCGAGGTGGGAATCGGCGTGGCCGGCGACTGTGTCGGCCAGGGAAGCCGTCTGCTGGTCACCGGTGACATGGGTATCGCGAACACCACGGCCTCAGCGGCCCTGATCAGCGTCTTCACGGGGCAGGGCGTCGCCGCGGTCACCGGGCGCGGCACCGGCATCGACAGCCCGATGCTGGAGCACAAGGTCTCGGTCATCGAGACCGCCATCAGGGTCAACCAGGTGAGCGCCGCCGAGCCTCTGCTGGCGCTGGCCGCGGTCGGCGGGCTCGAGCACGCTGGCGTGGTCGGCTATCTGCTGGGTGCGGCCGCGCTTCGTACCCCCGTCATCCTGGACGGGGTCATTGCCTGCTCCGCGGCGCTGGTGGCGCGGGCGATTGCCCCTGATGCCGCGGACTACTGGGTTGCCGGGCATCGCTCGGTCGAGCCGGGGGCCACCGCGGCGCTGGCCTACCTCGGACTGCAGCCCCTGGTTGACCTCGGGATGCGCCTCGGTGAGGGGTCCGGAGCCGCGCTGGCCGTCCCTCTGGTTCAGGCCGCGGCGCGAATCCTGCGCGAGGTTGCCACCTTTGACTCAGCTGGTGTCGCAAACAAGGAATGAGCATGCCGAGACATCCAGAACCGTTGCTACCACTGGGATTGCGTCTGCGGGGCCGCCGGGTCGTGGTCGTCGGCGCGGGGCCTGTGGCGCTTCGGCGCGTCGGGGCACTGCTGGCCGCCCTGGCAAGGGTGACGGTCGTCTCGCCCGCTGCGGTGACCGCCCTGGACGATCTGGCCGCGCGCGGACGGATCGAATGGCTTGCCCGGCCCTATCAGCCCGGTGACCTGAACGACGCCTGGCTGGCGATGGCCTGCACGGCCGATGCCGAGGTCAACGCCCGGGTCCTGGCCGACGCGGACGAGGCGCGCATCTTCTGCCTTCGTGCTGATGACGCGACCCGGGCCTCAGCCTGGATGCCGGCCACCGGGCGCACCGGCCGGGCCACGGTCAGCGTCCACGCCGATCGCGACCCGCACATCGCCGCTGCGCTGCGTGATGAAGCGCTCGTCGCGGTGGAGGCCGCGTTGCGCCAGGACTCCGGCCTGCGCTCCCGGCGACGCCCCTGGCCCACCGGCCCGGCGGCTGAGGCGACCACCTCTGCGGGCAGCGCCACACACAGTGGTCCTGGCCGGGTGATCCTGGTCGGCGGCGGGCCGGGTGACCCGGAGCTGTTGACTCTGAGGGGCTTTCAGGCCCTGGCGGATGCCGATGTCGTCGTCGTCGACCGGCTGGCGCCACTGGCGGTCCTGGACGGGCTGCGTGAGGGCGTCGAGATCATCGATGTGTCCAAGATCCCGCATGGGCGGTTCACGCCCCAGCAGGAGATCAACGACGTGCTGGTCCGCCGGGCTCGCGAAGGACGTGTCGTGGTCCGGCTCAAGGGCGGCGACTCGTTCGTGTTCGGCCGCGGCCTGGAAGAGGTTCTGGCGTGTAGCCAGGCCGGCGTCGCGGTCGAGGTCGTCCCTGGGGTCTCCTCTGCCATCGCCGCCCCTGAGCTGGCCGGCATACCGCTCACTCACCGTGGCATCTCCCAGGGATTTACGGTGGTCTCCGGTCACCTGCCTCCCGACGATCTGCGGAGCACCCTGGACTGGGAGGCCCTGGCACGTTCGGGGACGACACTGGTCGTCCTGATGGGCGTCGAGAACCTGGTCTCGATCGTTGCCGCGCTGGTCAACGCCGGCCAGGACGTGGACACGCCGCTGGCCGCCGTGATGGATGCGGGTCTGCCCAGCCAGAAGGTCCTGAACGGCACCCTGGCGACAGTCGCCACCTCCGGCCCGCCGGCCGGGCTGGGTTCTCCGGCCGTGATCGTGATCGGCGCTGTGGCCGGCTTCGCTTCCGGCTATCGGGCTGGGCCAGAAACGCTTTCGGGTGGCTAGGGTGACCCCCATGACAGATGAGTGGGCCTGGACCTTTTTCGACGTGGATGCCAAGGTGATGACCGGTGAGGCGCTGGTAACAACGGGTTTTCCCTCACAGGGCGATGCGGAGAGCTGGCTTGGTGAGCAGTGGCGTGAACTGGCCGATGCTGGCGTGGATGCCGTCACCCTCCAGCACGAAGGCTCGGTGGTCTATGGACCGATGAGCCTGCGAGCAGCCGAGTGAGCGCTGTGACCAGGACCCGGTCAACGCCGTCCGGTGCGCCGCTGGGCGACGCGCTGGTCCGGGATCTCGAGCGTCGGGTGCGAGAGGCGCAGAGCCAATGGCACGCTCCGGCGGTAAGCGTCGGGCTTGTCAGAGACGGCGTGCTCGCCTGGTCCTGCCATGTCGGCTCGGCCAGGCTGGAGCCGGGCACCGCTGCCACCGACGACACGCAGTACATGATCGGCTCGATCACCAAGACGTTCACCGCCGTGCTGATCATGGTTCTGCGCGACGCCGGCAGGCTGTCACTGGACGATCGGCTGGACCTGTACCTGCCGGAGACCAGGCACGGCGCGATCACCATCCGGCAGATGCTGGCCCATGCCTCCGGTCTTCAGCGCGAGCCGGTCGGCCGGATCTGGGAGAGCCTCGACGCGCCCGACCAGGAGCGGCTGCTGCGTGAGCTCGAGGATGCCGAGCAGGTGCTGCCAGTGCACTTCGCCTTTCACTACTCCAACCTGGCTTTCGCGCTGCTGGGCCAGATCGTGGAGCTGCTCGAGGCCCGGCCCTGGGGCGAGGTCGTGACCGAGCGCATCCTCGCGCCGCTGGAGATGGGGAACACCGGCCTGGTCCCGGACGAGGCCGCTCGCGCCCTGGGCTACCAGGTGCATCCGCACACCGGCGTGGCAACCCTCGAGCCCCGTTTCGAGCTCAGGGCGACAGCCCCGCTGGGCGGGCTCTGGAGCACCGTTGCCGACCTGGGCCGGTATGCCTCATTCGTGGCGGACCCGGTCGATGAGGTGCTGTCTGCGGCTACCGTCGAGGAGATGTGCCGGCCGCTGATCATGACCGATGTGCAGGGGTGGGCCCGTGCGTACGGACTGGGCTACGACCTGCAGCGGATCGGCGAGCGTGTCCTTGCCGGTCACGGGGGCGCGATGCCCGGCTTCCTCTCCGGACTACGGGTCCGGCGGCAGGACAGGGTCGCGGCGGTGGTCTTCGCCAACAGCACGGCAGGGGCCGACCCGGTGGCCCTGGCCGGTCAGCTGGTCAGTGCCGTGCTGGACACCGAGCCGTCGCTGGCGCCGGTCTGGACGCCGTCCCTGTCGCAGCCGGACTTCGACGGCATCCTGGGTAGCTGGTGGACCGAGGGGGAGGAGATCGTCTTCGAGGTGCGTGACAACGAGCTGTGGTCGCGGATCCCTGGCGGTCTGCCCATCGGTGACACCCGCTTCGTCAAGGTGGACCGTGACCGTTTTCGCGCAGTTGTCGGCAGGGAGGGCGGCGAGCTGCTCGAGATCACCCGGGGACCGGGCGGCAACGTCCAGCGGATGTACTTCGCCACGTACGCCCTGACCAGGACGCCGACGGCGTTCGCCGACCTGCTCCGCTGAACGCGCGTGCTGACCTGCTCGACGGGGCAGGCCAGCACGGTCAGGTCGACGTGAGCAGGTGCGACTGGGCGTGGTAGGTCCGGCCGGACGCTCCTACTTGCGTCTGAAGACTGCGGCGATCCTGGGACTGGCGCGGTCGACCTGGGGGCGGGGCAGCCGCGAGCGACGCATCTGGAAGGCGCGCATCACGCCGTACATGGCGGATCCGCGCGGTGGAGCCTCGCCAAACTTGGTGACGATGCCTGCCTTGATGCGTCGCCACATCAGGAAGGCGTCCATCGCGCCGGCAATGACCAGTCCGTAGACGAGGGTGAAGACCAACAGCGTGGCCCAGGACGCAGATGACTTGAAGATGGCGGGCACAAAGGTCAGCGCCAGCACCACGAACATGATCGGCAGCATGAACTCGCCGATGTTCCAGCGGGCGTCCACGGAGTCACGGATGAACCGCCTGACCGGTCCCTTGTCGCGCGCTGGCAGGGCCGACTCGTCCCCCGACAGCAGTGCTGCCCGCTGCCTGGCCCTCGCCGCGCGGTTCGCGTCGCGCGACTGGCCGGCAGCCGCCTTGCGGTCCTTGGGCACCAGAGGACGCTTGTTGGCGCTCTCCTGATCCCGTCTGGACGGCGTCGGGCGGTTCTTGGCACCCGGCCGCTCCGCATAGGTCACTGCTGAGGGGGGGCTGTCCTTCGGGGTCTTCTTGCGTCCAAACACAAGGCTCACTGTATGTCGTGCGGCGGGCTTCCCTCGTATCGCCCGTCCCCGGTGGGCGCCCGCAGGCGGGTGGGTACCCTCAGTGCGTGACCAAAGACGTTCTCACCCCAGACCTTGACCCAGCCCGAGTGAGTGCTCTGCAGGCGCGGGTCGCAGACCTGCTGCCAGCTCTGCGCCAGGATCTGGAGGCCCTCGCCCGGATCCCTAGCGTGTCGCTCGCTGCTTTCGACCAGGCACACGTGGACGCCAGCGCGGACGCTGTTGCCGGCCTGTTGCGAGCCGAGGGCCTGGACGTCGAGATCGTCCGGGAGGGGGGTCGGCCCGCTGTCATCGGGCATATCGATGGCCCCGACGGCGCACCAACCGTCATGCTCTATGCCCACCACGATGTTCAGCCCCCCGGGGCCGAGTCCGACTGGGACAGTCCGCCGTTCGAGCCGACCGAGCGTGAGGGCCGGGTCTATGCCCGTGGCATCGCCGATGACAAGGCGGGCGTGCTGGCCCATGTTGCGGCGCTGCGGGCCCACTCCGGTGTCCTTCCGGTCAGCGTCACCGTCTTTGTCGAGGGCGAGGAGGAGGTCGGCTCGAACAGCCTGCCTGCCATCCTGGAGCGGCACGGCGACAAGCTGCGCGCAGACGTGATCGTCCTTGCCGACTCGGCCAACTGGGCGGTGGGAGAGCCGGCCCTGACCACGACGCTGCGCGGCGTGGTCCGTGTCTTCCTTACCGTGCGAACGCTTGACCATGCCGTCCACAGCGGCATGTTCGGTGGAGCCGTTCCGGATGCCATCACCGCACTCATCGCGACCATCGCCACCCTGCACGATGCTGACGGCGGAGTGGCCGTTGCCGGGTTGAAGTCCGGAGTGGCTCCTGACCTCGAGTACTCCGAGCAGCGGCTGCGCGAGGAGTCCGGCCTGCTCGAAGGGGTGGGGTTGATCGGCACCGGCTCGATCCTGACTCGGATGTGGGCCAAGCCGTCAATCACCACCATCGGCATCGACGTGCCGTCGGTCGACACCTCGTCCAACACCCTGGTCCCGCAGGCCGTCGCGAAGATCTCGATGCGGATCGCCCCCGACGAGAACCCGCAGGAGGCGTATCGGCTCCTGGCTGACCATCTCCGGGCCAACGCACCGTGGGGCGTCGAGGTTGAGGTCGAGCTTGAGGAGGCTGGCTCCGGCTTCGCTGCCGACGCCAACGGGCCTGCCTATGACCAGGCGCGCGCGGCGTTCACTGACGCCTGGGGCGTCGCACCGGTGAACGTCGGCATCGGCGGGTCGATCCCGTTTGTCGCCGCGTTCGCGGAGAAGTTCCCCGATACCGCGATCTTGGTCACCGGGGTCGAGGAGCCGGATACCCGTGCTCATGGCGCCAACGAGAGCCTTCATATCGGCGAGTTCGCCCGGGTCTGCGCGGCTGAGGCCATCCTGCTCGAACGGCTGGGCCTGTTGCGCGCCTGACCTTCGCTGCGCGTCGATCCGCGGTCGGCGCTCAGTCTCTGGCGGTGCTGCCGGGGAGCGCGAGCATCTGGTCGAGGGCGACCCTGGCCCATCGCGCGACGTCGGGGTCGACGGTGATCTGGTTGACCACCCGGCCGGCCACCAGTGACTCCAGGGCCCAGACCAGGTGCGGCAGGTCGATCCGGTTCATCGTCGAGCAGTAGCAGACGTGCTGCTCCAGGAAGGTGATGTGCTGGCCCGGGAACATCGTCGCGAGCCTGCGCACGAGGTTCAGCTCGGTGCCGACCGCCCAGGAGGTGCCGTCCGGCGCGGCGGCGATGGTCTGGATGATCTTCTCGGTCGAGCCCACCTCGTCCGCGGCCTGCACCACCTCGTACTGACACTCGGGGTGGACGATCACCCGGACCCCGGGGATGGCGGCACGGGCAGCCTCGACCGCTTCGAGCGAGAACCGGCCATGCACCGAGCAGTGTCCGCGCCACAGGATGACTCGCGCGGCGTTGACCTCGTCGCGGGTCAGACCCCCGGCCGGCTTGTGCGGGTCGAACACGACACAGTCCTGCAGAGTGAGGCCCAGCTCGCGCACCGCGGTGTTGCGGCCAAGGTGCTGGTCGGGCAGGAACAGCACCTTGCCCTGCCCGCCGAGCCCGCCGCGCTGGTCGAACGCCCACTGCAGCGCGGTCTTTGCGTTTCCTGAGGTGCAGATCGTGCCACCATGCCGGCCGGTGAAGGCCTTGATGGCAGCGGCGGAGTTCATGTAGGTCACCGGGATCACCTGATCGGCGATAGCTGCCATCTCGGCCAGGTCGTCCCACGCGTCCTCGACCTGACCGATCGCCGCCATATCTGCCATGGAGCACCCCGCGGCGAGGTCGGGCAGGACCACCTGCTGGTGGGCGGCCGTGAGGATGTCGGCCGACTCGGCCATGAAGTGCACGCCGCAGAAGACGATGTAGGGGGCGTCAGGTCGCGCGGCCGCTTCCTTGGCCAGCTTGAAGCTGTCGCCCGTGACGTCGGCGAACTCGATGACCTCGTCCCGCTGGTAGTGATGGCCCAGCACGAAGACCCGGTCCCCGAGAGCGGCCTTGGCGGCGTGCGCCCTCTCGACCAGACCGGGGTCAGACGGGGCCGGCAGCTCACCGGGGCACTCGACGCCCCGTTCGGTGGCGAGATCACGGCCCTGGCCCAGGACGAGCAGCGGCAGGCTGGCGTGACTCGGGTGATCCGTTGTGGTGCTCACGCTTTGATCGTATGTCGCCCCGCCGTTGTCTGCTCGCAGCGCCCGGCGACGGAGCCGTTGTCGGCGTTCCGCCCAGGGCCGGCGCAGGGATGGGAGCAGCACCGTCCACGGCCTAGAGTCGCTTCCATGACCATCGGACCCACCATCGGCGGAGTCACCACCAGGGACATCACCGGCGACGACCTCGCTGCGGTGTTCGATGTCCGTTCGAGGTCCTTCGGCCGGCTCAGTGACTCAGCCCGCGGCTGGTGGGACGAGGTGCAGCGTGAGTCCATCGAGGGCCATCGGGCGATCGGGGCCTTCGTCGGCGATCGGCTCCTGGCCAATGCGAGAGTCCTCTCGTACCAGCAGTTCTGGGGTGGGCGGCCGATGCCGATGGGTGGCGTGGCCGGTGTCGTCGTCGCACCGGATGCCCGCGGCCGCGGGGTGGGATCGCTTCTCGTGGCTGCGGTGGCGCAACGTTCCCTGGAGCTCGGTGACCTGGTGAGCGCCCTCTACCCGGCCACGCTGCCCCTGTACCGCGCTCTTGGCTGGGAGGTCGCCGGCGCCCAGTACCGGATCAGCATGTCCGCGGAGGCACTTCGCACGCTCGGCGGCAGGAAGGTGCCTCTTCGGACCGCTGCCGAGGCAGACATCGGGCCGTTCCTCGAAAGCCTGCGCGAGCGGTATACCGTCCAGCGGGCCAACGGCCCGAAGCTGCCCTCGGCGGCCGAAGCCCGGGAGCAGCTCACCGGGGACGGGATGATGAGCTACTTCACCGATGGTGGCCACGTGGTCTATCAGTGGGCCAGCGAGGATCTGGTCGTTTCTTACCTCTGCGCTGACACCCCTGAGGTCGCCCGCGCGCTGTGGTCGGTGGTCGGCTCGGGGGCCTCGATCGTCAAGAAGGTGGCCGCCTACGTCGCGCCCGACGACCCGATCCACCTTCTGCTGCCGGAGGAGGTCGCCCACCAGACCTCGATGAAACGATGGATGCTCAGGGTGCTGGACGTGCGCAAGGCCATCGCCGCGCGTGGCTTCTCGCCGGCCGTCACCGGCTCGGCTGCGCTATCACTGCAGGATCCTCTCCTGGCCGGCAACAGCGGTGCCTGGCTGCTGGAGGTGTCCGGGGGGCGAGGGAGGCTGCGCCACGGCGAGGCGGCCGAGACCAGCCTCCGGCTTGGCCCCAACGGCATTGCGGCGTTGTATGCCGGGACGCCCGTTCACGTGCTCCGGGTGGCCGGCCTGGCCTCCGGCGGGGACCCGGCTGCGGACGAGCTGCTTGACGCGGCGTTCGCCGGCCCGGCGGCGTACCTTCTCGAGTACTTCTAGCCTGGCTACCTCCAGCCCGGCCCGCGATTGACACGCACAGTCTCTAGGTTGGGCACATGCACTACGTAGTCAGCGACCTTCACGGGCACGTGGATCCTCTGCTCGGCGCGCTCAGGCGGGCGGGGCTGCTCGGATCTGACGACGTCTGGTCCGGCGGGCGGGCGATCCTGACATTCATGGGCGACTATTTCGACCGCGGCCCGGACGGTATCGCGGTGGTGGATCTCATCCGCCGTCTGCAGGACGAGTCCGCCAAGACTGGAGGCCGGGTCGAGGCGATGATCGGCAACCACGAGATCCTGGCTCTGGGGATGAGCCGTTTCGGGGCCGAGCACGTGCCGTCTGGCCTGGACAGCCCTCGAAGCTTTGCCCGCAGCTGGGCGCTGAACGGAGGGCAGACCGGCGATCAGCGCGGGCTCACCGACGACCACATCGACTGGCTGTCCGGCCTCGACTCGGTCGTGCTGACCGGAGCTGACCTGTTGCTGCACTCTGACACGAGCGAGTACCTCCGCTGGGGCGACTCGGCCGGGCAGATCAACGACGCGGTGCGCGAGGTGCTGGCCGGCGAGGACCTCGAACAGTGGTGGCAGTGCTGGGTCCGGCTGACGACTCGCTACGCGTTCGCCGGCCCGGACGGCGCGGATGTGGCCGCCGGGCTGCTCGACCAGCTCGGCGGCGAGCGGATCGTGCACGGCCACAGTGTCATCTCGACGTTCAGTGGTCAGGCTCCCGGCGAGGTCGCCGCCCCGCTGGCCTATGCGGGTGGCCGGGTGCTGGCAGTTGACGGAGGCGTCTATGGCGGCGGGCCGTGTCTGGTCATCCGCCTCGACCCGGACCTGGACAGCGACTCGACCTACGGTCCCTAGGTTGGTGAGATCGGTTCACTGCCGCTTGGTCTGCCGGGTTCTGACAGCATGGGCGGGTGCGCGTTCTCATTGCTCCTGACTGTTTCACCGGCACGCTCAGCGCGGGGCAGGCCGCCGAGGCGATCGCCGAGGGGTGGCGAGGTGGCGCGCCTCACGACGAGCTGACCCTGCTGCCGCTGTCGGACGGCGGACCCGGGTTCCTCGATGTGCTGTCCCGGGCGCTGGGCGGGACGACAGTGTCCGCGACGGTGGCCGACCCGCTCGGGCGTCCCGTTCCGGCCGCGATCCTGCTGGTGGACAGCGCTGGCAGCAGGACCGCGTACGTCGAGTCTGCCCAGGCCTGCGGTCTCCACCTGCTGTCGGCGAGCGAGCGCAACCCGATGCTCACCAGCACCTACGGGGTGGGGGAGCTCATCGACGCCGCGGTGAGCCAGGGTGCCACGCGGGTGGTGGCCGGGCTCGGCGGCAGCGGGACCAACGACGGGGGAGCAGGCCTGCTCGCTGCCCTGGGAGCCGGGGACCCGGATGCGCTGGCTGCCGGTGGCGCCCGGCTCTCGGATCTTGACGACGATGCCCTGGAGGGTCTCGCCGCGGTCCGCGAACGCCTGCACGGGATCGAGCTCGTCCTGGCCACCGACGTCGACTCGCCCCTGCTCGGGTTTCACGGCGCCAGTGCCGTGTTCGGGCCGCAGAAGGGGGCCACCGCCGAGATGACCCAGCGGCTCGAGTCAGCCCTGGGGCGTTTCACCGAGGTGGTCGGCAGCGCTGTCCCGCGCGGCAGGGACCTGCTGACCGGCACGCAGCGGCGAGTCGACCGCGAGCCCGGTGCCGGTGCCGCCGGCGGGCTGGGATACGCGCTGCTCCTGCTCGGGGGACATCGGGTCTGCGGGGTGCAGGCGGTTCTCGATGCGGTGCGCTTCGAGCCTCTCGTGCAGGCCACGGATCTGGTCGTCACCGGCGAGGGCACCTTCGACTGGCAGAGTCTGCGGGGCAAGGTCGTCGCCGGAGTTGCGCAGGCGGCCCTGGCCGGCGCGAAGCCGGTGGTGGTGATCGCAGGTCAGGTGCTGGTGGGACGCCGCGACACGATGGAGCTCGGGATCAGCGGGACCTATGCCGTCGCGGAGAACCCGGAGCAGGTCAGCGCCGCCCTGGCGGACGCCTCGGGCACCCTCAGCGCCCGGACGACGCGAGTCGCGAGAACATGGTCCCCCAGCCGTGCCTGACGTACTCTTGACGGGTTGGGAACACATCCTGACACGGGTGGGGAACACATCCCGACCCCCGCGGGTTGGCATTGTTGCACCCGCCTGCTGTATGAAAAACCGACAGGCATGACCACCGATATGAAGGACGCACCCAGATGAGTGTTCAGGACGACACCCAGGCCCGTCTCGCGCACGCCGTTGCCGAAGAAGCCTCGGTCGAGAAACCGGCGCATGGCGTGCTGCTCACCGACGTGGCCGCCACCAAGGTCAAGAGCCTGCTCGAGCAGGAGGGTCGCGATGACCTTCGGCTGAGGGTTGGCGTGCAGCCCGGTGGCTGCTCCGGCCTGGTCTACCAGCTCTACTTCGACGAACGCACCCTCGACGGCGACCTGGTCGTGGACTACGGCTCGGTCGAGGTCGTCATCGACCGGATGAGTGCCCCCTACCTCGATGGCGCGACGGTCGACTTCGCCGACACCATCGAGAAGCAGGGATTCACCATTGACAACCCCAACGCCGGCAGCTCCTGCGCCTGCGGTGACTCGTTCAGCTGAGCTCATCTCCACCCAGCTGCCCGGCCTAGAGGGTCGAACCACGTAGACCAGCCCGATGTGGCCGGCATACCCATCACCCGGGTATGCCGGCCACATCGGCGTTCTCCGAAGGAGATGCCGAGCGGTCTCCGCGCGTCAGGGTGTGGGCCACCGGCGCCGGACCGCGAAGCCGAGTGTTCCCATGATGGCTGCGCCGACGGCGACGAACGCGGCGAGCAGGCCCTGGAGCAGGCGGGTAAGCCCAGTGTTGTGCCCGATGGCCAAGGCCTCGAAGCCGTTTCCCGTGCAGGTGAAGGTGTCGCCGACGCGCCAGGAGGACGTAAGGCTTCGCACCGGCTCCAGGGTCCGTCCGTTGTGCCGTGCTGACAGGCCGAAGTGAATCCCCATCAGTGCGTGAGACGTTGCCCCCATCTCACACTCCAGATCCAGCGGGGCCGCGCCGGGAGTGGTGATGGCGTAGACGATCAACGGTTCACTGGCCGCGGCCGGGATGGTGATGGGCGTTCCGGCACGTCCTTCGGCGAAGACAGCAACTCCGGCACTGCTCTGGACAAACAGGAAGACTGCAGCCAAGGCGAAGACGACGGCACCCGCCGTCATGAACGGTGCATACATCCGCAACGGTCGCGTGACCAGCACGAAGAGTCCACCCGTTGGCGCAGGTCGCCCGGTCTGTTGGGTCACTGGGGACCACAGCCCTTCCATGGAGCCCAGATGGTGCCGTCCCAGTACGTGGCGCCCGTTGAGGTGCGGCCTACCGTCTTGACGTCAATGCTGCCGCCGAACTTGCCCACGAGGTCCCCGGCAATCGTTCCGCCGTACGAGCCGGACCCCCCGTTGTCAAAGCTCTGTTGCGTGACGAAGCCCCGCAGACTGGCAGCCTGGGCGAACGCCTTGGTCGCGTCCAGTGCGTCCAGGGGGTTGGCGATCGGCAGGTAGTTCCGCACTCCGCTGGTGAGATCTTTGAAACCTCCCATGGGGCCCAAGCCGGCTGCGTCCAGGTAGCGCTGGGCGATGGCCTGGTCGTTGGCGGTCCTGATCGGAAGAGTGGTGACCTTCTCGGTGTAGGTCTGCTTCTCGCCTGGACCGTCGCTGACGTCACCGCCCTTCTCTGATGCCCCTGTCGTGCTGGACATCACCGACTTGACCCGAACCGCGGTGATGTTGCCCTGGTTGTCGCGCTCCACCTCGAAGATGGCCTCCGCCTTGCCCTCCAGCCCCGCCTTGGCATAGACCGTCTGGTTGGTCTGCTCGTCTCCGGACCACGTGCCGGCACTGATCTTGCCTTCCAGTGACGTCTGGTAGGAGGTGGTCGTAGTGCCGTCTGCGCCCACGCGCATACCCAGCAGCATCTGGGCGCCGACGCCGGCTTGCGCGTTGGCCGTCGCAGCCGTGGCCTGCGCACTGGCGTCGGCGATGACGTTACCCTCGAGATAGACCTCGGCCGATGGTGGGAGCACGTTGCCCACGCCCAGCCATTGCTCCGCGCGATCCAGCAGCGGCCGCAGGGGTGTCAGCTGACCACCGAGCGCGATGTCCTTGGCGACTGCTTCGCTGTGTGCCCACCTGAGGTTGTTCACCTCTTCTTCGTTGTCGGCGTAGTAGACCTCGCCACCGGAGAAGGCTGCAGCAATATTCGCCTCGGCTACGGCGGCGGCGCCGATCGACTTGTCATTCCACGTCACGGACAAGTTCGCGCCCACTGCGGCCCCGGTGCCGACCTGTGAGCCCGTGCCGCGGATGACGCGGTACTTGCCGTTGTTGAGCTTCTCCACGAGGAACCGCTCGCTGCCGCCCAGCATCACGATCGCGCCGCCTTCAACGGCACCTGTGTGACCGTCCGCTGAGACGACGCACGGCTCGGTGGGTATGTGGTCGCTGGCCGACGAGACCGAGGACTCGCATGACCCCTGACCAAGGGTGGTCACCATGCACAGGGCCTGGCGCAGCCGGTCGCCGACCACCGGGGTGGCACTGGCCAGAACAAGCATCACGGCAACGGCCAGCACCGCTGCCACGACATACATGCCGATGGTCTCAAGCGTCGCGGCGCCCCGATCACCCTTGTCCAGGCGTCGGCCTACCGCCGTGTTGGTGCGAGTGATCATGGTGGCACCCTCCTGGTCCGACGAAAGCATTCCATGGGATTGGCGGCCGGCCGTGGGGCCCTGGGCCTAGTCGCGGGCCTAGCTCCGGTGGTGTGGCATCCTCTAGCCAGAGACCGGTCGGTCGATCGGCACGTGAAGAGGAGTCTGTTGATGGCGCTGCGTACTGCCCTGCGCGTGGCGGTTATCGCCGTCGGCACTCTGTGCGTCGGCATTGCCGGGGTTCTGATGGGTCTCGGGGGCTTTGCGGGCAGCCCGGGTGACGTCGATGGCATGGTGGCCACCGTGGTGCTGATGCGCACCGTGCTCGCTCTCGCCCTCCTGCTGGTGCTGACCTGGGCCTTCCGGGTGCGGGACCGGAAGGCCGCTGACCCTGCTGGTCGTCCCTACCAGCAGGTCCTTGTTGCAGCGGGCCTTGCCTACGTCGTGAACGTCTTCTCGTGGAACGGTCATATGTTGTTCGGGCAGCTGCTGGTCCCGGTCGGGGTGCTCTCCGCAGCGTTCGACTTCGTGGTGTGGATGGGGGTCGCGATGGTCGGGGTGCGGCTGGCTGAGCGGGCCAAGGTGCAGGCAAGAGCGGCAGCGATCCCGTACGCATGATGACGACGGAGATGTGGACAGTGAGACCCTGGCGCCGCGCAACAGCCCTGACTGTGGGAGTGCTCCTGACGGTGACGGCGTGCGGCTCCGGGTCGGACAAGGCCGCCAAGCTCGAGCCCAGGCTGCAGCGGATGGTGCCCACACAGAGTCCGGCAGTTGCGGTGACACCGCGCAACGGGCAACCGGCAGAGACGCGCCAGGTGACAGGCAAGCACTTCTCGCTGTATGTCCCGGCGAACTTCCAGGAGAAGTCAGTGCCGCAGGCGAACGGCGAGCAGATGGTCATGTTCGACGCGCCGTCCAGCAAACCCGGCACTCCGGTGCGGGTGGCTGTCGTATCTGATGCCGCATCCACGCAGCCGGCGATCGAGTCGTCCTACCTCGTGGAAGTTCTCAAGCAGTCGCAGGGAGCCAAGGACCTGACCCGCTCGACGGTGAAGTGGCCCGGCACCCAGAATGCGATTCTGCTTCAGTGGACAGCCGCCACATCAGGTGCCGGCACCACTGATGAACCGCTGCGGACCTGGCAGCTCATGGCCCAGGTCAATGGTCGCCTCGTCGTCACCATCGTCGCCGTGGCCCCTGCGATGGAGTTCGACACAGCCGGCCTGGCCAAGATCGTCGAGACGTTCCGGCCGCTCGCCTGAGTCCTTCAGATCGACCGGGTCCTCGGGTGAACCAGGGCGCCGAGGCCGAACAGGAGCAGCGCCGTCACGATGATGGCCAGCGGCTGGTCAGCGGCTCCGTCATTGGACGGCAGCACCCAGAGTGACGAACTTGCCCTCGCGGCTGGTCCGTCGCAGATGAGCTGCGCCCCGTCGGCGGGGTGTCTCAGGTCGACCACGCCGGTCAACGCCGTACCGTCGACGACCCTGCTACCGACCAGCTCAGGCACGGGCCGGGTCAGGGCCTCGGTCGAGGGGCCGCCCCCGGCCAAGAGACGACAGCCGAGTGCCCGGGGTGCGGGCGGGTTGCGGTGGTCGGGAACTGCCGCGAACAGGGTCACCCCGGAGTCGAAGATGCTGGTGCTCGGCAACGTCGTCAGGACAGCCGTCGTGACCTTTACCGGTGGGGGCGGCAGGACCCGCCAGGCGAAGATGCCGACCCCCAGGCAGATGGCACCCGCGACAAGCAGGGCGGTGCCGATGAAGAAGCTCACGGACCGCTTGCGTTGCGCGTCCGTCATTGACTTCGGCGCGGTCTTCTTCACGTTGCGGCCCTGGGCCAGGAGCTCTAGCACGACGTCCCGTCAGACCAGGTGAGGATGACACCAGGCGCGATCCCGAGCGTGCTGAAGGCTCCGGAGGCTACCTCGAGGACACTGGTGACCCCTCGCCGTGGTCGGGTCAGACCGAAGGGGTGCAGTCGCGAGGTGTGCAGGACGCGACCTGCGTGGTCCACCGATGCCACGTCCAGGGTGTACGTCATACCGACCCCGTGCACCGAGTTTGCCGGCGACAGCAGGAGCGGTACGCCGCTGCTGCGACGGGTTCCGAGGAGCCCTCGCAGCCGGGACAGATATGACGTCGCGAGGCGGACCTCACCCACCCTGGTGCCGTCGACGAACAGCGATCTGATGTCGCTCATGTCACTGATTCCTCCCGGCAGACGCCTTGTGACGCAAGGCGATCATTCCATGTCTCACAAGTGTTGGTACGATCCCACCCTGTTGAGCAAGTTTATGACATTTGTGCGCTGCTAGAGCGGGGTTGGTACCCCCCTGATGACGAAAAGGGGGCCCGTGTCTGTGGGACGAACGTGGTGTTTTGCCGTGGCCTCCGCCCTGACCGACTCCGGACATGCGGGTCGGGCGACGCAGTGGCTCGAGGGTGACGAGCGGGTGATGGTGGTCCCGTTGGGCGACCCCGTGGCGTTGACCACCTGGGCTCTGACCCGGTGCGGTCTGGAGCACCTCATCTATATTGGCCGCGAGGCCCATGCGCCGGCGATGGCCGTGGCCGCCAACCTGCTGACGGGCCGTCTGCCGCAGCTCCAGGTGAGCACGTCGACCTGGCGCACCACCACGCTGAGTCTGGCGGCCTTGTCGGCCCAGGTCTCTGATACTGCCCAGACGGCTCACCAGGCCGTGGCTCAGCTGCAGCAGCTCGTTCCCGCAGCCTGGTCGGGGGTGTGGATGCCGGGTGTGTCGGGCCTCGAGGAACCCCGGCCCACGTTCGCACAGCACCTTCGGTCACTGCTGCCCGGGCGGGCGGGTTATCTGGCAACTCTGACGCCTCACCCGAACGTGGCCCGGTTGCTTCCGACGTCGGGGGTTTCCGTTCCTCCCGGTTCGACGCTGGTGGTGGGCGGGCAGCTGTCCGCCAGGGACCTGGATCTGGTGCGGAGCCAGTCCGTGGTGTCCGACTCGTTGGTGCTTCCCGCAGTTGAGGACGGCAGGTCCCAGTACGGCTCGTCCGACGCGGTGGAGCTGGTCTGGATGCAGGTCCCCGGGGCGCGGCCACCCGGCCGTCCCGCCGCCTGGTGCCAGGTCTGTGACAGCCCCGTGTGGGGAGAGTTCTGCCCGTTCTGTCGGGCAGCAGCCGTTCGATACCAAGGAGCCGAGTGAATCCCCGCCAGCGCAGAGGCCTGACCTTCATCTTTGTCGCCATGCTGGTGGCGGTGGGCACGTTCCTGGCAGTGACGTCGTACACGGCGTCGGTCAGCAGCCAGGTGGGCTCGAGGGTGACCGTCTACCGGGCGACCCAGCCGATCGAGGCGTACACTCCGCTCTCGGCCAGCAACATGGAGCCGGCTGAGGTGCCAGAGCGCTGGGTTTCCAAAACCTCCGTCATGTCGCTGAAGGACCTGCAGGGTCGGCGCGTCGGGTTCCGCCTCACATCGGGCACGATCTTGTCGTCGGACATGCTGATCCCGCCATCGGACCTGAGCCCGACCGAGCGCGAGATCGCCATCAACGTGAACTCGGTCACCGGCGTCGCCGGTCGGGTGCGCCCCGGCGACCGGGTCGACATCTATGCCGTCTTCGCCGATGTGCCAGGCCTGCCCAAGGGAGTCAGGGTCTTGGCCCGCAGTATTCGGGTCGTGTCGATCGCCGGCCAGCAGACCGTGACAAGGCAGGGCCAGGGCGGTGTCTCCCAGCAGTCAGTCGTCCCGGTGACGCTAGCCCTTGAGTCCCAGGGTGCGCTTTCGGTGACCTACGCCGCGTCCTTCGCCCAAGAGGTGCGGCTGGTGGCGCTGCCACTCGACGTCGGCACCAATCGATCAAAAGACAAGAGCACCTTTGATGCCGGCAACCTCGGTGGCAAAGCGATCCCGGAGGGCACCAAATGACCAGAGTCGTCCTGGGCATTGCCGATCAGCTCGTTGCCGGCGAGCTGCGCTCGGCGCTGCTCGAGATCACCGGCGTCGAGGTGGTCTACCTCGCCGACTCCAGCCAGGAGCTGACCAGGGCGGTGCTGCGCGAGAGCCCCGACATCGTTTTCGTCCACGACGGACTGGGTCCCGAGCCTGTCCTGCAGACCATCCGGGACCTCAGCCTGCGCCGCCCGGCCAGTGCCACGCTGCTGGTGACCAGCGGCGCTACCGCGCAGACGGCCATGTCACTCATGGACTCCGGCGGACGCGGGGTGGTCTCCTACCCGCTGGTGTTCGAAGAGGTGCTCACCCGGGTGTCCGGGGCCGTCGAGTGGTCCGCTCAGATGGGCCGCCTCCTGGCCGGTTCGGACGGCAACGGTGACAGCTCTGCGATGTCTCGTGCCCGGGTTATTGGTTTCGTCGGCGCCAAGGGCGGCGTCGGCACGACGACCCTGGCGACCCACCTTGCGATGGATGTCTGCCGGCAGTTCGAGACGATGAAGGTCGCCCTGGTCGACCTCGACCTCGAGAAGGGCGACGTCACCTCGATCCTGGATGTGCGACACCGCACCTCCATCGCGGATGTCGCCAAGGTCTCCGAGGACCTCTCCCTGGGCACGGTCGGTGACGCCATCGTGGTTCATGAGTCGGGCCTGCACCTGCTGCTTGCACCTGCGGACGTACGGGAGGGCGAGTACGTGTCGCCGGAGTCCCTTCGCGCGATCATGGCCCTGCTGCGGCGGGAGTATGACCTGATCCTGATCGACGGCGGAGCTCACGTGACGCCGGCACAGGCTGCCTTGGTCGAGCTCGCTGACGACATCGTGGTGGTGGTCACCCCGGATGTGCTGTGCCTGCGCTCTCTTCGCCGGGCGATCTCGGCCTGGCAGTCGCTCGAGGTGCGCGACGAGCAGGACTTGCACGTGCTGGTCAACAAGGTCAGCAAGCAGGATGCCTTTCCCTACTCCGCAGTCGAGAAGCTCACCTCGGCGACTGTGCTCGAGACCGTCGTACCGTCGATGTTCAGGTACCTGGAGCCGTCGCTCAATGCCCGCGACCCCCGTGAGGTGACCGAGACCGCGTGGTGGAAGGTCATCCGGCTGATCGGGGGAGAGCTACGTGTGGTTCCTGCGGTCAGCCGCTTGCCAGTGGCGTTGCCGGGCTCGTCTGCCGGCGAAGGCGAAACAGCCGGTGGTGACCCCCAGACGAGCGGAGGCACCCGCTCCAGGCGTCGCCGGGGCCGACTTGTCGCCGCCGAGCGGGGCAGCATCGCGCTGGAGAACGCCGCCCTGTTCCCCATCGTCCTGGTGGTCTGCCTCATGGTCTGGCAGCTCTGTCTCACTGGCATGACGTTCGTCTTCTCCGGTCTGGCAGCGGCCGCTGCCGCACGGGAGTTCTCGCTGACCTCAGGTGGGCCTCGGGTGACCCAGGCGGCGGGGACAGCCCTGCCGACGTGGTGGAAGGACGGTATGAAGGTCAACTACCCGGGCGGCACCGATGGACGCACCGTCGAGGTCTCGCTGCCCATCCCCGTGCTCGTCCCGGGCACGTTCCGGCTGCCGACACGGATCAGCACCCTGCACACCGTGGTACCCGAGCGATGAACCCCCAGTCACTGACGCGATCCCGTCGGGTGCGGGTCGTTTCAGGCGAGCGCGGGACTGCTGCCCTGGAGACCGTCGCACTACTGCCCCTGATCATCGTGGCTGGCCTCTTGGTGCTCCAGGGCGGGATAGCGCTGTGGACTGTCGTTGAAGCGGACACGGCCGTGAGGTCTGCAGCCCGAGCAGCCTCGCTCAGCGACAGCCCTGTCGACGCAGCCAGGGACGCGGCGAAGAACTCCCTTCCGGGGCTCCTTGCCCGGGACATGGCCGATCCTGCCGTCGCCCCCCTGGCTGACCCTGACGGTGTCAGGGTCACCCTGACGGTCGGGATTCCCGGATGGTCGTCCCTGGGCCTGGGGCCCGTGACGCGTCATGCCGATATGCCGACGATCCGATGAGCGGGCGTTCCTATCGCTCCTTCGCCGGCGGAGAGGTGGAGCCGGTTGTCCGTTCCGTGACCGATGCTGACGAGTCGCTGGTGTCCCGGTTCCGTCATCTCCTGCTTGAAGAGGTCGACCTGCATGAGCTCGGCCGGCTGGAGGCCAGCCAGCGCCGGGTGCGTCTCGAGCGCGTTATCGCGCACCTTGTCTCGCGCGAGGGCGTCATCCTCAGCACCAGTGAGCGCAACCGCCTGGTGCGCCGGGTGGTTGACGAGGCCGTCGGCCTGGGGGTTCTCGAGCCGATCCTTGCGGACCCTTCGGTCAGCGAGATCATGATCAACGGTCACGACACGATCTATGTGGAGCGATTCGGGCGTCTTGAGAAGATCTCTTCCGGTTTCAGCAGCGACGAGCAGCTGCTGCAGACCATCGACCGCATCGTCTCGACTGTGAACCGGCGGGTGGACGAGTCCAGCCCGATGGTCGACGCCCGGCTCCCGGCCGACCACCGTCTGCCTCGCGGGGCCAGGGTCAATGTGGTGCTCCCTCCGCTGGCGCTGAACGGCCCGACCGTCACGATCCGGCTGTTCCCGAAGGCATACACCCTCCAACAGCTCATCGGGATGCGCAGCATCGACCCCCAGACGGCCGTCTTCCTCGGAAGCTGTGTTCGCGCGCGGCTCAACATCATCGTCTCCGGCGGCACCGGCTCCGGCAAGACCACGCTGCTCAACGTCCTGTCCTCGTTCATCCCCGGCAGCGAGCGAATCGTCACGATCGAGGATGCAGCCGAGCTCTCTCTGGACCAGGAGCACACCATCCGGCTTGAGACCAGACCCGCAAACGTCGAGGGTCGCGGCGCGGTCACCATCCGAGACCTGGTGCGCAACTCTCTGCGAATGCGACCCGATCGCATCATCGTGGGTGAGTGCCGCGGTGGCGAGGCCCTGGACATGCTGCAGGCCATGAACACTGGTCACGAAGGCTCCCTGACGACCATCCACTCCAACAGCCCCGAGGACTGCCTGTCGCGGCTCGAGACCCTGGCGTCGATGAGCGACGTCGACGTACCGTTCCACGCGATCCGAGACCAGGTGAACTCGGCGATCGACGTGATCGTCCAGCTCAGCAGGACCCACGACGGCACGCGTCGGGTCACCGAGGTCAGCTATGTCATGAGCCGCCGTAAGGAGGACTTTGCCCTTGAGACGCTCATGCACTGGGACCCGGACCAGCTGCGAACCGCCGGCGCCTTCGGCGGCTTTGAGCGATTCCCGATCCCGGAGCAGCTGGTGCGCCGACTGCGGAACGGTCGGGAGGAGCCACCGGCGGACTGGGGTGAATCCCAATGATCGCGCTCGTGCTGTTCGGCGCGGTGCTCGGCGTGGTGCTGGCGCTGCTGGGGTTGCGTGACCTTGCCTCTGCACTTACCACGCGCACGCGGCTCATCGCGGCGGTGACCGGCACGTCAGGGGTCCGGGAACTCCCCCTGATTGACCGCTGCGACCGGCTCCTGTGCTCCACGAGGGTCGGCCGCAACCTCGAACGAGAGCTGCAGCTGGCGGGTCTGAGCCGTCGCCCGGTGGTCATCCTCGGCGCCGGTGCCAGCATCGCCCTCGTCTCGACGTACCTCCTCTGGACCTTGCTGGCCCCGGTGCTCGGTCTCGTCGGTCTGGCGATGGGGGCCCTCTCGGTTCGCTGGTACCTGCGGCGTGGGCGCGAACGTCGCAAGGAGCAGTTCATCGGGCAGCTGCCCGAGCTGGCGCGGGTGCTGGCCAACGCCACCAATGCGGGCCTCTCGCTGGCGACCTCTCTGGCGATCGCCGGAGACGAGCTGGAGGACCCGGCACGCTCGGAGCTCAAGCGGGTATCGACCAGCGTCATGTTCGGGTCCGATCTGGCCTCGGCCCTCGACGACCTGCGCGAGCGGGTGGGCTCGCGTGAGGTGGGTGTGCTCGTGAGCACTCTGGTGGTGGCGTCCCGTAGCGGCGGGTCACTGGTCAGCTCTCTGCGGGATATCGCGGTGACTCTCGACGCACGTAAGGAGACCCGGCGTGAGATTCGCACGACCCTGTCGCAGTCCCTTGCCACGGGCAACCTGATCATCATCCTGGGCTTCGGAATGCTGTTTCTGCTCAATGCTATCCAGCCGGGCACGGTCCAGATCATGACCAGGAACACGATCGGGCAGATCGCCCTGGTGGTGTCGAGCGGCCTCTTCGTCGGCGGCTTCCTGATCATCAGGCGGATGACGAGGATCGAGCAGTGAGGATCCTCGCCGGGGCGACTCCCGGTCTGGTTGCGGCGCTGGTGGTCCTGGCGTTGCTGCACGGCTACCGTCTCCTGCGCTCCGACCCGGCCGATGGTCTCGACCTCGACGACCTGGTCCTGCTCAAAGGACGTGAGCGGACCCACGCCGAGGGCGAAGGTCCCCTGTCCCGGCTCGCCGGCAAGCTGGTGCCGGCTGTGCGCCGCAGGCTCCCGCCGGGATGGGCGCGATGGCTACAGCGCCGGATCGACGTCGCCGGCCGTCCCGAGGACGCGACCCTCGACTCCGTCCTGCAACAGTTCATCGTCTGGGCCCTCATCATCAGTCCGGCCGTATGCATCTTCCTCGTGCAGGCCAACATTCTCGCCCTGGCGCTGAGCGCTGCCGCGGTGCTGATCATGCCTCTGGCCCGTCTGGCCCGCACTGCTCGCCAGCGCCGAGAACAGCTCGACCGCGACCTGCCCGACTTCCTGGACGTCCTGGCCGTGACCGTCAGTGCGGGAGTGGCGTTCCGCCCAGCGCTGTCACAGGTGTCGCACCGCTTCGGTGGGCCCCTTGCCGAGGAGTTCACCACCGCGTTGCACCAGATCGCCAATGGGGCCAGCGTCCGGGGCGCCTTCGTCCAGCTCAGGGACCGCAACGAGTCCGAGTCGCTCGGAGAGTTCGTCACGGCCTACCTGCAGTCCGACGAGCTCGGTGCTCCGATGGTCCAGACCCTCAACCAGATCGCGGGCGATATGCGTAAGGCGTCGGCCCAGCGTCAGCGACGCAAAGCCGCGCAGGTGGCGCCGCGGGTCACCCTCGTCAACTCGCTGGTTCTTGTGCCCGGGACTCTGATCGTCCTGTTGACAGGCTTGCTGCTCGGCTCCGGCGTCGAGTTCGGCTCGATCTTCGGAGGGCTGTCCAGGTGAAGTCCCGGCAGCCTGAGATCTCGCCCCTGATGGTCAGGATCAGCAAAGTCTCCTTCCTGGTCCGGCTGGCAGCGCTGCTGGCTGCGATGCTGGACAGCCTCGGGCGCCCCACCACCCCTGTGTTCCTGATCGGCGTGCTGGTGCTGGCCGCGACGAGCTTCCACGGGCTGATGAGGCCCTCGCTGGCTCAGCTGGTCACCGCCCACCCGATTCTGGCCATGCTCGATGTGTTCGTGCTTTTCGCAGTCCTGGTGCTCACCGGAACCGGCGGACCCCTGGTCCTGGCCACCCTGACCACGGCATTGCTCATCGGGCTGTGGCTCAACGAGCGCAGCGCGGCACTGGTGGCCCTGGTCCTGGTGATGGTCTACGGCCTTGTCTGGCACTTCCGCGACCAGCGAACCCTGGAGCATGACCAGTTCCTCGGACTGGTGGTCATCCCCTTCGCCTACCTGTGCCTGGCCGCGGTGGGGATGAGTGTCCGCAAGGCTGTCGATGAGCAGCAGCGATCGCTGTCTGCCCTGGAGGACGCCGTACGCCTGGCATCCGCGGCCGAGGAGCGAGCACGGTTCGCGAGAGAGATCCATGACTCTCTGGCCAAGTCGCTTCAGGGCGTCTGCCTGGGGGCGACTGCACTGTCGATGTGGATCGAGCGCGATCCAGAGGTCGCAAAGGTCAAGGCGCGCGAGGTGTCGCAGGCGGCTGCCGTGGCCGTCGACGACGCCAGGGTGCTGATGACGAAACTGCGGCGCACGACGGTGCGCGAGCCACTGACGCAGATGCTGCGACAGGTCGTGATGGCCTGGGAGGCCGGGGGGGATCATCGGGCCGAGGTCAGTGTCGATGACGTCGACGTGGCCTCCGACTCCCACCGTTACGAGCTGCTGGTGGCACTCGGGGAGGCGCTGGAGAACATCACCCGTCACGCCGGGCCCTGCCGCACGCTGGTCAGTCTGCGAGCCGACGGAGACGACGTCGTGCTGACCGTGCAGGACGAGGGCCGTGGCACCAGCGAGGACACCGTCAGCCGGGCTGAGGCGGAGGGTCATTTCGGGGTCCGCGGCATGCGTGAGCGTCTCGAGTCGGTCGGTGGCCGGGTGAGCTGGCGCAGTGCACCCGGTGTCGGGACCAACGTGGCCTTCAGGGTCCATCAGGAGGGGTTGGTCGAGCGATGACCCCTCTGGCGGCCGGCTCGGCCGGGGCCGGCGCGACCCCGACGAAGGTCCTTATCGTCGACGACAGTGACGTGGTGCGGATGGGCCTGTGCTCGCTCCTGCAGGCAAGCCCGGAGCTGATGATCGTCGGTGAGGCCAGGAACGGCGAGCAGGCGGTGGAACTGACTCGCAAGCTGCAGCCGGATGTCGTGCTGCTGGACGTCCGCATGCCGCACCGCGACGGTGTCTCGGTCGTTGGGGAGATTGCGGCGTTCGCCACGGTGATCATGTTGACCTTCAGTGAGGAGCCGGACGTGGTCCGCCGCGCCGTCGCGGCAGGTGCCTCCGGGTATCTCGTCCATGGAATGTTCGACGCCGGCACTCTCGCGCAGACCGTCCGGGGTGCTGCGTCGGGCAATGGAGCCTTCACCGCCAGTGCCTTAGCTGCGTTGCGTCCCTCCCTTGGCCGGCTGCCCCATGCCACCGGGCTCAGGGCAGGCGGTCATCACCTGACCGAGCGCCAGGTGGAGGTGATGGAGGTCATCGCCTCCGGCCGGACGAACCCTCAGATCGCCCATGACTTCTTCCTCTCGGAGAAGACAGTCAAGAACCACATCAACCAGATCTTCGCGCGCCTGAACGTGGGCAGCCGGGCCGAAGCTATCGCTGTGTGGCTGGGCACAGCACCGGACGGTCAGTGATCAGGATCGTGACCTGTTGGTGCCCGCGCACCTGGCGGGTGGCCGCGGCTGTGGGCCCAGGTTGGGTCGGGGATGGGTCCTGGGGCCCCCGGAGCGGACCGAATCGCCACCTACTGTTCCAGGTGTTGGGAAGGCCCGACGCAGTACGAGAAACACGAGCTTGGTCCCGTTTGGGCGGGAATCACACAGGGAGACAACATGACCAGGGCATTCGTCAAGACCCAGACCCGTCTGCAGCAGCTGACCACCAAGGGCGAGGCCGGTCAGGGGACCTTGGAGTATGTCGGGATGATCATCGTTGCCGCCGTCCTCGTGGTCGCTGTGATGGGCGCTATCAAGGGCGCCCACCTCGATGAGTTCCTCAAGACGCAGCTCACCGCCATTACAGGTGCCTTTGCCGGCTGACGCGGACATTCTTTCAGAGGCCGACGCGGTGCCACGGTGCAAGCCGGGACACCGCGCACGGTTGTTTCACACGTTGTCGACCGGGACGGGACATGACCAGACTTAACCGGGACGATCGAGGGCAGATCACCACGGCCGTCGTCATGATCGGGATCGTGATGGTGGCTGCGATGTTGGTGGCGGTGTTGAAGGTCGGAAGGGCCACCGACGAAAAGAGCCAGGTCCAGGTTGCCGCGGATGCCGCAGCGCTGGCCGGAGCCCAGCAGATCCGGGCTGATCTGCCCGGGCTGATCCTGGCGGTCCTGGACAGCCGTCTCGGCGGGGACCCGTTCCGGGGCAATGCCTGCGGGGCCGGAGTAGCTGCCGCCACGGGCTTTGCGAGCCGGGCAGACGCCACTGTGACCTCCTACTGCTACTTCCCGGCGACCGACACGGTAAGGGTGTCCGTCGACAGCATGAAGAACAGCGTCTCCGGCTCTCCGGCCAAAGCCACGGCGGAGGCGCGAGTGGGTGTTGCCCTGGGCGCCTGTGATCCCCTGACACCTCTCT
This sequence comes from Actinomycetales bacterium, assembly GCA_038236535.1. Lineage (GTDB taxonomy): Bacteria > Actinomycetota > Actinomycetes > Actinomycetales > Dermatophilaceae > UBA4719. The sequence goes on from JBBRZQ010000023.1 coordinate 40,381, forward strand.
CCACGCCAGCACCCACTCCGACGCTCTCCGCCACGCCTTCGCCCCCCACCACGCCTCCGCCCCCCACCACGCCTCCGCCGGTGGACGCCTCCTTCACTGTGCGCTGCGGTGACCTCTCGTTCGAGATCATGCTTGACGGTGTCAGCGGTGTGATCAGCGTGACTCCGAGCGAGTCCCAGATCTTCGATATGTTCACTCCGGCGCTGAGGTCGTGAGCAACGGCGGACGGGTCCCGGCTTTAGGGCCTGGGGTGTGTCTTCGGATACCGTGCGCGCTATGCGACGTCTGACAGGCACCCGTGGAGCAGTCGTGGGGGCAGCCCTGCTGTCGCTGGCCGCGTTGACCATCACCGTGACTATGACATTGACGATGGCTGCTGCACCGGCCGGGGCGAGTCTGCTCCCGGCAGCGGACAAGCCGACGGTCCCGATCCTCGGCCAGGTGGCGCTGAAGGAACGCTCCGAGACCGGTGGGCCGGCCGCCGTGGCAACGTTGCATGGTGTGCGCCGGATCCCGGGCGGCACGGTGATCTACTTCTCGGTCGGCTTTCCTGCGAACAACAGTGACAAGCGGCCCAGCGTGTTTGGCCTCGACTTCCTCTCACCGTCCTACACACGGTCCACACCCAGCACCTACTTCGCCAACAACATGCTGGTCGACGCCACAGGTAACAAGGTCTACACAGGTCTGATCCCGGCAGGGAACACTGCGCCGGGGCAGACCCCCGACTGCATCTGCAACTCCGAGAGCCTCGGTCTGCCCAAGTGGGGCGAGGCAGTTGTCCTTGACCAGGTGGTGGCCGCACTGCCGGAGTCGGCCCAGTTCGTCGATGTGGTGATCGCCGGGCAGGTGATCGGGCATGTCAAGGTCGACTCCGGGCCGATGACGCCGGAGGTCGACCCAGGCAAACCCATCCTTGTGGGGATGGGCTGGCCAAAGGTCGACCAGTCGGTCGTGGACTCGTCAGTCGAACCCGAGAAGTCGGTTCTCGACCTCACCGTCTCGGTTGCCGATCTGGGGCAGACAGTGACCACCCGGACGACCCCGAAACAGATCAGCGTCGCACTCGCCTCGGATGTCCTGTTCGCCACCGACATGGCTGCTCTCTCGCCGAAAGCGACGGCTGTCCTTCAGCGGGCCGCGGCCGACGTCAAGGCCGCCGGCGGTGCGGGCACCCTTCAGGTGGTCGGCTACACCGACGACACCGGGACCACGGCTCACAACGTGGACCTGTCCAGGCGTCGCGCTGCGGCCGTGGCCGCGGCGATCGGACCGCTGCTCCCGGCTGGAGTCCACCTGCCGATCTCGGGCAAGGGCGAGGCCGACCCGGTGGCCCCCAATTCGACTGTGGAGGGCCGCGCACTGAACCGCAGGGTCAGCATTGTCTTCGCCCCGCAGGGAGGCGCGAAATGATCCGGGCTGGTCGCGCGACCGCCCGCAGCGTCACCGGCCCGATCATTGTGGGCGCCGTCCTCGTCCTCGCACTGGTGGCCTGCTCCGCTGAGGTCAAGCCCTCTGCCAAGTCATCGCCGGGTGCGACCTCAGCGAGCACATCCGCGGCCGCCTCCGGCGCGCTCAAGGACGAGTCTGCGGCAGTGCTGGCCTGGACTCCGCCCGCGCCGGTGGGCACAACCCAGGGAATGCTGACCAGCCGCTTCGTGCCCGGGCCGGCAACGATCCCGTCAACCGCCGACATCATCTCGGTCCAGGCAGGCAGCGACTCCACGATCCTGACCTGGCAGCTGTCCTCGGCCACCGACAACAGCATGGCCGGTTTCACTCTCGGCTTCGCCAACAGGGCGAAGTTCATGCCTGACGCGGTTCGCCTGGTGGACCCGGTGGCCCAGAAGAGCTACGCCGTCAACACGATGACGCTGCACGGCCCGGCTTACGACACGTACTACTGCGTCTGCTCGAGATTCCCGACGCACGTGGGCCCGGACCCGGTGCGGATGACGTCGGCCTACCCCGCGCTGCCGGCAGGCGCAACCTCGGTCTCGGTCCGGATCCCGAACTTCGCACCGGTCACTGTCCCGGTCACCCGCTAGCAGCGGGTGATCTCAGCGCCGTGACCTCGACGCGGTGACACTGAAACTATGCGCCGTAGGCCGCCAGCCCGTCGATCAGGGCGGAGGCGTCGTCCGGGACATCGATCAGGCCCGACGTCGAGGCGACCGATGGCCGCGGCCTTTCCACGTCCACGGTGATCTCACGGCTGTCTTGCACGAGTTCGGCCAGGCTGCCTTCGTCAAGGCCATCTCGGGGACCGGGAAAGGCCATATGAGTGCTCATTTCGTGACTCTATTTCGCCTGGGGAACAAACAGAACAGGTACTACCCGGTAACACTGACCGGTAACACTGACCGGTAACAACGGCGACGCCGTGCACGGCATACCGGCCGGGGCGCGGTAAGTTGCCCGAGTGCATATCGCTCTGACTGGATCTATCGCCACTGACCACCTGATGACCTACAAGGGACTTTTTGCCGACTCCCTGGTCGTTGACCAGCTCGACAAGATTGCCCTGTCTTTCCTGGTCGAGGACCTCGAGATCCACCGCGGGGGAGTGGCCGCCAACATCGCCTTCGGGATGGCCAACCTGGGGCAGTCGCCGATCCTGGTGGGGGCCGCGGGTGAGGACTTCGCGGACTACCGCTCCTGGCTGGAGCGCCACGGCGTCGACTGCGACTCGGTGCGCATCTCGGAGACCCGGCACACCGCTCGCTTCGTCTGCACCACCGACGACCAGATGGCCCAGATCGCCACGTTCTATGCCGGCGCGATGAGCGAGGCCCGCGAGATCGAGCTCGGGCCGGTCGCAGCGCGGGTCGGCGGGCTGGACCTGGCGGTGATCAGCTCCAACGACCCCGAGGCGATGATGCGCCATACCGAGGAGTGCCGGACGCGCAAGATCCCGTTCGCTGCCGATCCGTCGCAACAGCTGGCGTTCATGGATGGCGAGTCGATCCGTGCGCTCATCGACGGGGCCACCTACCTGTTCACCAACGAGTACGAGGCGGCGCTGACCGAGCAGAAGACCGGCTGGACCAGGGAAGACATCGCCGACCGGGTCGAGACCCGGGTGATCACCAAGGGCAAGGACGGCGTGCTCATCGCCACCCGTGGCGAGCGTCCGATCGAGGTCGAGATCGCCAACGAGGTCCGCAAGGCCGACCCGACCGGCGTGGGCGATGCTTTCCGCGCCGGCTTCCTGACCAGCCTTGCCTGGGGGCTGGGCCACGAACGCTCGGCGCAGGTGGGCTCGATGCTTGCCACCTATGTCGTGGAGACTGTCGGCACCCAGGAGTACGAGCTGGGTCGCCAGCGGTTCCTCGACCGGTTCACGCATGCCTACGGTGAGGCCGCCTGCGAGGAGATCGAGCCTCACCTCACCTGCCCTCGCCCCTGACCGGAGCACCTGATCCGGATGCCGATCGAGCCCCCGCTCTCACACTGGCAGCTGGACCTTGACCGCGCAACGCCAAAGGACGAC
>JBBRZQ010000024.1:0-42075 GCA_038236535.1 Actinomycetales bacterium
CCGGCGGGTGATCGCGCTCGACGGGAAGACGGTGCGCGGCGCCCGTCGTCGCGGCGGCACGGCCCCGCATCTGATCGCTGCGCTCGACCACGCCACCAGCACCGTGCTCGGGCAGGTCGCGGTGGCCGCCAAGAGCAACGAGATCCCAGCAGTACGAACCCTTCTCGCGTCCTTCGACCTGTCCGGTGTGGTCGTGACGGTCGACGCGATGCATACGCAGCACGACACAGCGCAGCTGATCATCGACGCGGAAGGCGACTACGTGTTTACCGTCAAGGGCAACCAGCCCACCCTGCACGCGGCCTGCAAGAGCCTGCCCTGGGCCAAGGTTCGGGCGCACACGGCGGTGACCAGCGGACACGGACGACGAGTCCGACGCACCATCAAGGTCCTGACCGCACCAGAGTGGATCCCGTTCACCGGCGCGGCGCAGGTCGCCCAGATCCGGCGCACCGTCACCCGGCACGGCAACAAGAGCGTCGAGGTCGTCTACGTCATCACCTCAGCCACCCACCTCACCGCACCGCCGGCCACCCTCGCGGCGTGGGTCCAAGGCCACTGGGGCATCGAGAACCGGCTGCACTGGGTCCGCGACATCACCTTCGATGAGGACAGATCCCAAGCCCGCACCGGCAACGCCCCACACGTGATGGCCACCCTGCGCAACACCGCCATCAGCGTCCTACGGCTGGCCGGCTGGACCAACATCGCCGCCGCACTAAGACATCACGCCAGACAACCCGCCAGCCCCGCCGCACCCCAACTGACCTGCTGAACTACGACTTTGCCGGGGCCCTGGGTGTTCCCGGAGCCGGCATGTTCGAGCCGGTCGTTCGGGGAGCAGGCTGAGCAGGTGGCTCGCCCGCGGGCGCTGCTGACGGTGCGGGAGTGCCGGGGGGCCACCACCCAGTGCGCCGCGAGGATGCCTCGGTGTTGGGTTTGGCTCGTCAGCTGGGGACGACATGGGACACGGTGTGGACCTCGATCGGGCCGTTGCTGGAGAAGGCCGCCGATGACCCGTGGATGCCGAGCCTCAGGGTTCGGCGTCTGGCTAGACGGCTGCGCCTGCTCGGCATCGATGCCCGCAGGTCACGTAACACCGCATTTTCTCACACAGGCCAGGGGACGTGCCCCTCTCTGTGCTGGCTGATCTGCTCGGCGCACCTGCGCCCGCCGATGGCGCGAGGTCGCCGGCGGCGCTTGGGCTCAGTACGCCGCAACCGCCAGCCAGCTGTAGTAGGCCCAGGCGGGTCCGCAGGGGTCGGGACACATCATCCTCGGTGCTGGGCTGCCGCGGAGTGCTCTGCTGTCGTCGTGGGAGGAAAGTGGCAGGGCGTGGGCCGAGCCGGCATCTCCGGAGACTCGACTCTTGGAACATGCTGCGTTCCTTTCGACCGCCGGCCCGGGACTCTCCCTTGATGACCCGCTGCGTCACGAGTGGCGCCAGCGTGTTCAGGCGCTGACCACCGAAGCCCCCAGTGGGCAGGCGTCGCATGGTGGTGTTGACCGCCACGCAATCTGCACACGACGGCGTCACCGACCGTGCCGATATGGCGTCCGTGTTCTGTGCATCTCAGCGTCCTGGTCTACGGAGTGACGCCGCCACGCCGAGCACGGCCGCCGACTCGCAGTCGAGCTCGGAAAAGGGGCTGCCGCGCCGCTTCCGCTCCTCGGCGCTGCGCGCCTGCGGTGCGGGTCGGCTTGCCATCGAATGGCTCTGGCAAACCTTGACATCTGGACGGCCCGAGGAGTGGCGATCGTGTGCACGCTGCTGTCGGCGTCGGCTAAGAGGTTATCCACAGTTCCGCTGCACGAACTTGACGCCGTCATGTCCACCCACGCCGGCGGTCAACAGGTGGCAGGCTTAGCCGGGCTTCTTTGTCAGTACTTCATGCTTCCTCACCCCGATCGATACATCCGGGCGCGAGGGTGGGAGTACCCCGGAGGAACGGGGGCCTGAGAGGGGTGGAACTCCACGACCACCACAGACACGACCCAGTCATCGTGCCCAGCTTCGACACCGAGGCCGGATCCGACCGCAAACTGGCCATCATCTGCTCAGAGGGGAGCCGGGACAGGGCCTACCCGGGCTGATTCGCGTCGCCGGTGTGCAACCAAGCGTTCTGCGCGAACGGGATGGGTGGGCGGTGCTTCTCGCGAGATTCGCTGTTCTCCTGGATTGGGTGAAGTCGGGATTGTCTGGGACGCGCAGGATGTCCTACCTGCGTTTTCTGCTTGACAACGCTGCCGGTGCGCTGGCTAGGCGTGAGGTTGTTGGCGTACTTGGCCGGTGGTTTCCCTGCCGCCGTTTATCGGGCCTTGGGGCGCGAGAGCGCGGTCCCTCACGCTGTATAGGCTAGATGATTCCGTATCATTCGTGTGATTGATTTCAGACCGAAGAGGATATTGAAAATGGCAAAACCGCTTAATGCTTCTACGAAGAAGAACCTAAATATGCAAGGATTTGGAAAGCTCGACGAGGAAGCCAAAGCCCGCTACGAGTCGCCACTTCGGTTCACGCCCGGAGTGGGCTCCATCTTGATTGTGATCGGATTGGTGTTGCAGTCGCCTATCTGGTTGGGGTCAATGGCACTCGTTGCCTTGAGCGGGGCACTCCTACCGAACGGCATGCTTATTGATCTGGTCTACAACCTCGGCGTTCGCCACATATCTCATGCTCCACCCCTTCCATCCACGCCAAAGCCGCGACAGTTCTCGTACCTACTTTCCACCGTCTTGTTGGCGGGTTCAGCTCTGTCTTTCCATTACGGACTGTGGGTGTTGGGGTTTGTCTTTGGAGGAATGGTTGTTATAGGGGGCACGATCCTCACCACTACGCTCTGGTGTCTCGGATCGTGGTTCTACAGGAGAATTTTCGGGCGTGCACGGGTAACATCGTGCGACGCTCGTAGCAAACCTCTCCCACAGCCCACGCAGCCGTAATGGAATACTTGCATTCATCGACACACCATGAGGTGTTGATCGCGTAGTCGCGTCACGGGGGCTGAGCTAAGGGCCGAGCTAGCTTCCTTGCCGGACTTAGGCAGCTCGTTCGTGGCTGAAGGTGAGTTGGTCGACGCGGTCGGCGAGTCCGGCCAGGGTGAGCAGGTCGCCGTGGCGCTCGGTAGGTGTCGATGACCGCCCGGAGTTGCCGGGCGCGGTAGCAGGTGGTGCGGCTGATCCCGCTGGCTTGGACGACGGCGGGTGAAGGTGACGTCTTGTCCGGTGGTGAGAAGTTGTTCGGAGGCGGCGCGGACGCGGGCCGCCGGGGTGTTGCTCATGGCGTGTTGGCGTTGGCTTGGCTGATCAATGGGTGGAGTCGTTTCGGCAGGGGCAGCGGTGGCGGTCGGCCTTGGCGCCCCAGGGGCGGCTTCGGCGTCAGCGGCGAGGATGAGGGTGTCGGCGTGTTGGGCGCCGAGGACCGCGAGGTAGCCGGTGTCGGTGCTGAAGTTCGGGCAGGGTTCGCAGGTGTTGGCATAGGCACAGGATCCTTGGGTCTGGAACGTGCGCCTGACCAGTTCCCAGCGCCGGGACCCGAGCCGCTTCCTTCGCGAGGTAGCTGCCGAGTGCCTCGTTGAGGGCGACCTCCTTTCATCCACGAGGCTCCGACGACTTCTTCATGGAACCTTCACGAAAGCACCATCGGGACCGTGTAGCGGGGCGGCGAGGCTGGGATGACACAGACAGACGAAGGAGTTGAACACCATGATGTGGTGGAACGACGGAATGGGTTGGGGCTCTGGCGGATGGGTGGTGATGGCCCTGGTGATGCTGGCGTTGGCGGTGGTCGTGTTTATGGCCCTGTTCCGCAGCGGCCGGTCGAATGCCAGCACGCCCGGGCCGGCACGGCGCTCGACTTCGGAGCAGTTATTGGACGAGCGGTTCGCCCGCGGTGAGATGGACGCCGACGAGTACCAGGCGCGACGCGACGTGCTCCGCGCGGCGCGTTGACCGCGCTCGGCGCAGGCACCGTGAACCTGGAGCCGGGCCGTGGCTGAGATCGTCCGCCGGCGCGTGAGCCCGGATGGCGCTGTGGCCGCGCTTTCCATGTCCGCGGCTCCCGCGTCTTCGTCGCGGTCAACGCGCCACTGCTCAAACGAGTTCCGCCTGCCCATCCCCGGGCCTACCGACGCGGCACCCCCGGCCGCGAACCTGACTGCGAGACAAGACAACTTATCGAAAGGGACCCACCTGTGAACCCCCGACTGCTGACTCCCCGCCTGCGCTGGATTGCCACCGCCGCCATCGCGGTCGCCGCCACCCTGGCCCTGGCCGCCTGCGGCAGTTCCACCGGCACGACGCCCGCCCAAGCAGGCCCATCCGGCAGCACGAGCATCGCCACCTCGGCGCAGGGCTCCGCAGCCTCGGCAGCACACAACGACGCCGATGTCGCCTTTGCCACGGACATGATCCCGCACCACGGTCAGGCCGTCGACATGGCGGACCTCGCCCTGAGCAGGGCCACCGACCCCACCGTCAAGCAGCTCGCGGCCGCGGTCAAGTCCGCCCAGGACCCCGAGATCGCGACGATGTCCGGCTGGCTGAAACAGTGGGGCCAACCGGTTCCCGCCGCGACTGGCGAGCACGGCACGTCACACATGGGCACCTCCGGCCGACAGATGCCGGGAATGATGAGCGACGACGAGCTGAACCAGCTCGGCAGCGCCAGCGGCGCGGCGTTCGACCGCATGTGGCTGCAGACGATGCTCGCCCATCACCGGGGAGCCGTGGCCACCGCCCAGACCGAGCTGTCCTCCGGGAGCAGCCCCGACGCGAAACGGCTGGCCCAGTCAATCATCGACACCCAGACGACGGAGATCAACATCATGACCAAGCTGATGGGCACGATGGGCGGCTGAGGCAGCCCCTTGGTGTCGATCACGACATTCGCATCGGTGTGGCGCTTCTACGCTGCTGTCGTGAGCCTGCTCATCGTCATCCACTTCAGCAGTCCGATGCAGAGGTGTCGGGCCGCCGTTGCCAGGATCCCAGAACGGGCTGCACGAAGGCGTTCACGACACATGCCGGGCGGGTCGAGGAGGTGATCACGCGGTCCGCACGGGACGGGTCCCGGCCAGCGGCGAACGCGGTGTCCCCGGCAGATCTGAGCTCCGCGACTGTCTCAGCGCCGACCGCGCCGTACCCTCCGAGAACCAATGCCCTCATGCTCGCTCTTCTCGTCCCTCGGGTAGCTGATCAGGTCGCGGACCGCCTGGTGGACGCAGAGCATGGCCTACAGCTCATGCTCGACCATCCGCGGGGACTTGGAGTGCAGCACGGCATCGGGCCCGCCGCGCTGGGGGCGGTCTTCAGGTGGGCGATCCCGGTCTCGGCGTGCCCCCGGCGCTGGTACAAGTCGGCCAGGTCCTCAGCCGGCGCTTGTGCCGGGTCCAGCAGGGTGTCTGCCAGCGCGAACACCTCGGTAGCCTCCGGCCCCGGACGTTTCGGCGGTACCCGAGACGCAATCGAGACATGGTGGGCGAACCGGGTGCCCGTCCGCCCCTCCTACAGTGTGACAAGCCGACCCGGGAAGGGATTGTCGAATGTTTGAATCGCAGCGCCGAATCTTCCCGCTGATAGCCGCAGCAGCCAGCAGTCTCCTGCTGCTCGCCGCCTGCAGCAGCAGTACCAGCACGAGTGCGCCGACCCCATCCAGCGCCTCCACGACTGCGGCCTCCTCCACGACTGCGGCCTCCTCCTCCACGAGTGCAGCCGGCTCGGCGACGACCGTGACCGCAACGGAGACAGAGTTCAAGATCGCTCTGTCGCAGTCGAGCTTCAAGCCTGGGACGTACATGTTCAAGGTGGTCAATGCCGGGAAGTTCCCGCACAACCTCGCTTTCAAGGGCCTCGGGGTCACCTCGAAGGTGTCCCCGACGGTGCAGGGCGGTGGATCAGGGGAGGTCACGGTCACGCTGCAGGCCGGCTCCTACGAACTGTGGTGCGCGGTGGACAGCCACAAAGACAAAGGGATGGACATGAAGATCACGGTGACCTGAGGCGGCTCTCTGGCCTTGCCCGACAGCCGCTCGAATGGGCCTTCACGCCGCCTGGCGCCCGTCCACTGGTACCGTCGGCCAGAGCCCGTCCGCCTCGTCAGTTCCTCTGGACACTGGCGCAGAGCCGGCGAATCTGATGATTCCCCTGTCAGCAGCGCGGCGCGGTGAGCACGCCGCCGACGTAACAGCTGAACTCTCGGTTCCCGCCCGGCTGCCTGGCTGCCAGGGCCAGGATCGACGTGCGCTACGTGGCCTTGGACCCAACCTCCTGCCCCGGTCGGTGGAGGTCCCGCGATGTGTTCGCCCGGCCGCGAGCCGTTCGAGGGACAGGCGGCCCGCAGCCGGGTCAACCTGCGGGGGCCAGGCAGTCGGGGCGGCACTGGTTGCCGCGGGCTGAGCCGGCACGGCAGGCTCGCCCGTCAGTGCCGACCCCTCCGGCGGGCGGGCAGTGCGAGGGATGCGGGGCGTGGGGGGTTCCCGCCGGGGGTCGCTTCTTGCGCTGGGGTTTGATCTGGCCTGGCGGCCGGACGCTGTCGGTGAAGAACAGTCCGGCAAATGGGTAGTCCGCCGTGAGATCGGTCCAGTTGCGGGGCTGCCTGCTCACGTACCTGTCGGGCGCCGTGTCAGGGCGCCGGTTGCCTCGGGGCGTGCCGGTCGACCCCGATGACACGGGCCAGGACCACCACGACGCCGGCCACGAGGACGGTGGCCCAGCCAAGGCCGATGCCGAGCGCGGTCCAGGCGTGGAAGTGGTCGGAGAACGCGGCGTCGACGATGACCTGCCCGGGGCCGTAGCCGGGCAGCAGGGCGCCCCAGGTCGGTGGGGCGCCGGTGCCGAACATGGGGTTCTGCACGATGCCGAGGTCGAGCATGGCGGCGAACAGGATGAGGTAGGTGGCGCCGAGTCCGCCGAGGACGGCGCCCGCGAGGGCGCCGAGCATCGCGTAGCTGATCCCGGCCAGGAGGTTGCCGACGATGAACGCGACCCACAGCTTGGGCTGGAAGCTGAGGGCCGTAACGGCCAGGGAGACGGTGAGCACCAGGGTGCTGGCTGCGCCGAGGACGAGGAGGCGCGGCGCCAGGACCTCGATGGGACGGAACCCGGCCACGACCAGTCGCCGATCTGCCTGCCGGACGGACTGGATCACGAACACGCCGAGCAGCCCGGCCAGGAACGAGATCGTGATGGCGGCCATGACCGCGCCGTGGATGTCGCGCATCGTGGTCAGGACGTGGCCGCCGCCGGCCACCTCGACCTGGCGGGGCAGGGGCGCGGTGAGGGCGATGGAGCGGGTGACGAAGAAGAACGGCAGGCCGACGAGCAGGACGAGCAGCAGCGGGCGGCGGCCCTGTTCGCGGAAGTCGAGCCTCGTGGCGACCGTGACGCGGCTCATCCCCGGCTCCTGGCGCTGTAGGCGAAGGCGGCGAACGAGCTGGACAACGCGACCGCCACGACGGCGCCGAGCGCGAACCAGTCCGAGGCCGGCGAGGACTGCCCCGTGGCGGCGCTGATGAGGACGTCGGCTGCCTTGCGGCTGACACTGTAGAACGCCGCGTGGGGGGCCATCCCGGGTCCCGAGAAGACGTCGAGCAGGAACACGAACGCCACCGCGAGGGACCCTTCCAGAGGACCGCTGATCACCGCGCCGATGAGGATCCCGACCGCCAGGTAGATCAGCGCGAAGGCCAGGACCGCGGCGCCCGCGTGCCAGGGATGGACCACGCCCTGGCGGATCAGGAGGGCGACGAACCCGGCGCCGGCGGCGACGACGGCCAGCGCGAGGGAGGCCGTGATCCGTGCGGCGGCCACCCGCCCGGCGCCCGCTCCGGCCAGCGCGAGACGCCGGTCGGCGCCGCGGGAGGAGGTGGCCTGGAAGAAGCCGAGGGTCCCGGAGACGAACGCGGCCGACCAGCCGGCCGCCAGGGCCGCGGCGGCGTCGCCGGCGAGACCACCGCCCAGAGCCCGAGCGAAGTCGCTGAGGACGCCGGCCGTCGCGGCCACGAAGAACGCCGGGACCGCGACCAGCAGGACCAGCGTGAACGGCGTCCGCAGCTGTTCGCGGGCGAAGGTGGCGGTGCGGGTCATCCGATCTCGCACCGCCCCTGGCGCAGCTCGTAGACGCGTGTGAGGCGCTCCCGCTCGGAGAGCATGTGGCTGACGATAAGGATCCCCATGCCGTCCCGACGGCGCTGCTCGGCCATCTCCCAGAACCGGAGATAGGTCTCCCAGTCGAAGCCCGAGTAGGGCTCGTCGAGGAGCAGGAGCTGCGGCTGGTGCAGCAGCGCGAGCGCGAGGTTGAGCTTCTGCCGGGTGCCGCCGGAGAGCGCCTCGACACGGTACCCGAGGTACTTCCCGAACCGCAGCTCCTCCAGGAGGGCGTCGCGTGAAGCCCGCGCGGCCGCCGGGTCGAGGCCGTAGGCCTGCGCGAACAGCTCGAAGTGCTCGGCGACGGTGAGCTTGTCCCACAGCAGCGGCAGCTGTGGGCAGTAGCCGAGGCGTGGCGGCCGGTCGACGGTCCCGCCGTCGCGGCCCATCAGTCCCACGATGATCTGCATCAGCGTGCTCTTGCCCGACCCGTTCTCCCCCACCAGCCCGACGAGCTCTCCCGCGTCGACATGCAGGCTCGCCCCGCGCAGCACCGGGACCGTCCGGCGACGCCACGGCGGCCCACGCCGGAACGCCTTGGTGACGCTCAGCACCCCGAGGACCTGACGGCTCGAGCGGAGGACGGGTGCTGCCGACGGCGCTCCTTCGGTCATCAGCGCCTCCTCTCCAGAACCGGCGTGGTCACCGCACCGGCTCGACGACGACAACGGCGCGAGACCGACGGAGAGGCCGACGGCGACCCTGACCAGAAGCCGTCAGCGTACGGGTCCGCGCGAGCCGGGCCCGGGCCTAACGTCCCGATCGCGGCCGGCGCGGAAGCGGCCGACTGATGGCGGACTGCACCCGCGGCAGCCCCGATTCTCCGGCGGCAGCCCCGATTCTCCGGCGGCAGCCCCGATTCTCTGGCGGCAGCCCCGATTCTCCGGCGGTCTGTCCCGACCGGGCGGCGCACGTCGAGCCGCTCGCCCTGCGGTCCGAAGAGGACGAGCAGCTCCACCGGTTGGGACCTCAGGCGAGGGGGCGGGCTGCCGGGAGCCGGACGGTGAACGCCGCTCCGGCGCCCTGTCCTGAGCTGGTCGCGAACAGACCCCCGCCGTGGGCCACCGCGATGGCGCGGCTGATGGTCAGCCCGATTCCGCTGCCGCCGTGCTGGCGGTTGCGCGCCGAGTCGGCCCGGTAGAAGCGGTCGAAGACATGCTCGAGGGCATCTGCGGTAATCCCATCGCCGGTGTCGCTCACCGAGATCTGCACCCAGGCCCGTTCCGGGCTCGCGGAGGCGATGGTGACCACCCCACCCTTGGGGGTGTGCCGCAGGGCGTTGTCGAGCAGGTTCGCCAGCACCTGGGCCAGCCGGTCGGGATCAGCCAGGACCGGTGGAACCTGCGCGGTGAACCGGGTGAGCAGAGCGACGCCCTTGGCGTCGAAGGCCTCCCGGGCCGCGGCGGCAGCCATCTCGACCAGGCTCGACGGGCTGACCCGCACGAGACTCATCTCCAGCTGGCCCTCCTCCGCGCGCGAGACAGCCGTCATGTCCTGGGCCAGGCGGATCAGGCGGGCGGTGCTGGCGTGCAGCACGGTCATGGTCGGCTCGTCGAGCTCGCGCAGCCCGTCCTCGAGCGCCTCGAGGTGAGCGTTGATCGTCGCGAGCGGGGTGCGCATCTCGTGGGCGAGGTCGGCCAGCATCCGGCGTCTGGTCCTCTCGACCGTCCCGAGGCGCTGGCCCAGCCGGTTGATGGTGGCGGCCAGCTGGTCGAACTCGGCGCCGAGCCCGGGGCTGGGTAGGCGGGAGTCGTACAGGCCCTGGGCAATCTGCGTCCCGGCGGCGGCCACGGCAGCCACGGAGCGTTGCACTCGGCCGGTGAAGTACCCGGTGACGGCCAGCGCGACCCCCGTCGAGACGAGCAGGGCCACGATCAAGGCGATGAGCAGGGCGGACCCGAAGGCTTCCTCGACGTGCGCTGCTTCCGCGGCGGTGTGGGCCACTCCGGCCTGAAGCAGGTGCTCGTGGAAGATCGGCGGGGCGACGGCGGAGGCGACCAGCCACGACGTCAGCGCGCCGGCGAGCAAGACCAGGGCCTGCGCGATGAGCAGCCGGGTCGCGAGCCCGGGCGGGTGGCGTCTTCCTGGGCGCGGGAACGGGGTCACTGACCTGTCCCCATCCGGTAACCGACGCCGCGGACCGTGCGGATGAACCGTGAGTCGGCGGCGTCGTCGTCGAGCTTGCGACGCAGGTGACCGACGTGGACGTCGACGAGATGGTCGTCCCCGACCCATGCCGGCCCCCAGACCGACTCCACGAGCTGCTGGCGAGTGAAGGTCATCTCAGGCCGCTGCGCGAGTGCGGCGAGCAGGTCGAACTCGGTCCGGGTCAGCGAGACCGGCTCGTCGTGGAGCCAGACGTCGCGCCCCACGGGGTCGATCACCAAGGGTCCGAAGCTGCGGGAGTCCCGGCTCGGGGGCGGGCTGGTCGAGGACAGGCGGGGCCGTCGCAGCATCGCCGTCAGACGAGCGACGAGCTCGCGTGGGCTGAACGGCTTGGTCATGTAGTCATCGGCCCCCACGGACAGCCCGATCAGCTTGTCCACCTCGTCGTCGCGGGCGGTCAGCATGATCACGTACGCATCCGAGAAGGTCCGCAGCTGGCGGCATACCTCGATGCCGTCCAGCCCCGGAAGGCCCAGATCGAGGACGACGATGTCGGGGTCCACCTCCCGGGCGTGAGCCACGGCGGAGGGGCCGTCGGGCGCGATGTGCACGGCGTACCCCTCGCGTTCCAGGTAGCTGCCGAGCAGCGCCGCCAGCGCCTCTTCGTCCTCGACCACCATCGCGCGCACGCCAGCAGTGGCGGCCGCGAACGGTCTTCGGGCCGGCTCGCCGCCGGAGGGCGGTCTCTGCTTCGTGGGTGCCATGGGGTCATCGTCGCAGCAGCCTCCGCGCCCGCAGCCTGCGGCGACCGGCCCGGGACGACATCTTCAGCGAACCTTCATGGAACCGCTACCGGCGCGCTCGGGTTGCCCCGGCACGCTGACCCTCAAGGACCGCAGCGAGAGCGCTCGGGTGCATCGAGAGGAGCTGAGCCGCGATGATGTGGTCGAACGGCGGGTTCGGTTGGGGCGGCTGGATCGTCATGACCTTGGCCATGGTTGCTTTCTGGGGCCTGGTCGTCGCCGGCGTGCTGGCCCTCTTTCGGAGCGGGCGACGCGCTGACGCCGCTGCGGCGGCGCACCTCGACTCTCCCGCGGAGATCCTCGATCAGCGGTTCGCCCGCGGCGAGATCGACGCACAGGAGTACCAGGCCCGCAAGAACGCCTTAAACCAGGCGCGCTGACGCCGCCCGCGCCCAGGCGACCCTCACCCCCTCTCGTCAGCACCGCCGGTCCGGCTGGCACCCGATGCGGTCGTGCCCAGTACGGTCGTGCCCAGGGCCGTTGACTACAGTCCGGGCGAGACCCACGCGGGCTACCTGCTGCGGTCAGCGTCATAGTTCCGCGGCGCATTGTCAGCGGCAACAGGCGAGCTCTTCAGCGAATCTTCACAGAACCACCAGCGAACCGCCGTGGCGCGGCGGGCAGGGTAGGCACTGAAAGCAAGAGGAGCTGAGCCGCGATGATGTGGTGGAACGGTGGAATTGGTGGCGGCGGCTGGGTGCTGATGACCCTGGTGGTGGTCGCCTTCTGGGCGCTGGTGGTCGTCGGTCTGCTGGCGCTGTTGCGGGCAGAGCGCAGTGGGGAGGCTGCCGGGCAGCCGCCCCACGGGTCCACCGCCGCGCAGATCCTCGACGAGCGCTTCGCCCGCGGCCAGATCGGCGTCGCGGAGTACCGGGCCGCCAAGGCCGTGCTGCATCCCGTTGCCTGACGCCCCATACCGATTACCCAAGGAGACCCGTTGCCTGAGATCACCCGCCGAACACTGCTGCTCGGAACGGCGGCCGCAGGCACGCTCGCGGCAGCGGGGCTCGCCGGCTGCTCCCGCCCCGGTGCGGCCTTGACGGCTTCCTCCGAGGCGGTCCGATCGACCGAGGCCGCCCGACGGGCGCCGGGGCAGCGGCTGGTCTCGGCGCGGCTCGCGCCGAGGGCCACGACCATCGACCTCGGCGGGCGCAGCGTGAAGACCTGGGCGTACGGCGAGAGCGTCCCGGGACCGCTGCTGCGGGCCCGGGCCGGTGACCTGATGAGCGTCACCGTCGAGAACGCCCTCCCGGCCGAGACCAGCGTCCACTGGCACGGGATCGCGCTGCGCAACGACATGGACGGCGTCCCCGGCATCACCCAGGAACCGATCCGCCTCGGCGGAACGTTCCGGTACGAGTTCACCGTCCCCGACCCGGGCACGTACTTCTACCACCCGCACTCCGGCGTCCAGCTCGACCGCGGCCTGCACGGTGTCCTGGTCGTCGACGACCCAAGCGAGCCAGGCCGGTACGACGCTGAGTGGGTCATCGTGCTCGACGACTGGATCGACGGCACCGGCCAGACCCCCGACGACGTCCTCGCCAAGCTCACCGCCGCCGCGGCCCCGGGCAGCGGCGGCTCGGACGGCATGGGCGGCATGGGCGGCATGGGCGGCATGGGCGGCATGGGCGAGGGGATGCAGTCGCGGCTGCTCGGCGGCGCCGGCGACATCAACTACCCGCACTACCTCATCAACGGCCGCATCCCGTCGAGCCCGGTCACGCTCACCGGCAAGCCGGGCCAGCGGGTGCGGCTGCGGATCGTCAACGCCGGCTCGGACACCGCCTTCCGCCTCGCGCTCGGCGGCCACCAGCTGACCGTCACCCACTGCGACGGCTTCCCGGTCCAGCCCACGGTCACCGACGCGCTGCTGATCGGCATGGGCGAACGGTTCGACGCGGTCGTCACCCTCGCCGACGGCGCCTTCCCGCTGGTCGCGTCCGCCGAGGGCAAGAAGGGTCAGGCCCTCGCCGTGGTCCGCAGCGGCGGTGGTGGCTCCCCCGCGCCCGACGTGAACCCGCTGGAGCTGAACCGGCGGGTCCTGCTCGGCACCGACCTGACCGCCGCCGACCAGGCCCGGCTGCCCAGCCGGGGCGTGGACACCGCCCACACCCTGGTGCTCAGCGGGTCGATGGCACCCTACCGGTGGACCATCAACGGCAAGACCTTCCCCGACAGCCCGACGCTGGACGTGCGCCAAGGCGAACGCGTCCGACTCCGGTTCCAGAACATGAGCATGATGTTCCACCCCATGCACCTGCACGGCCACACCTTCGCCCTGCCGGGCGGTGGGGCGCGCAAGGACACCGCGATCGTGCGGCCCATGCAGAGCCTCGAGGTCGACTTCCAGGCGGACAACCCGGGCCTGTGGGCGACCCACTGCCACAACATCTACCACGCCGAGGCCGGCATGATGACGACCCTGTCCTACCGGGCCTAAGGACGCCGACGACATGATCAAAGACGACGTTCCTCCAGCGGACCGGGCCCTCTCTCCCTCTGTCCGGCCGATCGATGCCGACCCGGCAGCGTTTGCGCGGTCGTCCGATCCGCACGTCCCCCCGCCGCGGGGACGAGCGGCGTCGGCTCGGGACACGGTCTTCGCCGCCGTCGGGGTGATCATGGGCCTGGTCCCGCACGTGCTGCACCACATCGGCCTGGTCGCCGGCGCCGCCCTGACCGCAGGAGCCGGCGGCAACGCCCTCTTCTTCGCCGTGGGGCTGATCTTCTCCGTCCCCATGCTGCGGCGCCTCTACCGGCGGTTCCACTCCTGGGTGGCTCCCGCCATCGCCATCGCGGTCTTCGCGGCCCTCTTCTCCGTGTCCGCGTTCGTGCTCGGGCCAGCCATCAGCGGGTCCCCGGCGCAGACCCAGCCCCCGCCGACGGTGCCGTCCTCGACGGCAACGACGGACGGGCACGCCGGCCACCACGCGCCCTGAGCCTGCGGCCCGCATCGGTCCCGTTCCACTCGCCTGGATCTGCGTATATTGCGACCAGGACGGCGGACGGGCCGGCGGGGCGGCACCTGGGGCTCGACGGCGAGTTCGAGCCCCGGTGCACCGCATCGGACGGTGGAGAGTTCCTGGCTATTCGCCGGAGTTCGCCACGAACTCGGCGCCTCACGGAATGAGCGATGAGCGATGAGACTGAACGTGAGAGCCCCCCACTGCGGCATGTCGCCAGCCACGTCAGGCGCCATGCGAAACTGGCGGCGTCTGGCCTACGTCGTGCGCGTCCTGGCACCGGAGTACCAGACGCTGCGCCGCTATGGCACACCGCCGGTCGATGACGGCGCGCCCAGCCGGCTCGCCGATCGCCTGGTGATGCTCGGTCCGGTCTTCGTCAAACTGGGACAGATTCTCAGCACGCGCCCGGACGTGCTGCCCCCGGCTTACGTCGAGGCGCTGTGCCGCCTTCAGGAGCACGGTCCCGAGGTGCCGCTCGCGACGATCCGCGCCACGATCACCAGCCAGCTCGGAGTGCCGTTCGAGCAGCTCTTTGCCTCCTTCGAGTCCAAGCCCGTGGCCGCGGCGTCGTTCGCGCAGGTGCACCGGGCGAGGTTGCCGGACGGCACGGACGTGGCGGTGAAGGTCCAGAGACCAGATCTCGAGAGGCTTGTCGACCGCGACCTGGATGCGATCGAGTTCGCCGTGGCGATGCTCTATCGCGTCTCTCCGCGTCGGGCGCGGCGGTCGGGGCTGCGCGAGTTCGTGGCAGAGTTTCGCCGCTACACGGTCCAAGAGCTGGACTTCTCCGAGGAAGGGCGAGTGATCGAACGCATCCACGCCAATTTCCAGGGGCGTGCTGACGTCAAGTTCCCCACGGTTTCGTGGAGCCATACCAACCACCGGGTGCTCACGATGAGCTGGGTCGAGGGGCTGCGCCTGCGTGATGCCGCCATCGCCCTCGAGCCGAAGGAGAGACAGCGGCTGGTCGTTCTGCTGGTCGACGTCCTGCTCCAGATGTTCGTCTCCGACGGGCTCTTTCATGCCGACCTGCATCCAGGAAACATCATCTTTCACCCAGACGGCACCTTCACCCTGCTCGACTTCGGCATGTATGGCGAGCTGACCGAGCGGCAACGAGACCGATTCATTCTCTACTGGTTCGCGGTGGTGCAGCGTCAGACCAGGCGAGCCTTTCACCATTTCAAGGCGCAGACACGAACGCTACCCGGCGCCGACGAGGCGGGCTTCCTGGCGCGTTTTGCGCTGCTCGCCGAGAAGTTCTACACGTCGCCCTTGAGCGAGATGAGCTTCACCAAGGTATATCTCGAGATGATGGAGGCCGGCTACGAGTTCGGATTCGTCTTCCCCAGCGAGCTCATGCTGCACGCCAAGGCTCTGACCACCGCGGAGACGTTGATCTTCGTGCTCGCGCCCCACGCGCGGTTTGAACAGCTCTCTCGACCGTTCATCGCGCGCGAGTACGCCGCGCGGGTCGCGTCGTTGGACCTCCTCAAGCGGCGCTTCTCCCAGTTGGCTCCCGAGCTGTTCCTGATCGGAGAGCTGCCGCCGCAGGAGTCCCTCGACGAAGCCTGGGACCAGGAGGCGACGGTCGACCTCGTCGACGAGCTGGCTTCGGGGCTCGAGTTGGCGGTCCGCCAGGCCCTGGAAGGGGGCGCCCTGTGGCAACAGCTGCTGGAGCGGCATACGGAGAAGGTGTTGAGGACGACGTCGCTGGCCGGGTCAGTCAGCGAGGTGATGAAGCAGACCTGGGATCGCTACTACGAGATTGAGCCCTCGGTGCCGATGCAGCCCACCCTGGGCGCGGTGTTCACCACGCACGCGGCTGCGCTGGTTCTCGCCCTGGACGAGACGCTCACTCGACATGGCATCGCCGCCGCGCAGTCGCAGCGGCTGATCTACGACATCGCCTGGAGCGTCTACCGGCAGATGGGCGAGCCGCCGTTGCTCCTGGGGGCCGCCTTCACACGGGATCCACGCAAGCGGCTCAAGCTTGCGACGGATATGTTCCGCAGCTTCCCGTTCGGCTCCCCGAGCTATGAATGGCGCGACGTGCCCAGCGACGACGGCGCAGTCGCCTTTGACTGCGTCAAGTGCCCAGTCGCTGAGTTCTTTGCCAGCCGGGACGCCTCTGAGCTGTGCGTGCAGACGTTCTGCCGGCTCGACTTTCCGCTGGCACAGACGTGGGGCGGGAAGCTGGAGCGAACCGGCACGCTCGCCACGGGTGCCGGGCGCTGCGACTTTCGCTGGTACCCGCTCGAGCAGGGTCGGGAGCCGGCGACGAACACTGCGAGCGACGAGATCTGAGACGAAACACTCGCCGCGGAGGTGGGACCTGGTGAGCGTCACCGTCGAGAACGCCCTCCCGGCCGAGACCAGCGTCCACTGGCACGGGATCGCGCTGCGCAACGACATGGACGGCGTCCCCGGCATCACCCAGCAACCGATCCGCCGCCGCAGCACGTTCCGGTACGAGTTCACCGTCCCCGACCTAGGCACGTACTTCTACCACCCGCACCCCGGCGTCGCGCTCGGCCGCGGCCTGCACGGTGTCCTGGTCGTCGACGACCCGAGCGAGCCAGGCCGGTACGACGCCGAGTGGGCCATCGTGCTCGACGACTGGATCGACGGCACCGGCCAGACCCCTGAGGCTGCGGCTGCAGTCGGTGCCCAACCTTCCTTCATGGAACCTTCACCGGTGCCGCCGGGCGTCCTTCACCTCAGCCGGGCAGTGTCTTGAGTACAGGGAGCTCAACCACACCGGGATCGGCCCGGCCTTGGCAGCTCGTGTCGAAAGGAGCCGTGAGCCTGATGACCAGAGTCACGGTCAACATCACGCCGGCCGAACGCATCGTCCGGGTCCTCGTCGGCCTGGTCGCAGGTGTGGCGGGAGTGGTCCTGCTCACCGGCGCCGGGTCAGCCTTCGCGGTGGCACTCGAGGTCCTGCTGGTTCTGGCTGGGCTGGACCTCGTGGTCACCGGGGCGAGCGGGCACTGCCCGCTCTACCAGAAGCTCGGCCACCTCCCCGCATCCTTGAGGAAGAAGGCAGCGTCATGAGCACTCAGCAGCCGCTGCCACGACTTCCTGACGACGATCGGCCCCCGCAGGGCGGCCGGAGCGGCCAGCACCACCACCCTGATCATCGGCCGGCGCCGGGTTCCGGCATCCAGGACGAGGCTTCCGCCCATGGCGGGCACGGAGGCCACGGCGGCCACGGCGGCCACGGGCTGATGATGATCATCTGCTGCATCCCCATGCTCATCATCGCGGGTGTCCTCTTCGTCACCGGCGTGGCCGGTTCGGGAGTGATCCTCATCGCCCTGCTGTGCACCGCGATGATGGCCGCGATGATGTTCAGCATGGGTGGCCAGAAGCACTGACCCGCCCAGCCCGGACCGCATCCGCTGCTGTGGGAGAGCGCGAGCGGGGTGCCACCCCGTCGCGAAGGGCCGCCCCCTTCAGGGCGCAGGCCGCGAGAGGTCACGGCGAGCCGAGCCCAGTCTGGCCCGGCTCGCGCCGACCCTCCGCGACCAACGAACCTGCGCGCCTACCGCCGCTCCCACCCAACGTGTCACCCACGCGGCCGCGCAAAGGCGCTCCCGATGGGAACACCCTTCATCGTTCCTTGAGGGAACCACCCGGGCGCTCTTCACCTCCCGCGGACAGTGTGGGAACCAGCACCGAGGGACACATCGCACCGAGGAACACATCGGGGAACGCGCCCGGCCGCTCGGCACCACAACAACAGGAGCCCAACCATGGCAGGTTTCATCCAGCAGAACTGGATCGTTCTCGTCTTCGCCGCGGCCATGCTGGTCATGCACGTGGGCCACCGCCGCGGCCATGGCGCCGGCCATGGTGGTGGCATGGGCGGCTGCGGCGGCGGCCACGCCGGGCACGCGGACGGCGACCACAGCGGCCACGTCGACGCGTCCTCGACCCGGGCACCGACAGCTGCCGGCCACGGGCCGACGGACGCAGCCGCCCCCGTTCCCCCTGCCGACGCGGCCACGACGCCCAGGCCGCCGGCCCCCGCAACCGGGCACCGGCCCTTCTGAGCGCCCCACCGGCAGCGGCCAAACAACAAGCCATCCGATACCCACACGAAGGGAAACACCATCATGAGCCTGAGCAAACGCCTCGCGCTGATCTTCCGGGCCAAGGCCTCGCGTGCACTGGACCACGCAGAAGACCCTCGGGAGACGCTCGACTACTCGTACCAGAAACAGATGGAGATGCTCCAGCAGGTCCGCCGCGCTCTCGCCGACGTAGCCACCAGCCGCAAGCGCGTCGAGCTGCAGCGCCGGCAGCTGAGCGGCGCCGCGGACAAGATGCAGCAGCAGGCGGCCGCCGCGATGAGCGCCGCCCGTGAGGACCTGGCCCGGGAGGCCCTGGTCCGCCGGTCCGCCGCGCAGCAGCAGCTCGCCGACCTCGGCGAGCAGGAGGCCGCCCTGCAGGCGCAGCAGGACAAGCTGAGCCTGGCGTTGCAGCGACTGCAGGCCAAGGTCGAGGCCTTCCGGACCCGCAAGGAGACGATCAAGGCCACGTACACCGCCGCCGAGGCGGAGTCACGCATCGGGGAAGCGGTCTCCGGGATCAGCGAGGAGATGGGTGACGTCGGCCTGGCCATGCAACGCGCCGAGGACAAGACCGCGCAGCTGCAGGCCCGCGCCGGCGCCCTCGACGAGCTGCTCTCCTCCGGCGCGTTGGAGGACGCGACCGGCACGGCCAAGGACGACATCCAGGTTGAGCTGGAGCGGATGTCCTCCACCGCCGACGTCGACGCGCAGCTGGCCCGGCTGCGAAGCGCGGTTCCCGCCGGTCCCGCGAAGCCCGATGCGCTCACCGCGGGCCCCGCCGCGGCGACGGAGGCGAGGTCATGATCGTACGCATCCTGGGCGAGGGCCAGCTGGACCTTGCCGAAGAGCACCTCGACGAGCTGAACATCCTGGACGAGCAGGTCTCGGACGCGGTCGCCGCGGGCGACGAGGCCGGTTTCGCCCGCGCACTCTCGCGCATGCTCGCCAGGGCCCGAGCCCTGGGCGAACCGGTCCAGGCGGACCGGCTGAGCGCGTCCGACCTGATCCTGCCCAGCCCGGACAGCAGCCTCGCCGAGGTGGCCCTGCTGCTCGGCGACGAGGGCCTGATCCCGGGATGAGCCGATGACGAGCCGATACGCGCCCGACCGTGGCCTGACCGCGCGGATGCTGGTCACGACCTTCCTGCTCGGGCTGCTCTACGTCCTCTTCGCGGCGGCGCTCTTCGTCCTGATCAAGAGCGCGGCGCTGGCGATCGTCATCGCCGGCGCTGTGCTGTTCGCCCAGTACTGGTTCTCGGACCGGATCGCGCTCTACGCGATGCACGGCCGGATCGTCACCCCCGAGCAGGCTCCGGAACTGCACGGGGTCATCGACCGGCTGTGCGCGCTGGCCGACATGCCGAAACCGGCCGTCGCGATCGCCGACGTCGAGGCTCCCAACGCGTTCGCCACCGGGCGCAGCCCGAACAAGGCCGTCGTGTGCGCCACGACCGGCCTGCTGCGGCGGCTGGAGACCGAGGAGCTCGAGGGTGTCCTGGCGCACGAGTTGTCTCACGTGGCGCACCGCGATGTGGCCGTGATGACGGTCGCGTCGTTCTTGGGCGTCCTCGCCGGTCTGATCACCCGCTTCGGGCTGTTCGCCGGCTTCTACGGTGGGTTCGGCGACGGCCGTGGACGGGACCAGGACGAGGACAGCACCGCCGCCGTGGTCATGGCTGTCGTCGCCGTCTCGGCCGTGGTCTACGCGTTGTCGTTCCTGCTTACCCGCGCCCTCTCGCGCTACCGGGAGCTGTCCGCCGACCGGGCCGGGGCGCTGCTGACCGGGCGCCCAGCCGCGCTGGCCTCGGCGCTGGCCAAGGTCTCGGGCGAGATGTCGCGCATTCCCACCAAGGACCTGCGCCAGGCCGAGGCGTTCAACGCGTTCTTCTTCGCCCCGGCCCTGGCGCCCGGCGCCAGCCTCAGCTCGCTCTTCGCGACGCACCCGCCCCTGGACCGGCGCCTCGAGCAGCTGGCGAGCCTGTCCCGTGAGCTCGGGCGGGCGGTCTGAGCATGGGCTTCCTCGATGCGCTGCTGGGCCGGTCGACGCCACCCGCCCCGGACCTCGACCAGCTGTTCGCGCTGCCGGGCGCCGCGGTGACCCTGCAGGCTGCCACGAGGTTCCGCCCGACGGGAATCGGGTCGGTCTGCTTCAAGAGCGCCGAAGGGGCCGGGTTCGCGGGGCTGCGCGAGCAGGTCGAGCAGCTGCTCGCGCTCGACGAGGGCAGGTACCGGACCCAGAGCGACGGCTACGGATTCACCTGGCTCGTACGCGCCGACAGCGACCCCGAAGACCTGGGCGGGCTGGTCACCGACCTGCACGCCGTCAACAGCAGCCTCGTCGACGCCGGCTTCGGCGCCGCGCTGCTGTGCACCGTCATCGCCTTCACCGACGGCACCCAGCCCCTGGGACTGGTCTACCTGTACAAGCGCGGCAGCTGGTATCCGTTCGCGCCGACCGGCCCCGAGCGGCGCAACACCACTCTCGAGCTGCTCGTCCGGTCAGCGCTCGAGCAGGACCTGCGCGTCGAGCCCGACCTCGCCCGCTGGTTCCCCCTCTACGACGCGCCCGGACTGTGAGCCCGCTCCCCCCGCCGCGCTCCCGCCACGACTGCTGAGGTACCCGTCGTGCAGGATGCGCAGCACCATCGCCGTCATGGGGCCGGGAGAGGCCGCCGGTCCACCCCGCTGGTCCGGCGGTTCGTTCGCACGGGTCAGGAGCAGGTGGACGTCACGCAGCCGAACCTCCTGCACGGCGACGACCTCGGCGAGGTTCACCGCACCGGAGAAGTCAGGTCGGTGGGCCCAGCCGAGAACGGGGGTGACGATGAACCCGTCGGGCAGCGCGAACCGGGGCAAGGACCCGAGGATCTCGACCGACTCCGGCCGTAGACCGGTCTCCTCGGCAGCCTCGCGCAGGGCGGTTGACACCGGCCCGCGGTCCGCGGCCTCGGCGCTGCCGCCGGGAAAGACCTGCAGACCGGGATAGTGGGCCAGGTCGTCGGCACGCTGCGTCAGCAGCAGCAGCGGATCGTGCGGATCGCCGCTCAGCAGAACCAGGACAGCGGCATCCCGCCATCGCCTCGGCTGCCCCGGCGCGCCCGCTGCCGCGCCGGTTCGCCGGCCCTCGCGCGGTGATCGGACCCTCCTCGGCGCGCCGCCGGCCAGATCTGTAAGCCACTGCGGCGCGGCGCATCCCCTCGCGCGTCCCGGGTCGGCATCCGGTGTGTGCGTGCTCGGAACATCCCGACCTGCCGGCGGTCGGGGGCGAATCGGGGCGGTGTCCTTCACGGGCGCGTCGCTCAACCACCTGAGCTGGCCGGACCCGACCGTCAGCAGGCTCACGCCCGGGTCGCCGTCCGGGGTGTGAACGAACCGTGTCTGCTGCCCGTAGCCGGGGTGCCCGAACAGGGCCCGGGCCGGGCGGCGCGGGCCCGTGGCGTCAGGGTCGGTGCTCGCCCACTCGGCGGGGCCGTTCGCGACGACGACGAGGGCCTGGGTCATCCCGACCAGCTGAGCTGTGGGGCCACCGAAGGGCACCAGGGACTCGCTCATCGCCGGCACCAGCGCAAGGTTGACGCCGGCCTCGCCCATGGCGTGCACGGCGTGGGGGTTGAGCAGGTCGCGGCAGATCGCGATCAGCAGATGCCATCCGTCGTCCGTGACGAAGACCCGCAGCTGCGGCCGGCCCGCCGGCCGGATCCCCTCCAGGACGGGCGTGTCCGCAGGTGAGTGCTTCTCGCACTCCAGCGGCTCGGACCGGCCCCGCACCCAGGCGATGGCGGTGTTGCGTGCCCTACCGCCGGCGGCGCCGTGGTGGAAGCTGCCGGCGACGAGCAGCCGCGGCCCCGCCGGGTCATCGACCCAGGTCCTCAGCTCGTGGGCCATCGCCTCGGTCAGACACAGCTCGGGCAGAACGATGACCGTGGCCCCCTCGGCCCTCGCCCGGGAGATCAGCTCCTGCAGCCGCGCGCGTTGCCGGTCGCCGTCACGGGGGGTGACCGGAAACGTCCGACCGTCTCCGTCGCTGGGCCAGCTGAACTCGGACAGCGCCCGGTTCGGGTGGCAGGTGGCGAGCATCGTGTCACGGTGGATGACACCCGAGAGTGCTTGGGAGGCTGAGTAGTCGAAGATGACCTCGAAGTCGTTCGCCCACCCGCCGGCGAGCCGCACGTGACGGGTCTCGTCGAGCCGGTTCGCCAGTCGCCAGGGCGGGGATGTGGCGGGCATCGCCAGGATCTGCGGAAGGTCCGGGCTGTCGAGTGGCAGCGGGTCCCCGACTGACGGGCTGTACGGGCTGCGGTTGTGGAAGAACCGGCCGAAGGTGTGTGCGTAGCGTTCGTCAAGCAGCCGCGCCGCGGCCAGGGCCGCGACCGGCCGCAGGCGGGGGCCCAGGTCGCTCAGGAGGCCGGCCAGGACGTGTCGCACCCTCGCGTCGAGGGTGCCCGCCGCGCCTGCTGCGGGCATCGCGCTCGACAGCCGCTGCGTTGCGGCGGCATACTGCCGCTGCCCGTCGGGGTCGGTCATCCGCGCGGACAACGCCGCATGCTGTTGCCGGCAGACCCGCAGCAGCCAGGTGAGGGCCACGATGGGCTCGGTCTGGGCCGCCAGCGCCTGCGCGAGGGTGCGGGACGTCTCGACCTCGGACCCGACCGCTGGTACGCAGGGTTCGCACCCGCCGCCCTGACCCGCGTCGCCCCGACACCCGTCGCCCCGACACCCGTCGTCCTGACACCCGTCGTCGTGACACCGATCGTCGGGCGGGGCCGGTCGCGGCGGGAGACATCCGGGCACGGACTCCTCGGCTGGGCGGGGGGACGCGCCGCTCACCGCCACCTCGCCATCCTCGTTGCCGGGGCCGGGTGTATGCCGGGCCTGTCGTCCCCGCTCGTGCGCGGGGAGCGGCGCGCGGGCCTCGGCGCGTGGCTCGCGCGGTGATGGCGTCCCGGGGTCGTCGATCCCCGGGAACGGCGGCGATGCGGCGTTCACTGGGTCGGACCGCCGGGAGCGCCGGCCTGGTCGCGGTGCAGCGCGAAGGCCACGGTGTGGCCTGCGGTCAGGGTCTCGGTCCGGGCGCCCACCCGCACCTGGACGCGCGGGGTGGCCACGCACCGGTCGGCGCTCACGTTCAGCGTGTCGCGCTCGAGGCGGATCCGCAGCCGCTGGCCTCGGTGCTGCAGCTGGTACGCGGCCCACGCCAGCCCGTCGGGCAGTACGGGATCGAAGACGAGCGTCTCGCCGTCGGTGTGTTGCCCGGCGAAGGCGCGGGCCACGAGGTCGATCGTGCCGGCCATGGCGCCGAGGTGGATGCCCTCGCCGGTGGTTCCGCCCTGGGTGTCGTCCAGGTCGGCGGCCAGGGCGTCGCGGAAGGTGTGCCAGCCCCGGGTGGGGTCAAGGTGGGCCAGGACGCTGGCGTGCACGACCCTGCTCAGGGTGGAGCCGTGCGCGGTGCGGGCGAGGTAGTAGTCGACCGTGCGCCGAAGGAGGTCGGGCTCGCCGGGGTAGCCGAGGCGGGCGAGGATGGAGAGCAGCTCCCGTGGTCCGAGCAGATAGGCCAGCATCAGGACGTCGGCCTGTTTGGCGACCTGGTAGCGGTTGGTGGAGTCGCCCTCGGCCTCGAGGATCAGGTCCAGCCGGCCGATGTTGTCGTACGCGGCGTGGTAGCGGTCCCAGTCCAGCTCGGCCAGCGCCTCGTACCCGGCGAACTGGCTGATGACCCCGTCATGGAACGGGACGCTCAGGCGCCGGCTGAGGTGCTCCCACGCTGCGGGCTCCTCGGGCCGGATCGCCAGACGTGCGCGCAGCTCGTCGCAGTCATGCCCGGCGGTCAGGGCCAGCACGTCCCCGGCCCGGGCGCAGACCCATGCCGTGAGGACGTTGGTGTAGGCGTTGTCGCGCACCCCTTGGCCCGGGGCGTCGGGGTAGCCGTCGTGGTACTCGTCGGGTCCCATGACCCCGCACAGGTGGTACCGGTCGGCGCCGGGGTCATAGGCGGCCAGGGAGCTGAAGAACCGGGCCACCTCGATGATCAGGTCGGCCCCGCGATGTGCCAACCAGGGCAGGTCCCCGCTCGCTTCGTAGTACCGCCAGGCGTTGTATGCCACGGCAAGGCCGACGTGGCGTTGGCGCCGGGAGCTGTCCGGCATCCACCGCCGCGACCGGGTGTTGAACAGGACGGGTGGGGTCTCCTCCCGCCCGTCGCTGCCGCTCTGCCAGGGGAACATCGCCCCGGTGCGGCCCTCGCGGGAAGCGGCCCGGCGGCCGGAATCGAGACGCCGGTACCGGTAGTCCAGCAGCGCCCGGCTGACCCAGGGCTGGTGGGCGCTCAGGATCGGGAGCACGAACAGCTCGTCCCAGAACACGTGCCCGCGGTATCCCTCACCGTGCAGGCCACGGGCCGGCACCCCGGCGTCGACGTCGGTGGTGTGCTCCGAGACGGACTGCAGCAGGTGGAAGACGTGCAGGTTCAGGACGAGCTGGGTCTGCCGGTCGGCGCCGAGGTCCACCCCGAACCGGTCCCAGAGCCGCGCCCACGCCTGCTCGTGGGCAGGCAGCAGGCCGGTGACGCCCGCCGGCGCGTGGCTCAGCTCGTCCAGAGCGGCCAGGCCCGGGGTGGAGATCGCCGGGTCCCTGGAGGTGAAGAGCGCGACGGTCTTCTCGATCGTGGCGCGCTGCCCGTCGCGCAGGGACATCTCGAAGCGCAAGGCGTACCGGTCACCGTCGTTCTCCAGGCCGCCGGGCAGCGCCGGGGTGACGCCGCTGACCGTGGTGCGCGTGGCGGCTGCGATCCGCACGTGGCTCTGGGTGGTCTCGACTTCCACGAGCAGCGTGTCGTCGCCGATGTGCTCGACGGCGACAGTGCGCAGGTGCCGGCTGGCCAGCGCGCGGTACTCGGCGACGTTGCTGTTGCTCACCCCCGCGTCGACGCCGCAGCGTACGCTCACCGGGCCGCTCCAGCCCTCGGCCTGCAGCGTGGTCTCCAGGGCGCACAGGTGCGGGCGGGCCATGGACACCAGGCGGCGCTGGGTCAGGCGAAGCCGGCGGCCGGTGGTGTCGCTCAGGACGGCCGATCGGGTGAGCACCCCGCGACGTAGGTCCAGCTCGCGCCGCTCCCCGCTGAGGATCAGCCCCCCGGCCGACCACCAGCCTCCCTGCCCGACGCGCAGGTCCAGGAGCAGCCAGTTCGGGGCGTTGACCAGGTGCTCGTCCTGCACCTGTTTGCCCTGCACGGTGGAGGCGAGCCGGTTGTAGACGCCCGCCAGGTAGGTGCCCGGGTAGTGCACCCCGTCCGCGGCGCGCTCGGGGGCCGCCCCGCGGGTCCCGAGATAGCCGTTGCCGAGCGTCGTCAGGGCCTCCCGGTGCGGCTCGTGGGACGGGTCGAACCCGCCATAGACCAGCGTCCAGGGGTCCGTGCGCAGCGCGCCGAGATCGAGCTGGGCAACATCGGCGACGACGATGTCCGCGCCCTCGGCCTCGAGAGCCTCCCGCTGTCCTCCCCGGTCGATGCCGACGACCAGGCCGAACCCGCCGCGACGTGCGGCGGCGACCCCAGCCACGGCATCCTCGACCACCGCGACCCGGGCCGGGTCCGCCCCGAGCCGGTCGGCCGCGTGCCGGAACATCGCCGGGTCAGGCTTGCCCGGCAACGCCAGCCGGGCGGCGTCGCCACCGTCGACGACCACGTCGAAGACCCCGGCCAGCCCGGCCAGCGCCAGCAGCCGATCGGCGTTGCCGCTGGCGGTCACCAACGCCACCGGCACCGATCCGGCCTTGAGCCGTCGGACCAGGTCGAGGGTGCCGGTGAAGACGCGCACCCCGTGCTCGTCCAGCAGCTGCCGGTAGATGGCCTGCTTGCGAGCCGCCAAAGCGTTGACCGTCCAGCTCCCGGCAGGATCCTGCGTCGTGCCCAGGGGCAGGCTGATGTCGCGGGAGCCCAGGAACGCGACCACACCGTCTACGCGGGACCGGCCGTCAACGTAACGGTGGTAGTCCCCCACCGGGTCGAACCCGGCATGCGGGCCTCCACCAGCGAGCCGGGGGTCGTCCAGCACTTCGTCGAACAGCCGCCGCCACGCGGCCGCGTGCACCGTCGCGGTGTCGGTCACGACGCCGTCCATGTCGAAGATCACGGCGTCCTGCGGCGGCTCGGCTCCCGACGGCGCGGGCGGGCCGCAGGAGTCGCGCGGCGCGGGGGGTCTCATGGGGTGTCCGCGCGGTCGAGGTGTGGCGGCCGCTGGCGAGCAGGCGCAGGCCGGGGCCGAAGCTCGCCGGGCCGCAGGATCAGCCACATGGCGACCAGCACCGCCGCCAACCCGGCCCCGGTCCAGCCGCCGGGCCACTGCCTCAACAACACCGCGGACAGCGCGATCCCGAACACCGGCGTCGGGAACGTCCACGCGGTCAGCGTGGCCAGCGGTGAACGGCGGGTCTCGGCGAACCACACGACCGTTGTCGCGGCGGTCCCGACCAGCGCCAGGAAGGCCAGCACACCGACGAACCGGGGGGTCCAGGCGATCACCGGTGCCCCCTCGACAACGGCCGCCAGCCCAGCCAACGCTGCGCCGCCGATGAACAGGTGCCAGCCGCTGACCGCGACCACGTCCAAGGCGCCGAGGTGTCGCGACAGGAGCGTGCCGGCGGTGATGGCCGCAGCGGAGAGCAGGGACAGCGCTGCCCCCGTGCCGCCGCCGCCGGGCACGGCGACCACGAGCAGGCCGGTGAACCCGACCAGCATCGCCGCGGCGGTGCGGCCGGAGATCGCCTCGCCGTACAGCCACCAGGCGGGCAGCAGGATCAGCAGGGGCTGAGCGTTGGCCAGCACCGCTGCCGTACCCGTGGCCAGGCCGGCGACCCCCGCGAACATGGCGGCGAAGGCCACGGTGACGTTGACCAGGCCCAGCACCGCGATCAGGCCCCACCCTCGGACACCCGTCGGGACGGGGCGGCGCTGCAACCCGGCCAGGAGCAGCAGCGCGCCGCCGGCGACCAGCGCGCGCAGGGCCGCGAACCACAGCACGGGCGCGTCCCGCAGGCCCCACTCGATGGCCACGAAGCAGGCCCCCCACGCCGCCGTCAACCACAGCATCCGCCCCGGCCGGGGAGCCCGCAGCTGCCCGGCCGGGGCCACCGCACTGGTCTGCGGCGGTGGCGTCGCAGACCTCATCTGGCGCCGACCGGCGCGGGCTGTGCCGGCTCCCCGGCCCTGGCGCTGGCCGCCGGTGCCGCGGGCGCGGTCGGCAGCTTCAGACGCCTCAGCAGGAGAGCGTTGACGGCCACGATGACCGAGGACCCGGACATCGACAGGGCGGCGATCTCAGGACTGAGCCGGATCCCGAAGGCGGCGTAGAACACCCCAGCGGCGATGGGCAGCGCGATGGCGTTGTAGCCGATCGCCCAGCCCAGGTTCTGCCGCATCTTGCGCAGCGTCCCCTTCCCGATGCGCAGCGCCACCGGCACGTCCAGCGGGTCGGAGCGCATCAGCACCAGGTCCGCGGTCTCGATGGCCACGTCGGTCCCGGCGCCGATGGCGATGCCAAGATCGGCCCTGGCCAGGGCCGGCGCGTCGTTGACGCCGTCGCCGACCATGGCGACCGTCTTGCCGTCACCCTGAAGCTGGGCCACCTTGTCAGCCTTGTCCCCGGGCATGACTTCGGCGATGACGGTGTCGATCCCGAGCTGGTCGGCGATGCGCCGCGCGGTGGCCTCGTTGTCGCCCGTGAGCATGACGACCTCAATGCCGGACTCGTGCAGGCCCGCGACGGCCGCGGCCGCCGTCTCCCGGGCCGCGTCGGCCAGGGCGATCACCGCGACGGCTCGTCCGTCGACCGCCGCCAGCACCGCCGTGCGCCCCGCTGCGGCCAGCTCGTCCCGGCGCGCGGCCAGGGGGCCGAGCTCGACCTTCTCAGCCTCCATGAGGCGCCGGTTGCCCACCAGGACCCGACGGCCGGCGACGGTGGCGCTGGCTCCGCGCCCTGGCATGTTGCGGAAGTCCGTGACCGGCAGCCGCTCGGCGCCGCCCGCCGCGGCCCGGGCGGCGATGGCCTGCGCCAGCGGGTGCTCTGACTCGCGCTCGACGGCCGCCACGAGCGCCAGGACCTCGTCCTGCTCCATGCCGTCCACGACGATGTCGGTCACTTCCGGCTCGCCCTTGGTCAAGGTGCCGGTCTTGTCCATCACCACGGTGTCGATGCGGGCAGCCGTTTCGAGCCCGGCGGCGTTCTTGAACAGGATCCCGCGTTTGGCGCCCAGGCCGGTGCCGACCATGATCGCGGTCGGGGTGGCCAGTCCGAGGGCATCCGGGCAGGTGATGACCACCACCGTGATCGCGAAGAGCATCGCGGTCGGCACGCTCGCGCCGCTGACCACCCAGGCCAGGAAGGTCGCGGTCCCGCCGACGAGGGCCACGAGCACCAGCCAGAACGCCGCCCGGTCGGCCAGCCGCTGACCCGGCGCCTTCGAGTTCTGCGCCTGCTGGACCATCGCCACGATCTGGGCCAGGGCGGTGTCGGCCCCGACCTTGCTCGCCCGCGCCCGCAGCGTGCCGGTGGTGTTGATCGACGCGCCGATCAGCTCCGCGCCCGGGGCCTTGGTCACCGGCATGCTCTCGCCGGTGACCATCGACTCGTCCACCTCCGACTCCCCCTGCTCCACCACCGCGTCGACGGGGACCTTCGAGCCCGGCCGGATCAGCAGCAGATCACCGACGACCACCTCCGCGGTGGGCACCTCCACCTCGGAGCCGTCGCGCAGCACCACGGCCCGGGCCGGGGCGAGCTCGAGCAGGGTCCGTACCGCGTCGTTGGCCCCGCCGCGGGCGCGCATCTCCACCCAATGCCCCAGCAGCACGAACGTCGTCAGGACCGTGGCCGCCTCGTAGAAGACATCTCCCCCGCCCGTCAGGGTGACCCCCAAGCTGTACAGCCAGCCGGTACCCACCCCGACCGCCACCAGGACCATCATGTCGAGGGTCCTCGCCCGCAGCGCCCGGTACGCGCCGTCGAAGAAGACCCACGCGGAGTAGAAGATCACCGGCAGGGACAGCAGGAGGGCGAACACGTCATCGCGCAGCCCCAATGGTGCCGGAACGCGGAAGCCCACCACCTCCCGCCCGATCGGTGACCACAGCGTGATCGGAATCGACAGGACCAGGGCCAGCACGAGCCGATTGCGCATGTCGCGGATCATGTCCCCCATCGACCCGCCCCCGTGGTGCCCGCCATGACCCATCACCTCCTGCGCCGTGCCGCCCCCCGTGGCCTCGGGTCTGGCGTGGGCCTCGGGTCCGGCGTGGGCCTCGGGTCCGGCGTGGGCCTCGGGTCCGGCGTGGGCCTCGGGTCCGGCGTGGGCCTGCTGTCCGGGGTGGGCCTGCTGTCCGGGGCGGGCGTCGGTGCCGTCGGCGGTGGTGGGCTCGGCCATCGGGTCGCACAGATGCTGGGGCGTCGACTGGCCGGCGCAGTGGTAGCCGCAGTCCCTGACCCACGTCGTCAGCTGCGCCACCGAGGTCAGCTGCGGGTCGTAGGTCACAGTCGCGGTCTGCGAGCCGGCGCTGGCCTGGACGGCGAGCACGCCCGGCCGCCGGGCCAGGGTCTTCTCGACGATGGGCTCCGAGGTGGCCCAGTGCAGGCCGCCGACCTGCAAGATGGTGGTGTGGCTCTGCATGGTGGTCGTCCTTCCCGGCCCGGGGGCCGACGAGTGGTAGACGAGGCCGGCGAAAGCGGCGGCGTATCAGGCGGGTGGTGGTGCTCGGTCCGGGAGGCGTCTGGCGCTGCGGCTCGCGCGCGGCCCTGGTGGACCGCGGTTCGCCGTCGGCGACCCGGGCGCACGGCTGACGATCTCAGCTGCGCACCAGGCGAGCGATGGCGGCCGACACCTCGTCGACCCGGCTCCCCTGCTCGAGCGGGCCGGCGCGGGGTGCCTCGATCAGGCACGTGGCCAGATGGTCGTTCAGCAGGGCCAGAGCCACGCCCTGCAGGGCTCTGGAGGCGGCGGCGACCTGGGTCAGGACGTCGACGCAGTAGCGGTCCTCGTCAACCATGCGCGCCACGCCGCGGACCTGCCCCTCGACGCGTCGCAGACGGCGCAGCACGGCATCCCTGGCGACCGGGTCGTCCATCGGTGTCCCTCCTCCGTTCCTGCGCTGCGCCTGCCCGAAACCCACCGGGAGCCGCGTCGTGACGCCCCGGCCCGGGCCGGGGCGCCGATCGGGCTAGCCGACGCTGGCGTACTTGGCGGGGTCCGCCGCGAAGGTGGTGGCGCACTGCTGCGAGCAGAAGTGGTAGCTGCTGCCCCCGTGTTCCGCGGTGGCGGCGGCGGTGGCCGGCTCGATCCTCATGCCGCAGACGGGGTCCACGGTCTTGGCGTTCTCGCTCATGTCTTCCTCTTCCTGGTCGGTCTCTTGTTGGTCGCGCCCGATTTCCACCACCGGGTCGGTGGCGGGGACCTGGACGACGTCGGTGAGTGGCCGGGGGACGAACCCGCGCAACCGGTTGGCGTTGGTGACCACGGACAGCGACGACACGGCCATCGCCGCGGCGGCGAGCATCGGGCTGAGCGTCCAGCCCAGCGCCGGGTAGAGGACTCCGGCGGCGAGCGGGATCCCCAGCCCGTTGTAGACGAACGCGAAGACGAGGTTCTGGCGGATGTTGCGCATCGTGGCCCGCGAGAGGTCCACCGCGGTGACCGCCCCGGCGAGGGCTCCGGAGATCAAGGTGATGTCGGAAGACTCGATCGCCACGTCGGTGCCGGTGCCGATCGCCAGGCCCACGTCGGCCTGGGCCAGGGCTGGGGCGTCGTTGATGCCGTCGCCGACCATGGCGACCACCCGGCCCTCACCGTGGAGGCGCTCAATCTCGCGGGCCTTGTGTTCGGGCATGACCTCAGCCACGACCCGACGGATCCCCACCTGGCGGGCGATGGCGGCGGCGGTGGCGCGGTTGTCGCCGGTCATCATGACGACGTCGATGCCGCGCGCCTGCAACGCGGCGACCGCCGCCGCCGATCCCAGCTTGAGCGTGTCGGCAACCGCGATCACCCCGGCAGCGCGCCCGTCGACGGCGACCATCATCGGGGTCTTGCCATCGGACGCGAGCTCGTCGACCGCAGCGGTCAGCGCGGCGGCGTCGATTCCGGCGCCGTCGAGGAGCCGGCGGTTGCCCACGAGCACCTCCCGGCCGGCCACCAGGGCCCGCACGCCCTGCCCGGTGACCGAGTCGAACGCGACCGCGTCGGGCAGGTCCAGACCGCGGTCCCTGGCGCCGGCGACGATGGCGGCGGCCAGGGGGTGCTCGGACGAGCGCTCCACCGCCGCCACCACCGTCAGCAGCTGCGCCGGGTCGAACCCGTCGGCCACCCGGACGTCGGTCAACGACGGCGCCCCCTTGGTGATCGTTCCGGTCTTGTCCAACACGACCGTGTCGATCTTGTGGGCGGTCTCCAAGGCCTCAGCCGAGCGGATCAGGATGCCTGCGGTCGCGCCCTTACCGGTGCCAACCGTGATCGACAAAGGCGTGGCCAGGCCGAGCGCGCAGGGGCAGGCGATGATCAGCACCGACACCGCGGCCACCAGCGCCAGGACGAACGCCGGCTGCGGGCCTACCAGCGCCCAGACCACGAACGTCCAGATCGCGACGACGATGACGACCGGGACGAAGTAGCTCGACACCGTATCGACCAACCGTTGGATCGGCGCCTTGGATCCCTGCGCCTGGCGCACCAGGGCGATGATCTGCGCCAGCATCGTGTCAGCACCCACCTTGGTGGCGCGGTAGCGGAACGCTCCGGTCTGGTTGATGGTGGCGCCGATGACGGTGTCGCCGGGCTGCTTGGTCACCGGCAGGGGCTCACCCGTGACCATCGACTCATCCACCGACGAGGCGCCCTCGGTGACCTCCCCGTCCACGGGCAGCTTCTCCCCGGGCCGGACGAGCACGACGTCGCCGAGGACCACGTCGTCGATGGCAACCTCGAGCTCGACCCCGGCACGGATCACTCTCGCGGTCCGCGGCTGCAACCCGATCAGGGCTCTGATCGCCTCACCCGTGCCGGCCTTGGCCTTCGTCTCGAGCAGCCGGCCCAGCAGGATCAGCGTGATGATGACCCCGACCGCCTCGAAGTAGACCTCGCGGACACTGACCGGCAGGATGGCGGGGAAGAAGGTCACCACCAGGCTGTAGCCGTAGGCGGCGATCGTGCCCAAGGTGATCAGCGAGTTCATATCGGCGGTCCGGTGCGACAACGCCAGCCACCCCGTCTTGTGGATCGGCGCCCCGGTGTAGAACATCACCGGAGTGATCAGGACCCACTGCAGCCACGGGTTCATGAGCACCTCAGGCACCCAGGTCGCGCCGAGGAACTGCGTCGCCATGACCGTGAACAGCACCGGCACGGTCAGCACCGCGCCGAAGATGACACGCCGGCGAAGGTCGGCGACCTCGCCGGCCCGCTCCCGGGCCTCCGCATCCTGCGGGTCCGCCGACGGGGGGTCTGACGGTGCGGCATCGTGGGCCGCGGTGACCGCCCCACCTTGGCCCGAGGCCGCCTGCGCGAGGTCGTGACGCTGCCCGCCCCGACCAGCGCGCACGGCCCGGGCCGGGCCATCCTGGTGGGCGGCATACCCAGTCCGGCCACCGACGGCTCCCTCCGCGCCAGCGGATCCGCTGCTGACCACCTGCCCGGACACGGCCAGGGCAGAGCCGTCCTCAACGTGCGACCGCTCGCTGACCCTCAACCGGCCGTGGAGCATGTTCATGCCGCACGCGAAGCCGAACTCGCCCGGCTGCGTCGGCACGAACTCCACCGCCGTCCTCGCGAACGCGGGCAGCAGCTGGTTGATCCTGAAGTCCGGGAAGACCACCCGCGAGGAACAGTCACCGGACTCCTGACGGTCGAACACCAGCCGCACGGGCACGCCCAGGTCGACCTCGATGAGGTCCGGGCTGTAACCGCCCCTGACCATGACGGTCACCACCTGGACCCCATCAGCCAGGTCAGCCCGTCGCAGCTTCTTCGGGCCGAAGAAGTACCAGGCGAGCAACCCCGTCAGGGCCGCAGCGACGACTACGACTGTCCATTGCTGTGCCATCATCCTTCACCTTCCATATACCCGGTACGGGTATCTGGTATGAAGTCAAGGCCCCGTGTCGCGCAGATTGGGTCGAGAACCCATGAAGGTTTCATGAAGCCGACGACCACGCCCGTGGCACGCCCGTCGCCGCGGCGCCACACCCGAGCCGATTGTCGGGCTCACGAGGTCCAGACGCAGCAGGCGACGTGCAGGCCCTGACCAGCCCTGACCGGCCCAGCCCCTGGTCAGTGATCGCAGGCACGGTGCGCCGGGCAATCTCAGACACGTGCGCGGGCCCGTTGCAGCCCATCTCAGAGGCGGGAGCGCAGCGCACCCTGACGTGCGTGGTACTCCTCGACGCTGATCTCGCCGCGGGCCAAGCGCTCGTCCAGGATCTGCTCGGCGGTGGAAGCGCGTATCGGTCCCGGTCCCGGGCGGGTGCCTGCCCGTCGCCTGCCCCGCAAGTAGGCGACGGCCCCGAACACCGACAGACCCCAGAAGGCCACCATGATGAGGGTCACCCCGACCCATCCGCCGGCGCCCATTCCGCCCCAGTCGGGTCCGTCGCTCCACCACATGGCATCCAGGTCCTCTCCGTTGATATCGAGAGTGTGCGCGGCCAACCAGCGGGAACACGAGGTGGTTGTGTCAAGCTTCGCTGAAGCCGCGTCATCGCGCCCCCGGTGTTAACGCCGGCTGACCGGCGCGGCGGGCACAGTCCGAGCTGGCCGCGTCGTGCTACGCCAAGATCCGGCTCCCTTACTTCGCCGTCGGCACCCGCCGCTTCGGGCAGGTCAGATCTTGGCCCCATGCCCCTCATCTTCCTGCGGCGTAGTGCAGCCCGGTGAGACCATGGCGGTGCAGCCGCGACCGGGCATCGCCGGGTCCAACACCGGGTCCGACCACATCAAAGTGATCGAGCGGACCATCGCCCAGGTCCGCGACGTCAACAGCGTCGCGGCGACGTGGCCCTGTCAGCACCGACCTGGTAGGCCAGAGGGGGCCATCACATCGCGATGCCGAATGCTTCCGCCAAGGCGGCACACCTCGAACTGCCTCGCTCACCTTGTCCTTCCAGGCAGCTGCCCTGCCGACACCCCATCACGGCGAAGGTCGAGGCATCTCTGCGGGGCGGCGTTTAGCGGCGTCTGCTTCGCGTGGGGCTCAACTCCGCGGTGAGCCTCCTCAGGACCTCGAAGGCACATCAGCGGAGCTCAGCCCGCTGGCAGCCCGAGCCTGGGCAGGCGACCCATCGAGATGCTCGGCAATCAGCGTCGCGCACCACTCGTCATCGCTCAGAGGCAGCAGGTGCGTCGCCTTTCTTCGCCTCACGTAATGCACGCTTGCGATGGCGCCTGCGAGTGCGGCGGCCCGACCCGACACCGGCACCTGGTCTAGGCCACCCTCGACCAGGACGACCGGAACGCCGGCTGCTGCGAGGTGGTCGAGCGCGGGCTCCCAGCCGGGTGCCCGGAGCAGGCCGTCGAGGGCGCCGCGGTAGCTGTCCCAGGTGTGCATCACGGCGGAGCGTGCCACGGGGACGGGTAAGTCCGGGCGCATGGCGACCGCCACCCAGCCCGCGGTGAGCCGGTGCCGGCATACCCACGCGCACACCACTTCCGGCAGCCGTCCGTCCCCTGCGAGCACCGCCTCGAACGGGCCCATCAGGGCGATCCGCGAGGCCGCCTCCGCGGAGTCGCGGTACAGCGCGGCGCACAGCGTGACCACGGTTCGGACCTGGTCGCGGTGTCGCGCCGCGAACCGCAGAGCCAGCGGCGCACCCATCGAGTGCCCGACGACGACGAGAGGCTCTTGGGCCAGGCCCAGGGCCGCCAGCATCCCGTCCAGCGCCTCAAGGTGGTCTTCTCCGCTGACCGGGCCCGGCGGCAGCATCGAACCACCGAAACCCAACAGGTCCGGCACCACGACCCGAGCGGAGCCACCGAGTCGATCGAACCCCGCTCCGAAGCTGTTGCCCGCAGCTGCCATCCCGTGCAACAGCAGCACGACCGGCTCGCCGGACCCGAAGGTCCGCACCTGAAGGATGCCCGCTCGGCGGGAGTGACCTCCACCGGCTCGCCACCGCCGCACCGACGGTGAAAGCGCGTGACGGATGCCCCAGCCGGCCGTGCCGCCCGCGATTGTCACCGCCGCCCAACCCGCTGCGCGGGCGTACCGGTACGTCATGATCGGGCGGAGTTGGCCGACGCGCGACCGGACGTGCGGACACTGTGGCCGAGCGGTGCCCTGGGCGCGAGGGCCTTGACGTGCTCGTCGCCCGGCGCGAGCACGCTCATCTGGTCCTCGACGCAGACGGTGCTCGAGGCGCCGGAGCGCGTGTGGAGGCGGAGGCGGGGTTGCGCTCGGGTCAGCACGACGGTGATCGGCTGGCCCGTGGTAGACGATTTCGAAGGCCGCCTGGGGAGCTCGGGCGGAAGGCTCGGATGCAGCCGGAGTACGTCGTCACGAATTCCCCAGTCGAAGCGGCAGTCGTGTGCGTTCATCCGTCCCCTTCCGTATACCCGGTCCAGGTATCTGGTATTCAGTCAAGGCCCGCATCGCGCAGATCGGGTCGAGAACCCATGAAGGTTTCATGAAGCCGGCGACCACGCCCGGGGCGCGCCCGTCGCCGCCGCCCGACATCGAGCTGATTCTCGGGCTCACGAGGTCCAGACGCCGGCAGGGCACGTGCAGGATCTGACCAGCAAAGAACCCAGGCCAGGACGGCGTGTCGCACTCACCCGCTCATCCGGTACCCACGGAAACGACGGAACAGCCCCATTTGGCGGATCGGAACTACCCGCGCACAGTCCGGAGTTAGGGGTAGAGGCCGCTCGCGTTCGCGCGGTGGCTGACCGTGACGGGGTTGACCGTGGACCAGTTGAGTACCAGCGATTCCTCGGGGTTCTTGACCGCCTGTCGGCTGGAGCCGGGTCACGGGACGGCCGGGCCCGAACGTGGTAGATCTGCAAGGGAACCGGACCGACCGGTTGGCGCCGGCCCTCGATCAGCCTGCGGTTGGCCGCGTTGGCCGGGCTGTATGCGTTTCTGGTGATGCGCGGACCCGGGGGGTGCGGCCGCCGATCCCCACAGGGCCGCCGCAGCTCTCGGTTTCTCGGCTGGGGGACGCTTCGGATGTTGGCTCAAACCAAACGCCGACCGGCGGGGGTCCTGCTCCTGCGGGCGCCGGAGCCCGCGAGACTCGATGTCAGGCAGTGGGAATCACGACCTGAAGGGGCTCTACTGCTACTGTGAGATCACAACGGCCCTAACCGGGGCCAAACGAGACTGTCACGACCGAAGCAGAATGGAAGTAGGGACCAAGGGGCCCCTGCATCGGCGCGCAGGTGGGCTATACCCCTGAGATGAGCCGTCAACGAAGCGGAGCAGGGCCGTCAGGGCCAAAAGCCGT
The DNA here is from genome assembly GCA_038236535.1 of Actinomycetales bacterium. Classification (GTDB taxonomy): domain Bacteria; phylum Actinomycetota; class Actinomycetes; order Actinomycetales; family Dermatophilaceae; genus UBA4719. Next base: position 36,572 of record JBBRZQ010000024.1, read on the forward strand.
GCGACAGCAGGGCGTGCACGCCTGGTCGAGACGGTTCGCGCTGGTCGCGGTTGCTTCCCTGCTCGTCGTCGTGTCGCTGCCCGGCGTCGCTGCGGCGCACGGTGGCGACGAAAGCAAGGAAGGGTACCTTCTGGTCCAGCAGGCCCTCGGCCACCTGGCGCATGACACGAGTTCCACGGGGATTGACCTGGCCATGGAGAAGGTGGACGACGCGCTGGCGGCGAGCGACCACGAGGGGGTGGCTGTCGCAGAGGTCACACAGGCCAAGAAGGCACTCGAGGCGGGGCAGGCCGAACCAGCCCGGACGCTGTTGCAAGATTCCATCAAGGAGGCGCTCCTCGCGCTGCCGCCGCCTGTCGGCAGCGACACCGGGACGAAGACGGTCATGCCGACGCTGCCCGGACGCTCCGGGCTGAGCGCGCTCGACTGGTCCTTCCTGTTCGCCTCGGTGGTCCTGGCCATGCTCGGCGTGGCACTTGCGGTCTGGTTCCGGCCGGCGGACTCCCTTCGTACGCTGCGACGTCGGCTGCTTCCGGGAAGTGTTCCCCCGGGCGCCGGCGGCGAGCACCTGGCTGTGGACGGACGATCCTGATGGCCACCATCTCTGAGAGGACCGCCCGGCATGAAGCTCCCAGAGCTCCGGCGGGCAGGGCCCGCAGGGGTCTCGACGTCGTGGACGACCGGCTGGGAATCACCGCCCTCCAGTACCCGGTTCCCGAGCACGCCAACAACCTGGCCTGGTCACTGGGTGGCGTGACCGCGTCGGCGTTCGTCCTCCTGCTCGTCACCGGGGTGCTGCTCGTCCAGTTCTTCGCCCCGGTCCCCGACGCGGCGAACCAGTCGGTGCGCGAGATGGTGACCGATGTCTGGGGGATGCGGTTCGTGCGCGGCGTGCACTTCTGGGCCAGTCAGGCGATGTATGTCACCGCTGCCCTGCACCTCGTGCGCGTCTTCATCACCGGCTCGTACAAGCGACCCAGGGAGGGCAACTGGCTCATCGGCGTGGCCATGTTCGGCTTGACCCTCTTCGCGGTCTTCACCGGTACCGTCCTGAAGTGGGACCAGGAGGGCTTCGAAGCCCTGGGCCACAACGTCGAGATCGGCGCCCTCCTCGGCGGAGTCGGGGTGTGGTTCTCACCCGAGTTCGCCAACCGCGTTCCCATCCTGGTCCGCCTGTACGGCGCGCACGTGGTCATCATCCCCGGCCTGATCATCGTGTTGCTCACGTTGCACGGTCTGCTCGTCAAACGTCACCGGATCTCTCCCCACCCCTCCCTGCCCACCGACCCGTCCGGCAGCCAGGCACCCGCCGACGAGCCGACCGAGCCCTTCACCCACCACCTACGCCGGATCGGGGCCTTCGGTCTCCTGCTGCTGGGGCTGACCGGCATGCTAGCGGTCCTGCTGCCACCGGAGGTCGGCCCACCTCCCGTCGCGGGTCTGGAGATCACCCGACCGCCGTGGAACTTCTGGTGGATGTTCACCCTGGAGAACTGGATCGGCCTGTCCGGGATCCTCATCGGCGGGGGCGCCCTGTTCCTGCTCCTGGCAGCCCTGCCGTTCGTCGACCGCAACCCGCAACGGTATTGGCGGCGCAGACCGGTCGCGATGAGCCTGGGACTGCTGCTCCTCCTGATCCTGGGTGCGCTCACGGTGCTCATGCTCTTCACCACCGCCAAGACGCACCTGGCGATGTAGCGATGAAGCACACGAAGGCCATCTCCGCCCACCGTCGGGCCCAACGGTCGTTCTGGCTGCTGGTGATGCTCTGCGTGCTCGCGGCGGGCTCGCTCAGCTCGGCACTCGTCGCGCCGCCGAGCCCGCTGACCGGTCTGCGGGTCGCTGCGAGCGGGCTGCTCCTGCTCGGCTCAGGCGTCCTGGCCCTGCGTGTCATGGTCGCCATCGAGCGTGCCCGACGAACGGCCGGTCACTTCGTGGTGGGACCCGACCCGCATCGTGGACCACCCTCGCGCACCTCACGTCGGCGATGAACCGGTCGCGCCCGCCCGTCGCAGCCGAGGTGGGCGCGACGGAACCTGCGGCCTGCGGGCCCAGCATCGTTGCCCCACTGCCCTCCTTCTGCGCGCCACCTTCAGCAAACCTTCACCGAACGGCCGTCGAATAGCCTGGTGAGTTCCCGGAGTGTGAGGGGTGTGATGCGACATGGAACCTACCCGGGCATAACGCAGCCCGACGGCAGTGAACGCCCGTACGCCGGGGATGACCGGCCGGTTGGACCGTGGGCGCTCGTCACCGTGGTCGAGTCGCCTGGATGCCACCTCTGCGAAGGCGCGCGGACGGACCTGGCAGTGCTGGCGCAGACCTATCCGCTGAACGTCGACGTCGTGTCGCTCACCAGCGAACGCGGCCGCGCCCTCATGCAGCAACACCGAGCACCGATGAGTCCGCTGGTCCTGCTGGACGGCGCCTACTTCAGCTCGGGACGGCTCCCGCGCCGAAAGCTGGAACGGCGACTCGCGCGGGCCGGCGGCGGTGGAAGCGATGGGTGACCTGCTCACCACGGGCTCGGTGCTGGCGGCCTTTCTCGCTGGCGGCGTTGCCCTGTTCGCGCCGTGCTGCATCGTGTTTCTCGCGCCGTCCTACCTGGCTGTCGCGGTCAAGAACCGGCGCTGGCGGCTGCTGCCGCTGACCTTCGTCTTTGCGCTGGGTTTGGCGCTGGTGCTGGTCCCCATCACGGTCGGCCTAAGCCTGGTGGCGGGGACCATCGCCAACTATCACCAGCCGCTGTACTACGTCGGCGGAGCGCTGATGCTCGCCCTGGCCGCGCTCAGCCTCTCCGGGCGGATGCTCAGCCTCCCCTCGTTCCTGCGGGCCCCGGACACCAGCGCCGGCGACTCGGCCAGCTTCTTCGCGCTCGGGGTGTTCTCCGGGATCGCCAGCAGCTGCTGCGCCCCGGTCCTGGCGGGCGTGATGACCCTCTCGGCGCTGGCCGGGTCGCCCTTCGGTGGGCTGCTGCTCGGTCTGGCATACACGTTCGGGATGACCTTCCCCCTGTTCGTCATGGCGCTGCTATGGGACCGCTTCCACCTCGGAGAGCGCAGGTTCCTCACCGCACGCCCAGTGCGGCTGCGTCTCGGGCGACGCACCCTGAGAACCAACACCGTCAACCTCGCCGTGGCGGTGGGCTTTGCCGCGATGGGCTTCTTCGTGATCTACCTGGCGGGCAGCGCGCAGATGACCTCGGGTCCCGGCTTCCAGGTGGCCTTCGGCCAGCAGCTGGGCGCCGCCTTCGGGTGGGTTCAGAAGGCGTCCGCGCCGATCCCGGAGGCCATCCTCGGCGTGATCGTCCTGGCACTGGCCATGGTCTTCGTCTACGCCACCTTAAGGCCACGCCCCCGCGGGGAGAAGCCACCCACATCTGCCCGCGATGATGGCGGACTGGACGTCGACGACAGCGATTCGCCCGCGGACGTCGAGGACGTCGAGGACCTCGACTCCCGGCAGAGACCTACCCCAGAAATGCATCAGTAAGGACGCTTGTCATGCCAACAGGTACCAGCAGACACGACCCGGCGCCGGTCCGCCACGAGCACCTCAACCAGGTGCGGCAGGCCCAGGTCAGGCACGACCAACAGCGACGCAGACGGGGTCGTCTCGCCTGGGCGGCAGTCGCGGTCGTGGTGATCGGTGTCGTCGTCGCGATGATGCTCAACTCCCGCCAGGAGTCCTCCACCGCGGCTCGGGTCGCGCCGGACTTCACCCTCACCGACACGTCCGGGACCGCGGTCAGTCTCTCCGGCCTGCGCGGGAAGAACGTCCTGCTCTACTTCAGTGAGGGCGCCGGCTGTCAGGCGTGCCTGGTCCAGATGGGCCAGATCGAGAAGGACCCCGCAGTCGCCAAGGAAGGGCTGACCGTGCTCCCCATCGTGATGAACACCCGGGAGCAGATCACCGCCGACATGCAAGCCAACGGGGTGAGGACCCCGTTCCTGCTCGATGACGGAACCGTGTCCAAGGCCTACGGGACGCTGGGCAAAGGCATGCACGCAGGACTGCCCGGGCACAGCTTCGTCCTCATCGACAAGACCGGGACCCAGCGCTGGTCCGGCGAGTACCCGTCGATGTGGCTGTCCACCACCGACCTGCTCACCCAGGTCCGCGCGCAGCTGAACAAGTAGGCAGTCACCCCTGGTCTGCGCCGGCGCCCCACCGCCCGAGACTTTACGCAACCTTCACGGAAGCACCATCGGGACCATCGTGCACGGTGGAGAGACTAGAAGGACACAGATGAAGGAGTTGAACACCATGATGTGGTGGAACGACGGAATGGGTTGGGGCGGAATGGGATCTGGCGGATGGGTGGTGATGACCCTGCTGATGCTGGTGTTCTGGGCGGTGGTCGTGTTCGCGGTGATGGCCCTCTTCCGCAGCGGCCGGTCGAACACCAGCACGCCCGGGCCAGCGCAGCGCTCCGCACCCGAGCAGCTCCTGGACGAGCGGTTCGCCCGCGGTGAGATCAACGCCGACGAGTACCAGGCGCGGCGCGACGTGCTCCGCGGTGCGTCGACCCCGGCGCAGAAATCCTGAACCAGGCCCCCGCGTGGCTGAGATCACCCGCGACGCCGTGCTACTCGGCACCGCCGGCGCAAGTCGAACGATCTCAGCCTGGTCCCGGCTCAGCGCCCCGATGCTCTCCCCTGGCTCCCGACCAGCCAGAAGGCCAGCGTCGCGAAGCCGCCGCCACGCGGTGACCAGCGACGAATACAGACCCTCCCGTCGCAGGCACGCCCACCCCTGACCCGCTCGGCAGGCATGCACCTGCCCCACCCAGTTGCTGGACCCTCTGCGCCGCGGAATTGTCCAGAGGAGCTGGGGCCGACGGGTGTTGAGCCGCTGGTGCGGGCTCGGGTTGGGGTGGATTGATCCAGGTGGCTTGGGGCAGTGGTAGCGAGGACGATCGGGTCGGTGTCGGTGACGAACCACTCGAGGTGAGCGTCCCCAGTATCGAGCAGGACTCAGCTGGGACCGTGGCCCTGGTGTCGACGAGCCAATAGTGGACGTCGGTGGCGGTGCTCAGGCCGATGCCGCTGTGCAGCCGGTCCTCTCGGGGCCTCCTGTGTCAAACCTCGGTGAGTCGCCGGTCAGTCATGCTGTGAAATCCGGCGGGCTGGTCCTGCGGCATCCACCCGAAGTTGGTGGCCGCGATGGGTGACCGGGCGCGAGCGGGAGCGTCGCCGTCAGTCGCGGACGCGGAAAGATGGTGGCTGGTCTTTGGGTCTGGAGGATCCCGTCGCGGACGCGGTGGGGGGTTTGGCCCGTCTATTCGTGACCTGCGGGCTCTGACTCGAGTCGGCTCAAGGCTGGCGGCGACCGGGTCGGGCGGGGTCGGGGTCGTGGTGACGATCGTGGTTGGCGCTGTTGTGGGCGGCTTCTTCTGGGGTCAGGTGACGACCAGTCCTTGGTACATGTGGTCGGCGTAGTGGTTGGTCAGGTTGCAGACGATCTCGTAGTGCCCGGGCGCCAGGGTGAGGGTGGTCCAGCCG